>CAZTYH010000071.1:13358-14906 GCA_964617565.1 uncultured Verrucomicrobiota bacterium
GGCTGCCACGAGACTGTCATCGGAGACTCCGGTTTGCTCCAGGTTTTCACCGGCCGATCGCGCGTAGGGACCCCATTGCATTCCGCCTTTTGGATAACCCGGCGTATTCTTGGGGAGCGGGACGATGATCATGCCCAGCTCGGCGAGGTTGTTCAGCATGGAAAGCAACGTTATTTCGGCTCCGCCTCCGGCATTTCCAAAGCCTGATCCGGTGGCGAAAACAGCGCCCACCTTGCCGACGACCGCGTCCTTCATCCAGAGGCCGCTGCAGACCTTGTCAATGAACGCTTTAACGCGCCAATCCATACTGCCCATATGAACGGGCGAGCCAACAATCACCGCATCGGCGCCTGTCACATCTTCAGCCTTCGCTTCTTCCGCGGTGCGAATGTTGATTTCCGTTCCGGCAACAGACTTTGCGCCTGCCGCCACGGCTTCGGCTGCTTTCTTCGTGTTGCCATAGTCACTGGCATAAACAATCAGTATTTTTGCCATGATAACCCTCCTGTATTCCTTCGATTTTCCTGCACGGTACCACAGAAAACACTGCTCGCAAGTATCACTCTAGACTTTTGAGCCCACCGGGGGATTGGAGCTGAGCAGGATGGACAGCCAGCGCGTGTCTTCATAGCTTTCCAGCGCCAGCTTTACAACCATCGTGAGGGGAACGGAAATCAACATTCCGACCGGCCCGAGCACCCAACCCCAGAACACCAGCGAGAAAAAGACGACCAGCGTCGAAAGCCCGAGCCGCCGACCCATAAAACGTGGTTCGAGAATATTGCCGAAGATCATGTTGATGACGAGATAACCGACCCCGGTCAGCACCGCCCAACCGGGTCCGCGCAGGATCAGGGCAAGGAGAATGGGAGGAATCGCGGCGATGATGGAGCCGATATTGGGAACATAATTGAGCACGAAAGCGAGCAGTCCCCAGAGCACGGGGAAATCAATGCCCAGGATCCAGAGCAGCACTCCGGCGGCAAGCCCTGTAACGAGACTGAAAACTGTTTTGATGGCCAGGTAACGGTTGAAGTTGTTCATGAATTCTGTCAGCCATTCCATGCGCGCTTCGGGGGCGTTCAGCACGCTGCGAAGCTTGGCCGGGAGGAGCGACGCCTCCATCAGCATGAAGATCACCGTCAGGATGATCAGGAACAAGTTCGTCAAAGCGGCCGCCAGGCTTGCCACCGTATTACCGATCATCCTCATGATCACCGATGGGTTGAGATACTCCGTAACGACCGCTTCCTTCACGTCCCATCCACGCTGGTTGAGCGCTTGGACGAGTACTCGAACCTGGTCCTGCAGGCTGGCCGTGTACCGCGGCACGCGTCGCGCAAATTCTTCCACCGAGGACCCCGCGAGATAGACCACGGCGATGCCCGCGATCAGCAGGAGAAGCACGACGAGCAGCACGGCAAATCCTGCGCGTACGCCGCGCTTGCGAAGCCAGAACAACAAGGGCGAGAACACGACGGCAAGAAACGCCGCCAGCAGGAAGGGCACAATGATGGTTGATGCCGCTTTCATGCCTGCGACAATGAC
>CAZTYH010000072.1:0-5509 GCA_964617565.1 uncultured Verrucomicrobiota bacterium
TTCGCACCGAGCCCGACGGGGCATGTACACATCGGCAATATCCGCGCCGCTATCTACAACTGGCTTTTTGCCCGTCACGAGGGCGGGAAGTTTCTGCTGCGCATTGAGGATACCGACCGCGAGCGTTCCACGCCCGAGGCGGTCAAGACCGTTCTCGATGCGATGGCATGGCTTGGATTGAACTACGACGAGGAGCCTGTCTACCAGTCCACCACGACGCAGGCCCATCTCGATGCCGCCGGGCAGTTGCTGAAAGCCGGCCGTGCCTATAAGGAAGACAAGGGCGGGACGGGGCAGGGTGAGTGCATCGTCTTCAAGATGCCCGGCACCGATATGGCATTCCACGACGAAATCAAGGGTGAGCTGAAAAAAGCAGCGGCCGACATGAAGGATTTTGTCATCGTCCGCTCCAACGGTACGCCGGTCTTTCATCTCGCGAACGTGGTGGACGACATACATATGAACGTCACGCACATCATCCGCGGCGACGATCATATCGAAAACACCTATCGCCACGTCGCGCTGTTCCAGGCGCTGGGCGCGCCGGTTCCGAAATACGCGCACCTGCCGATGATTGTCAACGCGCAGGGAAAGCCATACTCCAAGCGCGACGGCGCGGCCTATGTCGGCGAGTTCAAGGAGAAGGGATTCCTCGCGGATGCGCTGTTCAATTACCTTGCGTTGCTGGGCTGGTCGCCGGGCGACGATCGCGAAGTCATGTCTCGTGATGAAATGGCAAAGCTGTTCACGTTCGACCGCGTGCAATCATCAGCCGCGCAGTTCGATGTTCAGAAGCTTGAATGGATGAACGGCGTGTACATGCGGGCGTTGCCGCGCGAAGAGCTGATCGCTGGTGCGCAAGCTGCGATGGAAAAGCAAGGGGCGTGGAACGATACGATTGATCGCGGCTATTTCGCGCGCGTGATCGAGACGCTGGGCGAGCGGATCCATTTCTTTGCCGACGTCGCGGACCAGGCCGCTTACTTTTTCACCGATGAGTATCCGTATGATGAAAAGGTTGTTCAGAAACGCCTGAAAAAAGAGGGCGCGATGGATGGATTGCGCGAACTGCGGGCGCGATTTGCGGCATTGGCGGAGTTTAATGCAGCCGCTACCGAGCAGGCGTTGCGCGTCCTCGCCGAAGAAAAAGGGGTGGGGGCCGGTGCGCTTGTGCATCCTGTTCGCGTGGCCGTTTCCGGACGAGGCGAAGGACCCAGCCTTTTCCATATGCTGGAAGTGCTGGGCAAAAACCGGGTGTTGAAGCGAATAGACACCACCCTCGCGCGTTTTGCGGGCGCGTGAAGGAGGGTGGCGGTCCGCCACCGCAGGTCAACTTATTCCACCAGGTCAATCAGGTTGCGAACCGGATCGTCGCTGGGTGGCGGGCTGTCCTGTTCCGATCCGGAATTATCCGGCTGACTGGACTGCTGTTGCTGCGGGTCGGGCCGCCTATCGTGCCTTCGGCCTCCGCGCGGCCTCTGGCGCTGGCGATGTCTTGGCGGAAAACCGCCACGACTGTTTCCACCGTCGCCGCCACCACCGCCACCGCCTTCCATCCCTTTCCTGAAGGTTGTGGATCGAATGGCGGAGCCGCCCAGGGCAATCACTTTCTTTTCGACCTCGGTATTTGAAGTCACCACAACGGCCGATCGGCCCCGCGCGCGTCTGGATAGATCAATCAGCAATTCAGGTATCTCTGTGCTGTTTTCAGTGAAGAAGACAGTCACTTCGCGGAATTTTTCGCCATTTGCGACTTCGCGAAGGGATTTTCCTTCGAAAACAGCTTGTACATTGATCCCTTCCTGCTCGGCAAAGCGTGAAAGCTTGTGCAGGATCTGTATCTGTTCGCGCGGACTGAGACGGCCTTGACCTCTTCCGGATCCCGACAGGTGCGCGGCGTCAATAATGTAAAGCTGCTTGCCGCGGCCGTTTCCTGCCTTCGAACTCCAGAAGGCCATCAATTTGCTCAATACGCTCATGCTTACTCCTCGCCCACTTTTTTTCGCGCCTTGAATCAGGGCGTACTCGGGTGGGCTCAACTACCCGTTACCAACATACGGGAAATGGCACCCCCGGCCACACTTCCCATCTCTATGAGGGGTCGGACGTTACAATACCCCCATTTCAACTGCAAGTATGGAATATAATGCTGCAATGCGCAGCGATTCAAGCGGGACGGCAAAGATTGACGCATGCGGCAACCACCGTTACTCTGTTGCACTCGATGTTGTCCAGAAAGCGAAAAGGATGGCGATGAGGGCCGTCCGGCAGGTATCCGGCATGTCTCAAAGCGGAAAATACAATATTAATTGTCCAAAATGCGGTCATTCGCAGGCTGTAGAGCTCTATGAGTCCGTCAATGTGCAGGTTTCGCCGGAGCTCAAAGAGGTCTTGATGGCGAACCGCCTGAATGTTGTCACGTGTGCGGAATGTGGACTTTCCTTTCGCGTGGACAAGCCGCTTCTCTACAACGATCCGAAGCGCGGCGTTATGATTTACCTGATTCCCACGACCGAGGGGCAATATAATAAGGGAGAGCACCTGTTTGCGGAATCGCTGCGTCGCCTGACCGAGGTTCTGCCGGCGGATTTCAATGCGCCGGGGGTTTCGCTGGTGTTCAACCGATTCGAATTGGTCGAGCGAATATTTCTTTTTGATGCAGGTTTGAATGAGCGCATCATCGAATACATCAAGTATATGATCTATTCGAAAAACCTGGGCAAACTGGATCCTCGCACGAAGAATCTTCTTTTTGACGCCGAGGATTCCACAGACAAAGTCCTCTGCTTTGTAGTGCAGGATGTGGCGACGCGAAAACTGGAGTCCGTGTTACAGTACGACCGCGGCACGTATAAAGCGCTGTCGGAAATGTTCGACCGCGATGAACAGACCGCCACGCTCCTAGAACTTTTTCCCGGACCTCACATCAGTGCGCGGGCTCTGCTTCTGCGGGGAGAGACAGATCCTGAGCTTCCTGAGCCGGAGGCAGCTCCGTAGCCTGCGGAAGTCCCGAAAAGGCATCCGCCGTCGGCGCGGCAAAAGGAAACAGGCTGACAGGTTCCGGGGCTTCACCTCCCTTTGCAGCGGAACGGACTTCCTTGTCCACGAAAAGCAGGGCGCTTTCCGCAAGGGTTGCCCAGTCGCTGTCCGGATTCGCCGCAATGAAATCCTCGTATTCCGTGCGCGCATCATCGAAACGTCCCATCTGCATCAATGCACGGGCCTTGCTGAGCCGCGCCAATGGCGCGAGGAAATGGTCCGGGTTGGAGCTGAATAGAGACTCGTAGGCGCTGATGGCTTCGCTGAGCTGTCCCTCGCTTTCGAGGCATTGAGCTTTGCCGAGAGTTGCCACATCAATGAGTGAATGCTTTGGATACTTCTGCTCGAATTGTGAATAGGTGAATCGCGCCATTTCATATTGTCCGTCGTCGTAATAGCGCGCAGCAAGGGTCAGCATGGCCAGTGGGGTCGTCGGGGCCGAGGGGTGTTGGGAAACGACCTGCTGCAACTCTTCCGAGCTGCGCGCGTTCATCAGCAATTGCGAGGCCCGCATGGCCGAGGACTGCTTATGATTTTTATAGGCGCCGAAGCCGAGAACGATTGCGAGGCAGACGCCGAGCGCGATCACGAGTGTTTGCCCGTGGTTCCTGATGAACTCGCGAAGCGTTTCTACTTCATCTTTCGCGCTGTGCTCAGGTTGCGCGGACTCCGGTTTCCTAATCAATCTCTGCGGCATGTGAAACTCCTTCCAAGAAGCCAGTATTTATGGCCTTCACGGGGATGAAACGCAACGAAGAAGTGTATCCGTTTATCCCGAACGAGCGGCGTTTTCGTAGATCTCGATTACGCGGTCGGCTGCCGTTTCCGGTGTCATATAGGTGGTGTCTACCTGGTAAGGGATCGCGCCATACAAAGCGCGCCGCGATTCCAGGAGGTCCATGATCCGGCAGGCCTTGTCGCCTTCCTCAAGCAAAGGGCGCTTATCGTCGTGCTTAACGCGTTTCAGGATCGTTTGAGGAGCGGCGTTAAGGCAGACGACGACACCGGTCCTGTTGAAATCCAGAACGTTTTGCTCGTTGATTACCACGCCACCTCCGGCCGCCACGACAAGGTTATTCCGGGCCGATAGCTCCTGGACAAGAGCCCGCTCCATTGCGCGGAATGAAGGCTCGCCATCGGTGTGGAATATCTCTGAAATCGTGCGGTTGGTGCGCTGCTCGATGGTGGCATCCATATCCACGAACTCGCGCTCCAGGCGGCGCGCTACAATCTTCGCTGTTGCCGTCTTCCCTGTTCCCATGAAGCCGACAAGGACAATGTTCTTTTTGTCATCCATGTCTTTTTTGAACAGTCCCCGTGCCTGTACACAATGCGCCTGCGCTTCTCCGTGCCATGTTTTCGTGGACAAACGCGGACTGCTTATGCAACAGGACTATCGGTCAGGCGCACCACATCGCGCGCCCGCGCCCCTTTGACATCCTGAAACACTTCGAACTGCACCTTATCGCCTTCATTCAAGGTCTTGAACCCCTCAGCCTGAATTTGCGAATAGTGAACAAACACGTCCTGTGCGGTGCCGTCCGGGATTATGAAACCATATCCCTTTTTCTCGTTAAACCATTTGACCGTACCTTTGGCCATAACTACAAATCCTCCCCTCAATACTGCTCCGATGTATTCTTACTCTGAATTAAAAGAATACAAGCGGAATTCTCAAAAACGGTTGATTTTCTTTGACAGTTGGAGAAACGATTTACTGCGATTAACGCGCCAGCCAGGTAAGAAAAGGCTGCCACCAGTCTGACCCCCAGAGCACCCAGATCACCGCTGCAAGGGCCAGGTAAGGCCCGTAAGGGACCCGGCTTTGCCACTCCTTTTTGCGAAAAACGATCATCAGGATGCCCACAACAGACCCCAGAATGGAAGAAACCATGATGGTGAAGAGAACGGACCGCCAGCCCAGCAGCGCCCCAAGGCCCCCAAGCAGCTTCACGTCTCCAAACCCCATGGCGTCCTTCCGGAAAATCAATTTGCCCAGAACGCCAACCAGCCAGAGGATGCCGAAACCGGCGGCGAAACCTTTTGCGGCAGCTATAAGGCCGCCGAGCCAGGTGCCCTCCCCGTGAAGAGCGGGGATCAGCGGGCTTAAAATCAGGCCGGCGATAATGCCGCCGATCGTCACCCGATCCGGAATAATCATATGATCGAAGTCCACGAAAGTTCCGAGGATCAGCCCGCCCATGATCATCCAGTAGACGGGTGTCCGGGCATCGAAACCGTAGCGAAGCCAGACGAGAAGAAAGAGCGTGGCCGTCAGGGCTTCAACAAGGAAGTAGCGGGGCGAAATTTTCTCGTGGCAGTGCCGGCATCGCGCCCCCAGCCACAGATAGCTGATCATCGGGATGTTGTCGTGCCATGCAATCATCGTGTTGCAATGCGGACAATGTGAGCGCGGCGTAACAACAGATTCTTCACGCGGAATGCGATAGACGCACACGTTCAGAAAGCT
>CAZTYH010000072.1:5609-14766 GCA_964617565.1 uncultured Verrucomicrobiota bacterium
TCCATAACCAGTTTGTTCGCCCGCACTGCATCGAGATCAGCCACAGAAATAGTCTTCACGCCCGCGCCCGCGCAGCTCAACGCCACGGCGCGCCCTGCGCCGCCCGTGCCCAGGACGAACACCGATTTCCCGGCGACCGGTGTGCCGAACGCTTCTTCGAACGCGCGGAGAAAACCTTCGCCATCCGTGTTGTGTCCCACCAGGCCGTCCGGGGTGAATTGGACCGTGTTCACCGCGCCCAGCATCTGTGCACTTTCATCGAGTTTATTCAGGCCGCGCAAGGCGACCTCTTTGAGCGGAACGGTGAGATTGATGCCGCCGAACCCCATGTTCTCCATTGCCGGAAGCACGGACATCAGCCGGTCGGGATGCACGTCGAACGCGAGATAGATTGCGTCCATGCCCAAGGCCTGAAACGCGGCATTGTGCATGACCGGCGAGAGTGTGTGCCCGATGGGGTGCCCCAGCACGGCGTATGGCTTTGTGTGACCACTGATCTTCATTTGCCGGATTTTCCAATCATTGGAAAATATTACGAGCTTTTTTCCAGGGATTGGAACAACAAAGCACCTGTAATCCCGAGGGCTTTGCCCGAGAGATCTCCCGATGGGCTGATCACGCTCTGCCGTCTCACGGCTGGCGGCCGGCGGCGCGCCTGCTCTTCCGGGCGGCGCGCTTCTTCTGCGTTGTGGCCACGGCGAACAGGTACGTATTCAGCGCGTTCAGGTAGGCTTTCGCGCTGGCTTCGACGATGTCCGTGCTGGCGCCTTTCGCGGAGATCATGTCCCGCTCTTTGCCGAACGCGACGGTGAGGCTGACTTCGCCCAGCGCGTCCTCGCCGCGCGTTACGGCCTGGATGGAATAGTCCTCCAGCGCGCCCGGAACGCCCGTGATCCGATCTATCGTCTTCAGCGTCGCGTCCACCGGTCCATCGCCGCACGCAGAATCGCGCACGACCTGTCCGCTTTTCTTCAGTTGTACCGTTGCCGTCGGCACCGTGCTGGTGCCCGTGGACACATGCATGTAGTCCAGCGTGTAGACTTGCGGGACTGCGGACAGTTCTTCGCTAACGATGGCGACCAGGTCATCGTCGTAGATATACTTTTTCTTGTCGCACAGTTCCTTGAAACGGTTGTAGACCGCTTCCTTGTGCTCGTCTTTCACATCGAATCCCATGCGCGACAGGTGCGAGAACAGGGCATGCCGCCCTGAATGCTTGCCCAGCACCAGTTCTGATCCGGAAATGCCGACGTCTTCCGGCCGCATGATTTCGTAGGTGGTGCGCTCTTTCAGGATTCCGTCCTGGTGAATGCCTGCCTCGTGGGCGAACGCGTTAGCGCCGACAATGGCCTTGTTGCGTTGCACCACCATGCCGCTCAGTTGGCTCACCAGCCGGCTGGTCCTATGCAGCTCTTTCGTGTCTATGCCCGTCCACAGGTGCCCGAAAGCGTCGCCGCGAACGCGCAGACCCATCACGACTTCTTCCAGCGAGCAATTACCCGCGCGTTCGCCCAGTCCGTTGATCGTGCACTCGACACCGCGCGCGCCGTTGCGTACCGCGGCCAGCGAGTTTGCGACCGCCAGGCCCAGATCGTTGTGGCAATGCACGTGGATGATCGCCTTGTCAATATTCCGCACATGTTCGACCAGGTAGGCAATCAGCTGGCCGAACTCGATGGGAACGGCGTAACCGACCGTGTCGGGGATGTTGACGGTGGTTGCGCCCGCATCAATAACGGCTTCGCACACCTCGGCCAGGAAGTCCGGTTCCGTGCGCGAAGCATCTTCGGGACTGAACTGCACCTTGTCGCAGAACTTCTTTGCGTACTTCACGCCGACGACGGCCTGCTTGATGATCTCGTGCTTGGCCTTCTTCAGTTTGAACTTGCGATGGATGGCGGACGTGGCCAGGAAGGTATGGATGTATGCGCGCTTCCCGGCGGGCGCGACCGCTTCCGCGCAGCACTCGATGTCTTTGTTCAGGCATCGCGCCAGCCCGGCGATGTATGGCCCCTTGATTTGTGTCGCCACTTCACGGACGGCCTCGAAATCGCCGGGTGATGCAATCGGGAATCCTGCTTCAATGATGTCCACCTTCAGTCGCGCCAGTTGACGCGCGACATCCAGTTTCTCGCGCAGACCCATGCTTGCGCCCGGACACTGTTCGCCGTCGCGCAGTGTCGTGTCGAAAATAATAACTCTTTTCCCCGGATCGTTCTGTGCCATGACTTTTCTCCCTTGAATCGTTTAAGCTTATATCCTTCGTTTCTTGTAACAACCAATAAAAAACCCACCGTCATATTGCGGTGGGCTATCCTTAACTTCTTTGGATTCAGCTATCTGCAACACCTCGCGTCCACCGCGCCGCGGGTGTTGCCGCTAAGGGAGAGCAATAGCGCCAGGCGGGCCTGCCGGCCAGCCTCTGCTTCGGCTGCGATGGACATGCGGTAATTCATTTCAGGCATCACTATACCCTCAAACGAAAGGACGTCAAGCCACCGGAAATCCATTCGTTCAATGTTCGACGTTCGATGTTGAATGTTCAAAGTTTCTTCGCCACCCTACGCTCATGAGCGTTACAGGCCCCAAACGTGCGTTCGTCCTTGCCGCCGGGTATGGCACCCGGATGCTCCCCCTGACACGCGATCTGCCCAAGCCGCTCATGCCGTTGTGGGGCAAGCCGCTCCTGCAGCATGCGCTCGAGATGCTCGCCCGATGGGGCGTGCGCGATGTGCTCATTAATCTTCATCACAAGCCGGGCGATATCCTCGAATTTCTGCGCGGGCATTCCGGATTCGGGCTGCGCATAGCGCTATCGTTCGAACCCGAGATTCTCGGAACCGGCGGAGCACTGCAAAAAGCCGGATGGTTCGTGGATGAGCAACCCTTCTGGCTCATCAATTCCGATGTCACCGCGAATTTGAATCCCGCGCCGCTGGTTCGGGCTTTCCAGCGCGGCAATCCGATCGCCGCGCTCTGGCTTCATCCATCGCGCGGGCCTCGCACGGTCGAGATGCGCAATGGCCGCATAACGAACTTCGCCAGTTCGAAGCCCGGTGCGCCCGGCACGTACACATTCTGCGGGCTTCACCTGTTGTCTCCGCGAATCCTGCGCCATATTCCGGAGAGCGGTTTTGCCGGGATCATTGACGCGTATGTCCGTGCGATGCGCCGGGGGGAAAAAGTGCTGGGAGTATGCATCAAAAATAGCTACTGGGCCGATCTCGGCACACCCGCGCAATACCTGGATGCCCATGCCGAAACGCGGGCAGCCGTCGGGTCAAAGCGTGACAAGACGTTCGTTGCGGTCGGCGCGAATTGTGCGATTGCGCGCGATGCGGTGGTCACGGACTCCGTGCTGTGGGACGGGACGCAAGTGGCGTCGGGCGCATGTGTCCACCGGAGTGTGATAGGCCGCGGGACACGAGTCGAAGGGCGGGTCGAGGGCGTCGCGTGCCGGGGCGATATCGGGTTGGAGCGGGCGGAGGCGGCGGCCATTACGGCGGCGGGTATGAAGCCGGAAGATACAACGATCTATCCATTGTCGGCGCGCGGATCTGCCCGGACGTTTACGCGTGTTCAGGTCGGCGCACGCACTGTGATGCTCATTCGGTACAGCGTCGAGAGAGAAGAAAACGCGCTTTATTGCGGACATGCGCGATTCCTGGCGAGAGCCGGTATTCGTGTCCCGAAAGTCCTTGCCGACTGCCCGGCCGAGCGGGTTGCGGTGATGGAAGACCTCGGATCGCGGTCGCTGACCGCTGCCATCAAGGGTGCCGCCCCCGCGCGGGTTTTCGACCTTTACCGGAAAGTGCTCGACGAAGTCGTGCGCCTGCATGAAAAGGGAACCGCCTTGGCCCGCAAAAGCCGTGTTCGCCTTATGCCTCCGTTTGACGAGCGGCTTTACCGGTGGGAGCGCGACTTTTTCGCGGACCAACTCCTGCGTCGGCGGATGGGCATCCGTCCGGCATTAATCCGTGCCGCAGCGGCAGAGCTTGCCCGGGTGGCGGGGCGGCTATTGCTTGAACCGCGGGTGTTGATTCACCGCGATCTTCAGTCCAGCAACATTTATCTGACGGAAAAGGGTCCCGCGCTCATTGATTTTCAAGGCATGCGGATGGGGCCCGCGGCATACGACCTGGCCTCATTGCTTTGCGATCCCTACGTGGCGCTGCCGGTCGAGCTGCAGGCGCGATTGCTTGCTTATTATAATCGGAAAGCCCGTGTTCCCGTGCCGGAAGAAGTCTTCCGATTGGCCGTTGTTGAGCGATTGGCACAGGCCATGGGTGCGTATGTGCGATTGGGCCGTATCCCGGGGATGAGACCCTTTGAGCGATACATCACGCAAGCGGCGAACAGTCAACTCCTGGCCGCCACGGAAATCGAAGGCATGGCGGCCATCAAACAGCTAGCCCGCGAATTGAGCCGCAAAAAATTCGATCGCGATTGACACTCTGGAAAAAGCATGCAAACTTGGCCCGCGATGATTCGCAAAGGGATGGCGCAACACTCGCTTCCGAAAATCAACCTCCTCGCGGGGTTCGTTCTGCTTGTTCTTTTCTGCGGGTGCGTGGAAGTCGAACAAACACTGACATTGAAGTCCGATGGGTCAGGCCTGGTGGATATTACGTACGCGATTTCCGAGGACCAGGCCGCCCGCCTGCAGGCGATGGCAAGCGGTTTGTACGAGGATGAAGAGGACCGCTCGATGGGCATTGATGCGAGCGACGAGGAAATCCGCAACGAGTTCAAGGAATACGAGGCGCACGGAGTTGTGCTGCAGTCCGTCAAGACGGCTTCGCGCGCCGGCCAGAAACAGCGCCGGCTTGTAATTGCGTTCCAGAGCCTGGACGGGCTTGCGCAAAGTGGATTCCTTTCCGATCGCAACGTGTCCCTGCTTCGCAACGCACAGGGCGATTACGTTTTCACCCAGGCGGGTGGCAGCAACGGCGACGAGCTGATGACGGCTAACGAAATTGCTTCGGATCCCCTGATGGCCCAGATGATGAAGGGATTCAAAGTCACGCTGCGTATCCGCACGCCATCGCGCATCGTGCAGACCAATGCACCGGAGAAAGATGAGCAGACCGCGGTCTGGCGGTTCGACCTGGACAGCGATCCGGCAGCGGTGGATAAGGTCGCCCGGCTGGTAACACAGGTCACTTTTGAGGGCAGGGGGTTGAATATGAGGGAGTTTCGCAGTGGGAAGGGTGGGGGAACGCGGTAAACGGCAGTGACTTGGTGCTGGACTTGATGTATGGTTGAAACATGGCGCGTGCACTGACAAGAGCGGCAGAAAAGTATCGGCAGGAGGTAAAGTCCATGGCGGACGCCCTCCCGTTCAAGAAAATCGAACTGGCCGAATTCCGCCACAAGAATTACGAGCCGGAGAAGGTTCGGCAGTCCCGCGTATTTACGCCTCCCGATCCGAGCATGCAGGCCATCGGCCGATTTCTGATCGAGCGAGGCACGGTGGAGTTGCTTACGCCCGCGCAGACCTTGAACCTTTTCAAGGAGATGCATTGGTGCGCTCACGAGATTCGTCTCATGTCGAGGCAGCGTATTACCGATGCGCGCCAATGGCATCGGCACGTCGTGCGCGCGCGGACGCTGATTTCACGCATTGAAGCCGCTGAAGAAGAATTGTTTATCGCGAACCGGCGTCTGGTGGTGAGTTGCATCAAGCCGTACTTCTGGATCGGACAGGTCTGGCTCGCCGACTTTTTGCAGGAAGGGTCCAAGGCGTTGTCCAATGCCATTCGAAAATTCGACTTCACACGCGGCACGCCGTTCTACGTTTATGCGCAAAAGGCGGTGCAGAATCGCTTGCGAAATTTCTTCCGGGATCATGTGCGTTCAGGCAGCATCGGGGTCCGGCCATCGCGCGACATGATCACGATCAAGGACATCATCACCGCCTGGGAAAAAGAGCACGGCAAGGAGCCGTCCAACGAGATCCTCACGAAGCTCACGGGATTGCCCGATGCCCGCGTCGCAAAATTGCGGCCGTTCATTCATCAATGGGATAACGTGCCGGCGCCCCTTGTTTCTCTGGATGCGATGTTCGGGGAGAACGGCACGAACCTGTACGATCTGGTGGAAGACGTGGATGCGGAGGAGGCGTCGCATTCCGCCCAGCGTTCGGAAATATGGTCGGCCATTGACCGCCTTCCGCCGCGCGCGAAGTTCATCATGCGGCTTCGCTTCATTGACGGGCGCACCCTGGAGGAAACGGGCAAGCTTCTCGAGCTCACCCGCGCCCGCATCAAGCAGATCCAGGACGATTCGCTTCGCAAGCTGCGCCAGATGCTTCGCCGCGGGGTGAAGAATCCAAAGATGTGATGTAGCGCCCGCCGATTCCCTTATTCGAAACGCAGCAGGGGATCTCCTGTATCGCTTGCGGCTTATTTTTTCTTGAACTCCACGCTCGCGATATCGAATCCGCCGACCACGACGCGCAATTCGAGAATGCGTGTTCCGGCCGTCAGGTTCACGTTGCGGATGGTCGTGGTGCGCCAGTTTTCCCATCCGTTGCTCTTCGGGACGGATATCTCCGAAGTAATCGGCGATCCATTGAGGTAAAGGCGGAGCTTGCCGCCGCTGTTCGGGGTTGCCGTACGGATGTTGATGTCGTAGCGGCCGGTCTGCGTGATGTTGACCGTGAACTTCAGCCACTCGCCGTTTTCCGTCCAGCCGACTTTGTATCCGATGCCTTCACTGGTTGTCGTGATGTCCACGCCGTCGTTGCGATACGTGTCGCCTTCGTTCCAGGGTCCGCCAAAGAAACCTTCCTCGTTTTTGTAGCGGCCATCGAAGAAAGCGACCCCCTGGTGACCGACGTCATAATTCGCGCAGTAGATTGTGCCGGGGATCACATTGTTCGCAAATGCGTAGGATGAAGAGGCATAGGAGGGGGAAAGCAGGGCGTCAAACCAGCCGGGGTCGAAATCGCACGCATCGGTGGCGAGGTTTGCGGCGCATTCCATCAGGCCTGTTTTCGCGCGCGCTGCATCAATCGGCAGATCGCGGAAGTTATCAATCACATATTGATAATCCGGAGTGATGGTGGAGGAGAACGCGGAGCTGATCATGTCCACTTTCTTATATCCCCACCAGCACCAGCCGACGTTGTTTGCTTCCAGCAAGGCAACGAATTCGTGGAACCACTGGTTTGAATTCTCGCCGGATTCGGTCATGACGATAGGCAGGTTGTAAAGCGCCGCCGTTTCCACAAACTCCTGGATCAGGCTGTAGTTGATGGGGGCCCAATAGCGATGGAAGCAAAGCGCCATGTTGTCATCCCATGGGGGCACGAGCCCGTCAAAGGTCCCCGCATAGAAATTGCCTTCGACAAAGATGATGTGGTTGGTGTCCACCTCGCGAATGGCTGCCGTGATTTGCATAAGCAGTGCGCGCAGGTCCGGGTAATGAACGCCATAGGGGAGGAACGGTTCATTGATCAGTTCATAGCCGATTACGGCCGGCTCATGGGCATACCGCGCAGCGATTTCGCGCCAGATGGCGGCGGTTCGCTGCTTGTTGAATTCCGGAGTGCGGCCGGTGAGGTTGTAATAGCCCTGATTAAACTCCCAGAGCGTGGGCACGCCGACTTCGACCCAATTTTGAATGCCGTTATCCCATGTCCAGTACGTGTACTCAGGATCCGCCGGGGCGTCGTGCGATTGACCGCCGGGGCATGCATGCATATCGAGGATGACCGCGAGGCCGCTGTTCTTGCACATCTGGATGGCTTGATCCAGAACCTGGAATCCTGCTTCGGAGAAGACGTCGGGTGAATTGGCGGGGCTGAGCAAGCGATAGTTGAATGGAATGCGTATGGTGTTGAAGCCTTCCGCGGCCATGGCGTTGAGATCGGCCTGCGTGACAAAGTTGGAATGATACGCAGCCCAGAAGGCGTCGGCATCGGCATCGTTCCCCAGGATTTCGCGGATGCGGGTGCGGATACTGGAATAGGACCCGATATGGCGGCCGTGAACGGTATTCAATTTCAGGGCGTATGCCTCGGGTGTGAGCCAATGGCTCAGCGCGTTGCCGCGCACGAGGAATGGTTGTCCATCCGGATCAAGTATTTGCGATCCGGATCGGCGGAAGAAATTATCCGCATGGACGCAGGCGGTGAGGACGAAGACAAGGACAAGACTCAATCGAACAACTCTCATGATACAACCTCCGGTTACAACAACATCAGCCACAGACCGATACCCGTAACAGAGACCGGTCCCACGATTTCTATGCTGGTGCAAATGGGTGGGGGATGCAAGGACAATTGAGACAGAAAATACGGGTGTTTCAAAACTGAGAATAGACCGGCATTGTCTTTTACTCCGGCCAGTCGGCAGGATGCTTTTCGAGGATGGAGCCCCACTGGGCCGCCGCTTCCCTGAGAGCGAGGCCACGGTGGGAGATCGCATTTTTCGCCTCAGGCTCGAGTTGGGCGAAAGTCAGCGTATGGCCTTCCGGAATGAAAACCGGATCGTAGCCGAAGCCGCCTTCTCCGCACTCCTCAAACCCGATAGAGCCTTCACAAGAACCCTCAACAGTGCGTGCGACGCCGGTCGGACTCGACAAGGCAATCACGCAGCGGAATCGCGCGGTCCGGTCGCCCACGACCATCATTTCTTCAAGCAGCTTTTCGTTATTTGCCTTATAATTCACGGGTTCGCCTGCATAACGTGCGGAGTAAACGCCTGGCGCGCCGTTTAAAGCGTCCACTTCCAGGCCTGAATCATCTGCAAGCGCCCAAAAGCCGGTGGCCGTTGCAAGAGTGACGGCCTTCTTTACTGCGTTGGCCTCAAAAGTCTGGCCATCTTCCTCGACATCGGGGATATCGGGGAAGTCGAATGCGCTGACAATTTCCAGCGCCGGCTGATGAAATATCGCGCGAATCTCCTCCAGCTTGTGCTTATTGCGCGTGGCGATAACGAGTTTCATGCTTCGCACTTTAACCGCGCAAAGGATTGAATCAATCCAAAACCATCCGCTTTTCTCCCTTGCGCTCGGGCGGGTGCATGGGTATTTTCCCCCCTGCCCACATGACTGGAGTGCTCGGGTGGTGGAATGGCAGACACGCATGTTTGAGGGGCATGTGGGGCAACCCGTGGGGGTTCGAGTCCCCCCCCGAGCACCATCCTTCGCT
>CAZTYH010000073.1:0-3440 GCA_964617565.1 uncultured Verrucomicrobiota bacterium
CCGGCCTTGTCGCCCTGTTTGGCGTAGACCTGGCTGAGGTGCAGCAGCGGCCAGACGTTTTTCGGCATCATCTGCGCGGCCTTGTTCAGCGCGCGTTCGGCGGCATCAAGGTTCCCGACCTGCAGCTCGGCGATGCCGAGATATTGCCAGGCGGAAGCCATCTCCGGCGCGCCGCGGGTCAGCAGCATGCTGACGGCGCGCAGTTCGGGATAGCGTCCGAGCGCCATGTAGAAGTTGGCCGCACCGATGAGCCGCGGGGAGTTCGCGGGGCGGCGCGCCCGGCCCAGCCGGTCCGCATAGGCCGCGCGTTCACGCTCGAGCAAAGCCAGGCCCTGCTCCTGCAACTCCGCGTCCTCCGCGATAGCCCTGTTCGCGGACAATGCCCGGACGAGCACCGCGGTGGTTCCGTCGAAATAGACCAGCAGCCAGCGGCGGCTGCCAAGCAGCGTGCGAACGGCAAAGGTCGCGCCGGGCACGGTGCAGTTTATGATCGCCGCGCCCGTCTCCCACTTTTCTTCCAACTCCTGCCACGCCTGCTCCACGCCGGCCAGGCATTTCCCGCCGAGACTGAAGATATCCGGGGAATAAACGCCCGCGCGGCTGTCAATGAAGACCTTCCGATCCCGGAATTTCCACAACAGGAACCCGCCATCGGTCGGAAGATTGAAGGCCCGGTCCGGGAATCCCGGCTTGTTCAACGCAGCCGATGCAGCGGTCGGGTAAAGCGACGTTTCCGCCCCCAGACCAAAGGAGGAAATGCTTCCGGAAGCGGTGTAATAGGTGTTGCCGACAACCAGGCACAGGGAAATGAAGACCAGCAACGCTGCTACGCCTGCTCCGATGGCGGGAAGCTGGGGCATGTCCGTATTCAGGAGCTTGCGGACCACCCCGGCCAACGCGTCGCCGATCGCCCGGAGGCTCAACGCAAGGAAGGGGAACGCGAGCAGCGCAAAGAAATCGGCATACCACAACGAAAGCACCGCAAAGAAGGCGGCGCCGACCGCGAGGATCGTCAGCGGCAACGGAAGCCGCCGCCGTTCCGAGACGAGTCCGCCCGCGCCAATGATCAGCGCAAACGTCACGAGGTGCCTGGCCGCCACGGACCCGCTGAACTGAGAGCTGAACGGCGATATCCACTCTCTTGCTTCAGTCGCCCGTGCGCCCAGCGCCGCGAAGGCTTGTCCATAGACTTGAACGTGATAGGGATTGAGCAGCGTGACGATGAGTGTCGCGCCGGTCAGCGCGATCAGCGTGTTCAAGTCGCGCGCGGGCGCATCATCGCCCGCTTCCGGCGATTTCTTTCGGATCCATGCATCCGCCGCGAACGCCACGCAGATCATGGGACCGATAAGAAATGACGCGTGGAAGTTCACCCAGAGAATCTGCATCGGCAGAAGGACAATCCAGGGAACCATCGGCGAGCGAACGCGCGCGAGGACGAAGACGAAGACGGCGGTAAAAAGGAGCGCGAAAGACTGGGGGCCGACGACAAACCGCGGCGCGAGAATCCATGCGGAAAGAAGTAACGCCAGCGTCGTGCTCGTCGCGCCCGCCCATTTCCTGCGGACGGGGAGCATGAGCGCGAAGGCCGCGGTGACGGCCAGCATGTGGAGGATGCTGATCGCCGCCGAGCCGGAGCCGCCGATGTTCCAGAAAGAATAAAGGAGGCGATCATAGAGCCACGAGATGTTCATCCACGGCTGACCGGCGGCGGTAAAGCTGAACGAATCCACGCGGGGAATGCCGTGCCCGGCGATCCAGCGCCCCGCGACGAGGTGCGTCCAGAAATCCGCGTTGCCGATCGTGCGAATGCCAAGGACAGCCACAACAAGCAACCCGGCGAGAACAAGAATACGGCCGGCCAGGGTTTGCGACTCGGTCTCATTGGTCTGCGTGTTCATTTTTATGCCCTCCTGCGATCCTGTTCCAAAAGTGCGTTCATTGTGTGCGATGCCCCCCTTTTCGAGCAAGAGTGAAAAACGGGGCGGAAAGGGGTTGGGCTTCCCGCCTGTTTTTCCTGAATTCCACCCGCGGCCGCCACCGACAGGCGGTGGCGAACACGGTTACAGATTTGGCTCGGTCGAATGCTGAAGGATATGATCCAGTTCGGCTTCGGGCATGATGTTTTTTTCGACCACCAGTTCGCGCAGCGTCTTCCCTGTAGCTTTCGACTCTTTCACCAATTCCGCCACGCGATCATAGCCCAGCTTCGGATTCAACACGGTGGCCAGGCCCGTGCTTGTTTCGAAGTAGCGACGGCACTTTTCCCGGTTGGCCGCGATACCGGCAATGCACTTATTTGCCAGCATGACCGCCGCGCGATCCAGCACCTTGATGGCCTTCACCAGATGCAGCCCGATGAGCGGCATATGCGTGTTCAGCTCCAACTGTCCCATGCTGCACGCAAGGGACACGACATATTCATTGCCCATCACCTGCAGGCAGGCCATGTTCGCCGCTTCGCAGATGCTCGGATTCACTTTGCCGGGCATGATGGACGATCCGGGCTCCACGGCCGGCAGCGTGATCTCGGCCAGGCCCGTATTCGGACCGGAAGCGAGCAGGCGGAGATCGTTGCATATTTTGTGCATATCCATAGCCGCCAGTTTCAACGCGGACGCCATCTCGGCGATATCCGTCAGGAACTGCGTGATTTCGACGCCGTTCTCCGCGCCTTCATAGGTTACCCCGGTGAGCACGCCGAGTTCCCGGATGATAACGGGACGGAAATCCTTTTTCGTATTGAGGCCGGTGCCGATCGCGTTGCCGCCGATTCCCATCTTGAGCATTTTCTGGCGCGCCGCCTCGATTCGGCGAATGTCCTTCTCCAGTGCACATGCATAGGCCATGAACTCCTGCCCCAGCCGGATGGGAACGGCATCGCTCAAGTGTGTTCGACCGCTCTTGATGACATCGGTGAATTCCTGCGCTTTCTTTTTCAGCTCCGCGACAAGCGCCCGCAGACTGCCCACCAGTTTTACAGAGAGCTCAACGCCTGCGATCTTGATTGCCGATGGGATGACGTTGTTTGTGGACTGCCCCATGTTGACATGGTCATGCGGATGAATAACGGAGCGATCCCCCTTGCTCCCGCCCAGGCTTTCGGCCGCGATATTGGCGATCACCTCGTTGACATTCATGTTCGTGGACGTGCCCGAGCCCGACTGAAACACATCCAGCGGAAATTGATTCTCCAGCCCGCCCGCGATGATTTTCCTGCACGCGTCTGAAATGGCGTTCGCGCGCCGGGCATCCAGCATATCCAGTTCCTTGTTCGCCCGGGCACACGCCCATTTCAGCTTGACGATGCCGTACACGATTTCCAGCGGCATGCGTTCGCCCGCCACATCGAAGTTCTCCAGCGAGCGCACGGTGTGGATTCCGTAGAGTGCTTCATCCGGAACCTGCTTTTCGCCCAGCGAATCTTTTTCTATTCTCAT
>CAZTYH010000073.1:3540-7736 GCA_964617565.1 uncultured Verrucomicrobiota bacterium
TATCCCGAGCCGGTTGCTCTCGTGACGACCCGCAGCTCGGCGGGCCGCCCGAACGTCATGGCCGTGGGATGGATCACCTTCGCATCGGACGATCCCGTCATGTTCGTGCTCGGTATAGACGACGAAGCCTACACGTACGAACTGATCCAGGAGACCCGCGAATTCGTCGTCGCATTCCCCCACGCAGGCATGGCGAGGGAAACGCTTTATGCGGGCACGCATCACGGGCACAAGATCGAGAAGTTGAGCCTGGCCGGACTGACCACGCAGGACGGCGTGAAGGTGAGAGCGCCGTTGATCGCCGATGCCGTCGTAAACTTCGAGTGCGAATTGGTCGAGATCACTCGGCCCGGCAATTGTCCGTTGATCGTCGGGAAAGTGGTGGCCGCGCATGAAAACACGATGCCGAATCTGAAACGCCTGCTGAACACGGCAAAGGGCTACAAGCTGGGCGGCGTTTCATCGAACAGCGAGAGTTGATCCCTGTTTTCACGAACACGGCGCGAGTGGCGCGCGATTTTCGGCTGTCCGCCCTCGCCAAATTCGCCTTCCTCGAGATTTCCAAGAATTTCCTTCGCGCGATCAACCACTTCCTGGGGCAACCCCGCAAGACGGGCGACCTGTATGCCATAACTCTTATCCGCGCCACCCGGCACGATTTTGCGGAGGAAGGCGATGCGATCGTTCTTTTCGCGGACCAGCACGTTGTAATTTTTTACGCCGCGCAAGGTCAGCGCCAGGTCTGTCAGCTCATGGTAATGCGTTGCGAAAAGCGTTTTCGCCCGCACACGCGGGTTGTTGTGCAGATACTCCGCCACCGCCCACGCGATGCTGATTCCGTCGAACGTGCTGGTGCCGCGCCCGATCTCGTCGAGTACAATCAGGCTTCGCGCAGTCGCGTTGTTCAAAATGTTAGCCGTTTCCTGCATCTCCACCATGAACGTGCTGCGGCCCCGCGCCAGATCGTCGCTCGCGCCGACCCGCGTGAACACCCGGTCCACCAGGGAGATCTCCGCCTCCCCCGCAGGCACAAAAGAGCCCATCTGCGCCATGACAACGATCAGCGCGACCTGCCGGATATAGGTGGACTTGCCCGCCATGTTCGGACCGGTAATGATCGCCAGTTGATTCTCCTCGCCATCCAGCAGCGTATCGTTCGGCACAAAGCGCTCGGCGTCTGGCATCTGTTCAACCACCGGGTGCCGTCCATCGCGAATAAAAAGGCGTGTCCCTTCCGTCATTTTCGGACGGGCATATCCCATCGAAAGCGCGCGCTCGGCCAGGGCCGCGAGCACATCCAATTGCGCGGACGCGTCCGCTGTCCGCTGGATCGCTACCGTCTCCTTCACTGCTTCTTCGCGCACCTGCGTGAACAGCTCGTACTCGAGCTGCAGCGACCGCTCCTGCGCGCCGAGTATCCGGTTTTCATACTCCTTCAGTTCGGGCGTGATAAACCGCTCCGCGTTCACCAGCGTCTGTTTGCGCACGTAGTCGGCAGGCACCTGGTCGAGGTTGCTTTTCGTGACCTCGATGTAATAGCCGAATACTTTGTTGTGGCGGATCTTCAACGACTTGATTCCCGTTCGGTCCTGCTCGCGGGTCTGCAGCTCGGCCAGCCACTGACGCCCCTCGGTGGCTGCGGCGCGCAATTGATCAAGCTCCTCGTGATACCCTTTGCGAATCAGCCCGCCATCCTTCACCGATATCGGCGGCTCTTCCGCAATCGCGCGGTCAATCAACTCCACCAGTTGCGGCATCGGCGCAAGCCGCTCCCGCAAATCTGCAAGCAGCCCCGCCCCGTCGCCCACCACCGTCTGCCGCACATCCGGCAATGCGGCCAGCGATGCGCCAAGCGCCCGTAAATCGCGGGCATTTCCGCTTCCGGCGCCCAGCCGCGCGATCAGCCGTTCCAGGTCTTTTACCCGCAACAGCTCGTTACGCACATCCGTCAGCATCGCCCGGTTCCGGGTGAACGCCTCCAAGGCATCGTGACGCCGTCCGATTTCTGAAAGGTCCGTCAGCGGCCGCAAAAGCCAATCGCGCAGCAGGCGGGCGCCCATCGCGGTTCGCGTGGAATCAAGCACCTTCAGCAGGGTCGCATTCACACCCGGCCGACCGGGACCGCGCACGGCCGCGAGATCGAGATTCGAAATCGTTGCTTCGTCCAGCATCATATAATCGGACGGGTTCCGCACCTGCAGGCTGCGCACGTGCCCCACCTGCCGCCGCAGATCCTGCTTCACGTAATGCAGCACGGCGCCGGCCGCGCCGATGCCCGCCTTCAGCCCGTCACACCCGAAACCGGAAAGGGAATGCACGCCGAAGTGGCGCGTGAGAAAATCGTGCGCGGCGTCATATTCAAACGTCCAATCCTCGTGTGAACTCAGCAACGTTCCACCCGATGCCCGGAGCAGCGCGGCAAATTCCGGTGCGTCGCGCCGCTCTTCCGGGACCACGCATTCCGCCGGAGCGCAACGAAGGAGATTGTCCTGCAACGCCGACAGGTCGTCGCTCTCTTCCACGTGAAAAGCGCCGGTGGAAAGATCGAGCAGCGCGAGCCCGAACCGGCCCTCCGCGTCGCACAGGCCGGCCAGGTAGTTGTGGCGGTTCGACTCGAGCACATTTTCCTCGAGGACCGTGCCGGGGGTAACCACGCGCGTGATCTCGCGCCGCACAATGCCTTTTGCCTGTGAAGGGTCCTCGACCTGGTCGCAAATCGCCACCTTGCGTCCAGCGCGAATCATCTTGGCGAGATAGGAGTCGGCGGCGTGATACGGCACCCCGCACATTGGAATGCCCTGGCGCTTGGTCAGCGCGATGTCGAGAATCTGCGACGCCTCTTTCGCGTCGTCGAAAAACATCTCGTAGAAATCACCGAGCCGGAAAAAAAGGATCGTATCGGGATCCACTTCGCCCCGGATACGCCGGTACTGCCCCATCATTGGTGTTGTCTGGTCGGACATGTTTCGGCCCATTGTCACGAATCACGCACTACGACCGAAGCATCATAGGGGATTCCACGAGGAGATGCGACGAATTTGCGCTTTCCGGGAAACAGGCCGGGCAACGAACGGATGCGGTTCAGTTTTTCTCGTCCTCGAAGCCTTCCGCGTCTTCGTCTTCCTCGACTTCTTCGAAATCGTCCTTATCCAGAACCTTGTCCAGATCGCTGACGTCATCGAAATCGGGGCCGGTCTCCTCCTCTTCCTCGTCGTCCTCTTCCTGGTCCGCGCAATCCGGACAAACTGCCGACTTCGGAAAACAGGCGCGGCAGAATTCGGAGCCGCACATGGAGCATTCTCTCATGTAATCGTCCCCGTGCATGGGACATCCCTGCCCCAGCGCATAAAACCCGGTTTCATCATTCACGGCCATGTCCCACTCCCTGTCCTCTTTCGACCGCGGAACCCGATCCCCGCGTCTCACTTCCTACATATACACCGAATATGCGACACGATAAGGGGGAGTCAAAAAAAATTTGTACCCATGTACAAAATCGTGGGCTCAGGCGTTTAAACCGGGCTAATCCTCGCCCAGCTCAACGTTCCAATAGGCCAGGTCGAGGAAGTGCCGCCAACTGTGATCCGCTGTTTTGACAAACTGGATTTCGACAAACGGCCGCCAGCGCGGCTTCTTCGGCTTGCGCACCAGGTGCATGCGGGCCTGCTCAGGTGTACGGCTGCCTTTCCGCCGGTTGCAGTCCACGCAACTGCACACCACGTTCGTCCAGTTCGTCAATCCCCCCTGCTGCCGCGGCACCACGTGATCTATGTTCATATCCTTCCGGTCGAACTTTTTGCCGCAATACTGGCAGGTATTGCGATCGCGTTCGAAAATATTCTGCCGCGTGAACTTCACTTCCTTGTTCGGCAGGCGATCGAAGAACAGCAACAATATGATCCGCGGGACACGGATGCGAATGGATATGGTACGGATGAGCTCCTCGCCCTCGTAACTGCTTGAGAAATCGCACCACTCGCCGAAAGAAAATGTGTTGAAGCCACCGGCCGTTTCGCACACCACCTGCGCGTGCCCCGTGAAAAGCAGGGCAAGAGCGCGCTCAGTCGAACAGACATTGATCGCCTGCCACAACCGGTTCAACACCAACACGGGCCTCTGTGCAATCCCTTCCGCCATGTGCCGCTCCGCCGTGCAACACGGATCAACCGTGAAGATGCCGCGGAAAATAGCACAAA
>CAZTYH010000073.1:7836-14292 GCA_964617565.1 uncultured Verrucomicrobiota bacterium
CGCGGGTATCAGAGTTTCTGTTCCCATGAAATCCGCGTTTCTCGATAAGTTGATAGAAAGACTGGACCGGCTGGACCCCGGCAGCCTGCAGTCTCAATTCCTGCGCCTTGCACAGGAAAAAGGCTTTTTGGAAACCGTCTTTCATGCCGTGCGCGAAGGGATTATTGTCGTGAACGACAAGGGGCGTATTACGTTCGCCAACACCGCCGCCCAGAAAATCCTCGGTTTCACCCTCGAGGCGGCCGCGGGACAACCGGTCGGACGCTATCTTCGTGACGTCGAATGGGATCGCGTGCTGGAACTCGATGAGCGCGAATGGTCGCGACTGGTCACGCGCGAGATCGAAGTCACCTATCCCGAACATCGCTTCCTTGATTTTTATGTCGTACCCCTGCCCGGCAAGGCATCGCGCCCGGAGGGGGCCGTGATTATTCTCAGGGACATCACACGCGATCGCGAGCAGGAAGCCAAAACGATCGAATCCGAACGCCTGAACGCCCTGACGCTCCTCGCCGCCGGCGTGGCGCACGAAATCGGGAATCCGCTGAATTCGTTGAATATCCACCTGCAACTGATCGAGCGCGAATTGGGCGAGCTGCCCCGCGAAAAAGAGGAAAGCCTGCGCGAGCTGCTGGATGTTTCACGACGCGAGGTGGCGCGATTGGACCAGATCATCAGCCAGTTTCTCCGCGCGATACGGCCTTCGCTGCCGACCTTCGAGAAGGCGTCGGTGACCGCCCTGCTCAAGGAAACGCTCGACTTCCTCCAGCACGAGATCCGTGATCGGGACGTGCTGGTGGAGGTGACCGAGCCGGAAGAAAAGGATTCCATTCTCCTGGATCCGAACCAGATCAAGCAGGTGTTTTTCAACATCATCCGTAACGCGATCCAGGCCATGCCGGACGGCGGCCTGCTGAAAATCGGCGTCGCCGCCACGGATCGCTATATTGCCGTCTCGTTCCGCGACACAGGCCCCGGTATCGCGCCGGAGGAACTGGGCCGCATTTTCGAACCCTATCACAGCAGCAAATCCGAGGGATCGGGCCTCGGCCTGATGATCGTGCAGCGCATCATCCGCGACCACGGCGGCCAGATCGAAGTACACAGTGAGCCCCGGAAAGGTACTACGTTCACCATTTTTCTGCCGCGCGAGGAACAGCGCATGCGCCTGCTCAAGGCGCACAAAACCAAGGCCACATCGGCGGGAGTGAAAGAATGACCTCTCCGCATAAACCGATCATCCTGATCGTGGACGACGAAAAGAACACCCGTGAAGGCCTCGCCCGGGCCCTTCGCCGCAATTACAATGTATTGCTGGCGGAAAACGGGGCGCGCGCGCTCCAGTTGCTCCAGGAAAATTCCGTGGATATCATGTTGAGCGACGTGCGCATGCCCGGCATGGACGGACTTGCGCTGATGCAGCGCGCGCTCGCCCGAACGCCGCAGCCGGTCTGCATTCTTCTCACGGCTTACGGAAGCGTGGAAACCGCCGTGGAGGCAATGAAACGCGGCGCCTATGATTTTCTGACCAAGCCCGTGCATCTCGACCGGCTGGACATCCTCGTGCGACGAGCGCTGCGCGAACGCGAGGTGGAGTCGGAAAACAGGCGGCTGCACGAGCAACTGGATGCCAAGTTCGGACTCGATCAGATCATAGGCCAATCCGCCGCGATGCAGGAGGTGTTCGACACCATCCGGCAGGTGGCCCCCACGCGCGCGACGGTCCTTGTGCAGGGTGAAAGCGGGACAGGCAAGGAACTCGTCGCGCAGGCGATTCACAGGCTCAGCCCGCGCGCGCGGGCGCCGTTTATTCCGGTTCACTGTGCGGCGCTTTCGCACAACCTCCTCGAAAGCGAATTGTTCGGCCACGAAAAAGGGTCTTTCACGGGCGCGACGGAGCGTCGGCCCGGCCGTTTCGAGCTGGCAGACGGCGGCACGCTGTTTCTCGACGAGGTGGGGGAAATTGATCCTTCCGTGCAGGTCAAAATCCTCCGCGTTCTGGAGGAGCAGGTGTTCGAGCGGGTCGGCGGCCAGGATTCGCTTCACGTGGATGTCCGCCTCGTCGCGGCCACCAATCGCGATTTGAAGCAGATGGTGGATGAAGGCCGCTTCCGCGAAGACCTTTTCTATCGCCTCTATGTCGTCGTCATCCACCTGCCGCCCTTGCGCGAGCGCGTTTCGGATATTCCCTTGCTGACACAACACTTCATCCGGTCTCTCTCAGACCAGAACAACAAGGTCGTGGAAGGAATCACGCCGGAAGCAATGGACGTGTTGACGGCATATCCATGGCCGGGGAACGTCCGCGAATTGCGCAACGCGCTGGAGCGCATGGTGGTGTTGTCCCGCGGCGGCAAACTGGCTGTGCGCGACATACCCGCAGGCATTCGCGACCACACGCCGCGCCGGGGCGGAATCGCAATCGGCGCAAATGATATGTCCCTCGATGAAGTTGAAAAGCAAATGATCGTCCGCGCACTTCGCGCCTGCAACGGCAACCGCACCAAGGCCGCCGGGCAACTCGGCATCAGCCGCCGCACGCTTCATCGCAAGCTGAATGAATACAAGCTTCGCGAAGAGGATGCTCCCGGCCCGGCAGCGTGATCCCGCATCCCGTATCCCGCTCCACGCGCCCCCCATCACAGCCCAAACATTCGCCATTGCCGAAAAGCACCTTGGACCGTAGAGTATGCTCAAGAGTTCAGCCGGAGATGGGAGAGAACATGGCCGCGAAGCCCTTTGAGTCCAAAATACAGAACCTGGTCTACAATGTGGACGTCGGCGTCGGGTTTCAAGTCATCAAGGGCGGTCTGTATATCCTCTTTGTCCTGATCGTCATGCTGCTGTACACCGCCGGGCAATTCCGCGGCCTGCGGGAAGCGGAAGCCATGGATTACGCGCAACTCGCCCGCAACCTGTCCCAGCGCCATCGGTTCGTTACGCAGTGCGTACGGCCTGCCAGCATGTGGTATCTCATCGAGAATTCGCCCCGCCACAACCCGATGATCAACGAGCACCCCGACATCCTTCACGCACCGTTGTGGCCCACCGTTCTTGCCTCCACGTTCAAGATTGCCCGCACCCCTTTCCCCACCACCGGCGCGCCCGGAGTTTATCCGCCGGAGCAGTGGGTGATCATTCCCTTGAGCCACCTTTTTACACTCCTTACCGGGCTCCTGGTTCTCCTGCTCGGCCGCCGATTGTTCGATCCCCGCGTCGGGTTGCTCGGCATAACCGTTTTTTTCCTGAGCAATACCGTCTGGAAGGAGAGCATCTCCGGCCTCGCCACGCCTTTGCTGACTTTCCTGACGACCCTGACCTTCTACCTGGCGGTCGTCGCCGTAACCAACCGCGAAGAAGGGAAGAATAAGCGCTCGTGGCTCACCCCGCTCATCGGAGTGGCCGTGCTGTGCGTCCTCGCTTTCCTCACCCGTTACGCAGCCATCGTCCTCACACCCGCGATGGCTCTTTATATAGGTATATCGTTCCGCAAAAACCGCGGTTGGGCTTGGGCGCTTGCGCTGATCATCGTCGTGTTGCTCGGCATTTCCCCGTGGCTCGCGCGTAATGTAAAAGTCAGCGGCGGACTGCTCGGGCTCGCGCCCTACACCGCGCTGAACGATTCGCGCAGCTTCGCAGACAACGATTTCGAGCGCTCACTCGCGCCCTCGGTGAACTTCGGACGCATCATGCCGGATATGCAAGCCAAGCTGGTCAAGAATTTCGGCAAATACTACGACAGTAACCTGCGCATCATCGGCGACGGCCTCTTCATCTGCCTGTTTCTGACCGCCTTTTTCTATCGTTTCGTCCGCGATCCGGTCCACGTGCTGCGATGGGCCGCCGCGCTCGGGATCGTGCTGCTGATGATCATTGCGACTCTTTACGGCGACAGCACGGCTCGCCTGTTGTTGATGTTCTGGCCCCTCATTCTCGTTTACGGAATGGCCTTCTTCTTCATTCTGCTCGAGCGGCTTCAACTCCGCATCCGGTTGTACAACCTCGCCGTTACGACGCTCTTTGTCGTGCTCGGCGCTCTTCCTCTCATCCTGACCCTGCTTCCGCCACGGACCGGCGTGCCGTATCCGCCCTATTACCCGCCATTCGTGCAGCACGTTTCGGGCATGCTCGCCCCCGAGGAAATGATGTGCTCGGACATGCCCTGGGCCACCGCGTGGTATGGCAGCCGCAATTCCCTGCTCGTGCCTGCGACGCTCGACGAATTTTACGAAATCAACGACTACTACAAGCGCATCAGCGGCCTTTATTTCACCACCATCACGCGCGACAAACCGTATGCGCGGGGCCTGCTGACCGGACCGGACCGCACGTGGTTCCCCGTACTCGAAGGCCGCATCCCCATGGACTTCCCGCTTACGCAGGGCTTCCCGATGAATAATATGGATCAGCTTTTCCTGACGGATCGCATTCGCTGGGGAGCGCGCTGAATGGAAGAGCGTCCCGCATCCCGCAAAAATGTCCGGGCTGAACTGGCAAGCCTGATCGAAGACGTCGCGGCCTACGCACGGCATAGCCGCGAAGAAGGAATCGTTTCCGTTGAGGCCACCGCTTCGCCCGGAAAGCCTTCGGCAAATGTATCCGTCGAACTGAAGAATATCGCCGATCGCGTGGCCGCCTGTACGCGTTGCGAACTGCATCGCAAACGCACAAAAACGGTGCCGGGCCAGGGGGCGAACAACCCAGACATCATGTTCATTGGCGAGGGACCCGGAGCCGACGAAGACCGGCAGGGCCTCGCTTTCGTCGGGCGCGCCGGACAATTGCTCACGAAGATCATCGAAGCCATGGGCTATACGCGCGATCAGGTTTTCATCGGCAACATCGTCAAATGCCGCCCGCCCGACAATCGCGTGCCCATGCCCGACGAAATGAAGGCATGCATCCCGTATCTTGAAGAGCAGATCGCCCTGCTGAAACCCAAGGTGATTGTTGCACTCGGCGCCACCGCGATTCGCGGCCTGCTCGACGTCGAAACCGGCATCACGAAGCTGCGCGGGAAATGGCTCGAATATTGCGGCATACCGCTCATGCCCACGTATCACCCCGCCTACCTCCTCCGGAACCCCGCGGGCAAACGGGATGTCTGGGAAGACATGAAAGCCGTTCTCGCCCGTCTCGGCCGCACGCCACCCCCGCGGTAAGAGTTGGTTCTCTAATTTCGATAAACTGCATCTCCCCTGGGAGAGGGCCTGGGTGAGGGTGAATCTTGAACTCGTCCTTCCGTTCTGTTT
Source organism: uncultured Verrucomicrobiota bacterium (assembly GCA_964617565.1). GTDB lineage: Bacteria > Verrucomicrobiota > Kiritimatiellia > CAIQIC01 > JAGNIJ01 > JAKJGV01. The sequence continues at coordinate 13,089 of CAZTYH010000073.1, forward strand.
AACTGCCCGAAGAAAATGAAATCGCCTTTACATCGCCTTTTGATTGCCGGCCTGCTGGCGGTATTTTCCGGCTTGTTCCGGCCCGGTCCGGCTTACGCCCGCATTACACCCGATGCCGAACATACGATCTGGATACAGATTGATTCCATCCCCAGCGGCGCCGCGCTCCATGCTCCCGCAACGGAGGAAGGCTCTCGCGGCCCTCTTATCGGAACCACGCCCTGCGTCATCGCCGTGGACCTGAAATGGGGCCGGCGCTGGTTTGTTAAAAAATGGGATAATCTCTGGCTATGGTCGCCCGGAGATATCTGCTACGCCACGCTGCAACCCGATTCCAGCTACGACCTGTTCCTAGACCTCACGCTGGTGAAAGATGGATTCCGCGAACAGGTTGTGGATGCGCGTATTTTGACGCTGAAGCATCCCGGCAAGGATTGGGTTGGACGTGTCGCGTGGCCGACACAGGCGCGATTCATCACCGAACTCATTCCGCTCACTGCACAACCGGACCCCGCCGCGAAACCTGCTCGTGAACCTGCGCGGCGCGTGATCATGGCCGACAGCCAGGACGACGGCGCAATCGGTGCAGCCGGCACACTGACCGTGCATGCGAACGTGGACTCAGCCCAGGTATTGCTGAACGGCAGAACGGTCGGCGCCACACCGCTTCAGGTCGTGCTCAAAGAAGGCGTCCATGTCCTGGAAGTCCGGAAACCCGGCTATCATTCCCTGCGACGCGAGATTGTCATCAACGACGATGCCGAGGTCGCCTATCGCGCCGTGCTTCAACCCGTTGCCCCATGACCGCCATGCCTTTCTTCGGTGTCAGCCCTGAAAAAGAAAGCCAGCTTGGGAAGCGCATGGCTTCTCTCGGCATTCATGATGGGGACCTGGTCGAAAAATTCGTCAAGGGCTCCGGCAGCGGCGGGCAGAAAATCAACAAGACCTCTTCCTGCGTTTACCTCCTGCACAAGCCGAGCGGCATCGAGATCAAATGCCAGCGCGAGCGTTCGCAGGCGATGAATCGCTTCTTTGCCCGGCGCGAATTATGCGACCGGATGGAAGAGAAGATTCGGGGCGCGAAGACCGCCCGACAACAGGAAGCAGAACGCATCCGCCGCCAGAAACGCCGTCGCTCGCGACGGCAAAAAGCCCGCATGCTCGAAGACAAGCGACACCAGGGCCAAAAGAAAGCCAACCGCCG
>CAZTYH010000074.1:0-10674 GCA_964617565.1 uncultured Verrucomicrobiota bacterium
CGGTGCGCGGTGTACCGGCAGCCGCCCGACCGGATCCTGTTTTCCAAGGGGCCGGGATATGGCCGGGATGGCGGACCGGGCCTTCGGCTGTCCTACCACAAGATCAACATCGGAGGCGCCTACGGGCAGGGCGGCTGGATCGGGTACTACACGATCCTTCAGGCGGGCGACCGGTATTTCGATGCCTCCGGGTACACGCACCTGACGTTCTGGATTCGCGGGGAGCAGGGTGGAGAGCGGCTCCAGATCGGCCTTGCGGACCGGCAGTTGGCCATGGTGCAGGACAGCGTGAAGTCCAGGCCGGTCGAGGACTACCTGCCCGCGGGCCGGGTCACCACCGAATGGCAGAAGGCCGTCGTGCCGTTGACGGATATGTTCGTGGATTACGCCTCCGTGGCGTCTGTCTCGCTGTGCTTTGAATCGGAGCTGTTCGACGAGGAAGAGGTGCGTGGGACGATTTACGTGGACGACCTGGCGTTTGAAGAAAATCCGGAACCGTAACGAAGGGGGTGCGTTGAGCGAAGAGAAACAAATGAAGGAAGTGGAGAAAGCAAGTCGGCAAACAAAGAGTTGTATGGAGGGAGATGTAAAAATGAAGAAAGTACTGACGGTAATATTGACGATGATGGCGATGGGGATGAGCGTGGCCGCGGAGGCCATGGAATCGGCCGCCGAGGGCGTGCTGTGGATTGATCGCATGGATTCAAACGCGCGGAACGAGCGCGGCGGTCGGAATTCGATCTACATGCAGGCGCCGTCGAGGGCGGGTTTCTCGAAGGCTTCTGAGTATGGCAAGGGCGAGGGCAACAGCGGACTCAAGATTCTCTTCGACAAGAAGAACGAAGGCGGTCCGCGCGGCGACGGCGGATTCTGCGGCTACTACACCCTGGTGAAGCAGGGGCGGGATGGCTACCTGGACGCGTCGCCTTACAAGTACTTGACGTTCTGGGTCAAGGGCGAGAAGGGCGGCGAGGAATTCGTGATCGGCGTTGCCGACAAGATGTGGGAAGCAATGGATGACTCGGTGAAATCGCAGCCCATATCGGCCTATCTGCCGGCCGGAAAAGTCACGACAGACTGGCAGTTGGCAGTGATTCCGCTGGATGAATGGTTCATTGACTGGAAGTTCACCCACGCCGTTTCCATTTGTTTCGAGGGCGACTTGTATCCCGAGGGCGCGGCGCAGGGCGTGGTCTATCTCGACGACCTGGCCTTGATGACGGAGAAGCCGGCCAACTAATATGAGGCGGAGGACGCCGTTCGCGCGGTTCAGTCCGCGCGGACGGCGGGGAAAGAAGCGAAGGAGAAGAATATGAACATGACCGCGATAACCGGAAAGAAGAGCCTGTTTGGATTCCAAGCCTGGGTGCGCGGGGCATGTCTTGCACTCTTCGTTCTCTGCGCCGGCGGCGCGCGGGCGGAAGAGGTTGATCCTTTGAGCCTGCGGATGATCGCCACGTTCGACGATGGAATTCAAAACCTGCTCGGCGGGTACTACAACAAGTTCGAATCGCCGCCGTCGAGCGCATCCACGTTCCTCAGCACGGATGTATTCCGGGGCGCGGGCGGCGCGGCGCTGCGTGTCGAAGCGCGGCAACGGGCCGGAGGCTTTTGCGGGGTATGGATGCATTTCTTCGATTTCCGCGCGGAGGAGAAACAATTTCTCGATACGCGCAATTATGCGTTTCTTTCCTTCTGGGTGCGCGGACAGGAGGGCGGAGAGCGATTCACGGTCAAGATGGCGGACGAACATTGGATCGGGCTCGAGGATTCCGTTCCGCTGGGGCCGGTCACGAAGTACCTGCCGGGCGGCGTGACGACGAACTGGCAGGAGGTGCGGGTTCCGCTGGCGGAAATCACCTCGCTGGACCGTATGCACATGGGCGGCATTACCCTCGATTTCACCGAGCCGGGCGACTACACGGTTTACCTGGACGATTTCAGCTTGAAGACTACGGCGGAAATTTCGACGCCCGAAACGAAAGCTTCAGCCGTAAAACAAGTCGCCGGGCGCGCTTATCCGCGCGCGATGTGGATCTGGCACACGGAACCGCTGCTGATGGATGCCGCGGCACGGCAGCAGCTTTTCGATTTCTGCAGGGAAGAGAACGTGGATACCCTCTGGGTCCAGCTTCTCGCGCCGTTTGAGCCCGGCCTCGAAGCGTTCGTGCCGCCCTCGACGAATATTCCGGCACACGGCGTCGCGACGATTTTGCATCCGGACGAAACGCGCGCGTTCCTCCGGGACGCGCACCGGGCCGGATTGAAGATCCATGCGCTCGACGGGTATCCGGAGTATGCGCTCAAGGAATTCCACCCGATCCCGCTGGCTCTTGTGGATGCCGTGATAGCCTTCAACAAGGATGCGGCGCCGGAGGAGCGGTTCGACGGGATTCATTTCGACAACGAGCCCTATCTCATCATCGGCTGGCACGACGAAATGCGGCGCGAGGAAATCCTCGCGCAGTTCCTTGATTTGAACCGCGAAATTCAGCGTCGCGTCCGGGAGCAGTCCGACATGGTATTCGGCGTGGATATCCCGTTCTGGTGGCAGGAGCGGGACGAGACGACGGGCAAGATCAGCGGCATGGTGACCTGGAACGGCGAGCGCAAGGCGGCGAGCTATCATTGCATTGACCTGCTCGACAACGTGGGCATCATGAATTATCGCGACGCGGCGGACGGGGCGGACGGGATCATCGCGCACGGCCTCGACCTGCTGGAATATGCGGACAAGGCCGGGCGTGCCGAAGTGTACATGGGCGTGGAGACGTTTACGTATCCGCTGATAGACGTGTGGTTCGTGCTGGGATTGCCCCGGCCGCAATTCGAAGAATTGGTGAAGCAGGACGGTGCGGCGTTCGCGCGACTGAGCCGCGTGCGCGGGTTCAGGACACAGATATTCGACGACGGTTCCAACCTTCACATCGGCATCGAGCTGCCGCCCGAAGTCACGCCGGACAAGGAAAAGGAAATCCTGGGAACCCTCGCGCATATTGCGGAGCAGTACGGCGCGGTCGCGCATCCCGCTCTCGAGGGGAAGACGGATTCGATCCGCATGGATGCGGAATTCGGGATCACAGCGAATGTGGAATGGATGAATCCACGGCGGCGCGACATGGAGCGCCCGGACGGAGAGGGCGTTATCCCCGGCTTTGTCGCAACGAGCCTGATGCTGCCGAAGATCACTTTTGCCGACGAGACGTATGAGTACCTGCAGGAGCAGCTTCGCGCGAGCGAGGCGGCGTTCAGTCGCTACACAAGCTTTGCCGGCATGGCGATTCACTATTATGAAACGTATCGCGACAAGCGCGAGGAATCGAAGAAGGATGCAGTGCAATGAATACCGCTTCCACGAGCCGCCTGTTCGTTTTGTTCGGATTCGTGTGGGCCGCCGCGGCGCTGCCGCAAGGTCTCGCGGCCTCCCCGTCCGAACAACAAGCCGTGCCGGCGCGCAGAAGAAAAATCGAACTGAACAAGAACAGGTTCGTGTTGGATGGCGAGCCCTTCCTGGTTAAAGGCATGGCCTATTCGCCGTTTTATCCGGGCGAGTCGAATCGCGACAAAATCGTGAAGGCGGATGTCGCATCCGACATGCGGAAAATGCGCGAGCTGGGCATCAACACGCTCCTGATCTACTGGACGCGCTCCGAACGTATCTACAAGGAAGCGCGGCGCAACGAATTGATGATCCTGCATGGGATATGGATAGAACAGGAGCCGGCCGATTTCCATGAGCCCCGTTTCAAGGAGGGGGTCAAGCGCCAGATCCGTCATGCGATTGATTACGTGCATAACGTGGAGGGGGAAGATTACTCGGACACGATTCTCGGATTCTGGATCGGCGGCGAACTGAATCCCGCATCGGTGGATGGCACGGATACGCGGCATCCCGAGCTCACGCAGTTTCAGGGCACGTATTATCAGACACGGACGGGCGTGACAGCCACGGAATGTTTCCTGGCGGAAATGTGCGATTATGCCCGGGGGTATGCGAACGAGAAATATGGCCACGATTTCTTTTTCAGTCACATCAACTGGCCGCCGACGGAGCCGTGGCTCAAGCTGGATTTCCTGGATTTCGTGATGTTCGATGTTTATTCCTTCTGGCCGCCCGAGGTGGTGAATTTCAGAAAGGGATCCTTTGCTTCCACCAGCTACCAGGGATATATCGAGTACTTGAAGGATGCGTACCCGGCCGTTCCGGTGGTGATCAGCGAGTTCGGCATGTCCACCGCGCCGGACAACGTGACGACATCGGGCAACAGCGAGCGCGACCAGGCGGCGGAGCTTATCGCGCGATGGCATGATATCGTGACGACAGAGAAGCCGCTGGCAGGCGGAATTGTGTTCGAATGGAACGACGAGTGGTGGAAGCAGAGCGGCGCCGCGGTGCTCGTTCCTTTCGACGCCGATAAAAACCATCATGAGCGCGACGACGCCGAGGAATGGTTTGGGATTGTCGGGATTGACGGACCCTCCCACGCGGATTACAGGGTGCGTCCGAAGCAGGCTTATCATGCGGTGGCGCGAATGTATGCCCCCGTCTTTTATGCGGACCGCCGAATGGTGCAACCCGCATCGGTCGTCCCTCTTTATGAATCGGTGTCGGTTGTTTCATTGTCGGCGGAAGGACGCCCGCTCGATGCATCACGGCAGTTGCATTTGTGCGTCGCCATTCGCGAAAAAAGCGGCACGCCGAACGCGAGAATCCGATTGGAGGCGGCAGGGAGCATGGCCGAAGAAGGAATCGTTTGGGGCGAGAGCCTTCCCCTGCATCGTTACGCCGGGGCAGCGGATGCCGATGGTTGGCGGAAGATCGTGATTCCGTTGGAACATTTCGGGCCGCTGGATTTCTCGCAGTTGCTTTCTTTGAGCGTGATCGCGGAGGGAGCGGAAGCGCGGCCGATTATCAAGGACGCGGCATTTTCGCCGAATTATTGCATCGAGTAGTTCCTTCCGCCTTCGTCCCGAGCGTAAAACGTTTCTGGACAGCGGCATGGCACGCAAGCACGTGGCGAAGCAGGAACGCCTTTCACCATCACTCCATCATTCCATTCCAAGGGGGATTCTTCTTATTCCCTGTCTTGTTTCGTCCGCGCGAAGGCCTATACTTTATTAAAGGTATGAAATACGGAACCCTTATCACGGGGAGTTTAATTGTCATGATCATGGCCACGAGCACGAAGGGCGAAAACAGGCGGATTACCTTCCAGGTCAGAACCGATGTCCCTCTTCCAGTCGGCGAGCAGGTCTTTGTCACGGGCAACCAGGCGCTTCTCGGCAACTGGAATCCGGCCGGATTTCCCCTCACGCGCCTGGATGACCGTATCTGGTCCGCCACTGCGGCGCTGCCGTCAGGACAGAAGATCGAGTTCAAGGTAACCAGGGGAGGCTGGGATACGGAAGCGGTTCGATGTGACGGTTCGATTCCGGACAACCAGGTCGTCGAGGCCGATGGAGATCAGGTGGTGGAAACCCACGTGGCCCAGTGGAAAGATTCGGCGCCGGAGCCAAAACCTCAAATCGTGGGAAACTATCGCGTGCACGAGGGCTTTCATTCGCGTTATCTCCGGTATGATCGAAAGGTGATTGTCTGGCTTCCTCCTTCATACGAAAACGACGCGGACAAGCGTTACCCGGTTCTCTACATGCAGGATGGGCAGCAGGTGTTCGATCCGTTGACCTCGACATGGAAACAGGACTGGCAGGTGGATGAGTGGTGCACTCAACTGATCGGCGAGTATCGCATGGACGAGATCATCGTAGTTGCGGTGTATTGCACGGAAGACCGCTACCTCGAATACAATCCGTCCATGGCGGGGCGCGAATACAGCCGCTTCATCCTGGAAGAGCTGAAGCCGTTCGTTGACATGGAGTATCGGACCTTGCCCGGCAAATCCACCACGGCGATCGCGGGCGCTTCGATGGGGGCAACCATCGCATTCTACCTGGCGTGGACGCATCCGCAGGTTTTTTCCGCGGCGGCTTGCCTGTCCCCGGCCTTTCGATTCCGGAACGACGAGTTCTGTCTTAACATGGTGGAGAAATCGCCGGACACACCGGATCTGCGCCTGTACCTGTATTGCGGCGAGGGCGACGCGCTGGAGAAAGAACTGATGGGCGGAATGCGTGACATGGAACGGCTCCTCAAGGCGCGTGGCTTCGAAGAGGGCCGGAACCTGAAGGTCAGCGTGGACGAAGAGGCCGCCCATAACGAGGCGGCGTGGGCCAGGCATACGGATGATTGGTTGCTGTACCTGTTTGGAAGATGAAAAGATTGGAGTATTGGAGCGATGGAGTGCTGGATGCGGATTTCACAGCCCAATACTTCAACACTCCTTTACTCCAATATTCCGTCTGAAATTCCGTACTTGCCCGCCGTGCTTTTCCTCCCTACACTGCGCACCCTGATTACATCTTTTATAAGTCGGGAAGGAGCTTGTTTATTATGTCAACCAGCAGCAAAACCACGGCCGAGGCCGTTCAGCAACCGCCGGCCGAGAAACCCCTGTATGCGGTCTTTTTTCAACTGGAGGATATCGCTGTAAACGGGCGCAAGGCCGCATTCGAGGCGCTGAAGAAAATCTTTTCGCGCGCCAAGAAGGATTTAACGCCCGCTCTTTTCACTCGCTATTGCCTGTCCTTTTCGCCTTCGGTTTACCTCCCCCAACTTGCGGAGGTTTTGCATATCACAACGCCGTCCCCGGAGAAGATGCTCGAAGAATTCAACGAGGAGATGACGGCGGCCCTCGCGGAGTTGTCGCCCGATCCCGCATTCGTCAAAATTCTGAATGCGGCCAGGGCGCGCAAGTTCGCCCTTATTGCGGTAACCGCGCTGCCTGAAACGCTGGCTACGTCCATCTGCGGCAGGCTTGGACTTGATGAGATCGGTGTTCACCTTCTTCCTTTCCAGAACGGAGACAGGTTGTTCCCCGGTCCGATCACATGGATCAAGACCGCGCGTTCCATCGAGCTTCGCCCCCGTTGTTGCCTGGCGTTTGCCGCTTCCATGTCGGTGTGCAAGTCCGCATTGTCCGCCGACATGCAGTGCGTTGTCGTGCCGGATGAGTTCACGGAGTGCCAGGATTTCAGCGGCGCGAACATGATTCTGGAGAACTTCTCGGAATTCCGCCCGGACGAATTGCTGGCCATCGTGTTTCCCCCAGAGGGCCACTGAGCGCGGATAGACCGGGGTTGTTTTGAAGCCGAATCAGACAGGTGGACAACACGCCGAAGAGCATCCGGCCCGGCCGATTGACCGGCTGTTGGATATCATGCGTACCCTGCGATCCGAGGGCGGGTGTCCGTGGGATCGCGAGCAAACCCTCCAGAGCCTCAAGCAATATTTAATCGAAGAGAGCTACGAAGTTCTGGACGCCATTGACAGCGGAGACAGGAATCAGCTTGCCGAAGAACTGGGCGACTTGTTGCTCCAGGTTGTTTTCCAGGCACAGATTTGCACCGAGGAAGGCAGTTTCAACTTCGACGATGTCGCCCGGCATATTTCCGAGAAACTCGTGCGACGTCACCCGCACGTGTTCGGAGAGGTAAAGGTCTCCGACTCGTCAGAGGTTCTCCGCAACTGGGAAGCGATCAAGCAGACCGAGAAAGACAAGGAGAAGCCGCGGTCTGTTGTAGAGGGGATTCCCCGGCATCTGCCCGCGCTTCACAAAGCGCAGCAAATTCAAAAGCGCGCCGCGCGCGTCGGATTCGACTGGGAAACCGCGCACCAGGTGATGGATAAAATTGAGGAAGAGGTCCTGGAGGTCAAGGGCGCCATGGCATCCGGGAATCCGGCCGAAATTCGCGAGGAGATAGGCGATCTTTTGTTCGCCGTCGTGAACCTGAGCCGTTTTCTCGGACATAACGCGGAAGAGGCGCTCGACGAAACGATCCGGAAATTCACCCGGCGGTTCCAGGAGATCGAACGCCGTCTTCACGAGCAGGGCCGCAAAATGACCGACTGCAAACTCGAAGAGCTTGATGGGATTTGGAACGACGTCAAAAAGGGCGAGGCTTGAGTGATTGGCGGGCACACGCAAACCGTTACGGTGCACGGTCCCGGTGAAACACACGCGCTTGCCGCAAAGCTCGGCGGAGAGCTTAAGCCGGGAGCGGTTCTTGCTTTGCATGGCGAGCTCGGATCCGGCAAAACGTGTTTCGTGCAGGGCCTGGCGCGGGCCCTGGGCTTCGAGCGTCCCGTCAGCAGTCCGACCTTCACGCTGGTTAACGAGTACGAGACGCCGGCGTGCACGCTTCATCATGTGGACCTCTATCGCATCAGCGGTTCGCGGGAAGCCTTGTCGCTCGGATTGGATGAGTATCTTCACGGCGACGGGATCACGGCCATTGAGTGGGCGGAACGCGCCGAGGAATTGCTGCCGCCGCATACGATTCATATCGAATTTCAAACCGGGCACACGCAGGACGAGCGGATTCTACGCATCTATAGCGAGGGGGATTAGCCATGCTTGCTCTCTCGCTCGAACTTTCGACGGCCCATGCAAGCCTCGCGTTGTTTCAGGATGAGGAGTTGATCGGAGAAAGCGCATGGTTGGAGCCGTCTGCCCGCAAGGCGCATCTTTTCGAGGAGTTGCCTGCCCTGTTCAATCGTACCGGTGTTGAGGCGGCGGCCATACACACGTTCGTGGTCGGTCGCGGGCCGGGTTCTTACTCCGGCTTGCGCAGCGCCATCACGGCCGCGCGCGCGTTGGCCCTTCCGGGCGGGCGAGCCGTATATGCTGTGAGTAGCGGCGAAGCGTTGGCCGTGGAGACGGCGCGCAGGGAAGGGGGGCGTGCGGTCGCTGTTGTGGGAAACGCGCGGCGCTCGATGTTGTGGATCGGTGTGTATCGCATCCATGGCGCCGGCCTGGAAGTAATGAAGCCCTGGACTGTTATGCGCGCGGCGGAGCTCGGCGAGGTGCTGCGCGAATCCTGCACGGTGGTGTCGCCCGATTGGACGCAGCTGAAGCCGTCGCTCACGGACCAGGGTTTGGCGCACGTCCGGTGGATAGAGGAGGATCGTTATCCATCGGCGAAAGAGGTCGGGCGATTGGGCTTGATGAAGCTGGGTGCGAACCATCCTTCCGAGGCCCTCACCCCTATCTACACGCATCCACCGGTCGGATGAGGCAGGGTAAAAAGCGCTGAAAGCAGGGCCTCAACCGCGCGGGGCGCGGGTGGAGCTTCTCGCCACCAGCTCGGCGGGAAAAACGATCTGGTGAGGCGCCGCTGCGTCGCCTTCCTCCAGTTTTTCAAGAAGCCGCTGCGCGGCCTTGCGTCCCATGGCAAACCGGTCCACGCGCATGGTGGTCAACGGTGGCCATGCTTCCTGCGCCGCCGGGATATCGTCGAATCCGATCACGCTGAGGTCCTCGGGAACCTTCAAGCCGCGTACGCGAAGCGCGCTTATCGCCGCCAGGGCGTTGGCATCGTTGCAGGCCACGATGGCGGTGATTTCAGGAAATTGATCGAGCAATGTGAGCGTACCATCGTAGCCGCCGACGATTTCCCCGCCACGCACAAAATCTTCGCGATAAGGAATCCGCGCGGCCTCAAGTGCTTCACGATATCCGACGAGACGTTCGTGGAAGTTTCCATGATCGAGAGGGGTGCCGCCTATAAAAGCGATCCGTTGGTGCCCGAGCGAGATCAGATGTTCCGTTGCGGTACGTCCGCCGCGCACGTTGTTGGTCACCACGGTTTCCATGTCCTCGCCGGGCAGATGGTAGTCCACGAGAATAAAAGAATGATTCGATTCCTGCAGTGCGCGGATCACGGATTCTTCGACTGCGCCGACGACGAGAAGTCCGTCCACCCGATGCTCCACGATAAACTTCGGGAGCTGGCCGGCGGAGATTCCTGCTTCGGAAGTGGCGGAAGCGAACATGAGCGCGTAATTGTGTTCGCGTGTTTCCGCTTCGATACCCGCAAAGATTCCGGCATAAAAGGGATTGGCAAGGAAAGCGCTTGTTTCCGCTCCCGAGAGGAGTCCGATGGATTCCGTTCGCTGTGTCACCAGTCCGCGGGCGTGGCCGTTGGGGCGGTAGTTCATTTCCGCGGCTTTGCGCGCAATTTTCTTGCGCAAATCCGCGCTCACGCCGGCCTTATTGTTGAGGGCTCTTGAGACCGTCCCGATATTGACATCCAGCGCCCTGGCAATGTCCTTGATAGTCGCACGCATATTGCCTTTTTGTTACAGCAATCGTTTGCTGTAATCAAGGCAAATTTCTCTTGCATTATTCGGGAGCTGGGTGTTAATCTGCATAATAAACAAACGTTTGCGCACCCTGTTGCGAAGAGGGAGGTTGTCATGCGCTTTGTTCTGTTTCTTGCGGCTTCGATTATTTTTAGCGGCACCGCGATGGGGGCGCCTGTCGTTCTCTATGACTTTGAACATGATACGGAAGGCTGGACCGCCGAATGGGGTCTCTCCGAGCCGATGGATATCGTGTCCGGACGAAGTCGTTCAGGAGAAAAATCGCTCCAGGTGACCCATCGCTTTGCCCCAAAGAAGGAAGCGATTGGATTCCGCGTGGTTTACGATCCGCCAAGAAACTTTACCATGGACCCCGGGTTCGCCGGGTTCAGCGTATGGGTTTACCTCCCTTCAGCCGACGGATGGGAAGCCCAGATGTATGTGCACAGCGGTGAGGAGTGGAAATGGGGCGA
>CAZTYH010000074.1:10774-14079 GCA_964617565.1 uncultured Verrucomicrobiota bacterium
TGATTGTTTCCGCGCCGACAGGTTCCGGCAAATCAACGCAAATTCCTCAAATGCTTCTGGATCATGGATTGCTGGGCGATGGACAGGTCGTCATCCTTCAGCCACGAAGGCTGCCTACGCGCCTGTTGGCCACGCGTGTCGCGCAGGAACGCGGGACCCGGCTCGGTGGGGAAGTCGGATACCAGATCCGGTTCGATGATGTGTCCTCGCGGGATACGCGAATCAAGTATGAGACAGAAGGCATCCTGTTGCGGCAATTGCTGACAAACCCGTCTTTGAAGGGCGTGTCCGCGATTATTTTCGACGAGTTTCACGAGCGTCATCTCTACGCCGATGTCACACTTGCGCGCGCGCTGGTGCTACAGGAAACGGTACGGCCCGACCTCAAGCTGATCGTCATGTCCGCGACGCTTGATTTGGGTCCGCTCGAAAAGTATCTCGCGCCGTGTTCCCTTTTGTCTTCCGAGGGACGTACCTATCCTGTACGCCAGGAATATATCGAGGAGACCCCTTCGCGCGTATCGCAGCGCGACGAAGAGCCGGTATGGGAGCTTGCTGCGCGCGAGTTCCAGCGCGTAATCGGCGAGGGCACGGAAGGGGATGTGCTGGTCTTCATGCCCGGCGCATACGAGATCGGGCGGACGATGGAGGCCATCCGCCAGATGCCTGCCGCGCGAGGTTTCGTGGTCCTGCCGCTGCACGGAGAACTGTCCGCGCCGGACCAGGATGCGGCCGTGGCTCAGTACGATCGCCGGAAGGTGGTCGTGTCAACCAACGTGGCGGAAAGCTCCCTGACCATTGACGGAATCAGGGTCGTCATAGACAGCGGGCTTGCGCGTATTCCGCGCTTCGATCCCTATCGCGGAATCAACACGCTGCTGATCGAGAAAATCAGCCGGGCTTCCGCGGATCAGCGCACCGGCCGCGCGGGGCGGACGGCGCCCGGGGTGTGCGTGCGGTTGTGGAGCGCGCGCGATCATGCGGCGCGCCCCATTCACGAGATTCCGGAAGTGCGAAGGCTCGATCTCGCGGAAGTGGTACTGACGCTGAAGGCGGGCGGGGTGGATGATATCAAGGCGTTTCGCTGGATGGAGGTGCCGGAGGAACGCTCGCTGGATCGCGCGGAGCTGTTGCTTCGCGATCTCGGCGCGCTGGATTCAAGGACAGGTGCGATCACAGAAACAGGGCGTCGCATGTTGTCGTTCCCCGTACACCCGCGCTATGCGCGCATGTTGATCGCGGCGGGCGAGCATGGATGCGTGAGGCCGGTGGCGTTGATTGCGGCGCTGACGCAGGGTCGGAGTCTTTTGCTCCGGCGGCAAGGGCATGACGTGAGAGGAGATCGCGACGATTTTCTCGGCGATGAAACGGAATCGGATTTCTTTATCCTGATGCGCGCGTGGCACTACGCGGACCGGAACCGGTACGACCTCGGCAAGTGCAAGCGCCTGGGCATTCACGCTCAGTCGGCGAGGCAGGTCGGCCCTCTTTTCGGATACTTCCTCGACATCGCGAAGCGCGAAAAACTGCCCATCGAAGAGCGCGCAGCGGATGATGCGGCGGTGCAGAAGTGCGTGCTGACCGGGTTCGTGGATCAGTTGGCCTGCCGCGTGGATTCAGGCACATTGCGTTGCAGCCTGGTTCATGGCCGGAAGGGCGAAATCGCACGCGAGAGCGCCGTGCGAAACAGCTCGCTTGTGGTCGCGGCGGAAGTGCGCGAGATCGAAGGACGCGGGGGCGACCTGAGCGTTCTGTTGACGATGGTGACCGCCGTGAAGCCGGAATGGTTGAGGGAAATGTTTCCCGATGGATTCAGCGAGGATGTGGAGGTGTCCTATGATCCTTCATCGAAAAGGGTACTCGCTTATCGCCGGCTGATGTTTCGTGATCTCCCGCTGGAGCGCAAGCTTGTGCAGCCCCCGCCCGCCGATGCCGCCGCGGCATTGCTTGCGGAGGAAGTGTTGAAAGGCAATCTGACGCTGAAAGGGTGGGATCATGCGGTGGAGCAGTGGATCCTTCGCGTGAACTGCCTGGCGAAGAATTGTCCCGAACTCGGACTGGCTTTCATTGCGGACGAAGACCGCAAAATGATGATCCAGCAGGCCTGCCTCGGTGCGACCTCTTATAAGGATATAAAGGAGCGGCCGATGATGGGGGTCGTGAAGTCGTGGCTGAACGGCGTTCAACAGGCGTCGGTTGAAAAATATGCGCCCGAGAGAATCGGCTTGTCCAACGACCGGAGAGCCAAGCTTGCGTACAATCCGGACGGCACGGTCACGATTGCGGTACGCATACAGGATTTGTATGATGTAAAAACGACGCCGACGATTGCGATGGGTCGTTTGCCTGTCACGGTGCAGATTCTCGGCCCCAACCACAGGCCGGTTCAGATCACGCAGGACCTGGCGGGTTTCTGGCGCGAGCATTATCCGCGTGTGAAACAGGAGTTGCAAAGGAGATATCCGAAGCATGAGTGGAGATAGTCGCGCGCGCCTTTTTTGTCTCGGATGTTTTGTTGTGGTCGTTCTGCTCGTCGAATGGCTGTCGGCGCCCAGCCACGCTGCAATCGTCTCGAACCTTCTTGTCAACCCGGGTTTCGAGAGCGGAAACGGCACAACCAATACCGCTTGGCAGTCCTACAACAATGTTTATCGCATGGACAATCGCCATCGCAGCGGATCATATGCGACGAAGATGTTCGGCAACTGGGGGCCGCCGGGCGAGCCTAACGGATCGTCGGTTGAGCAGGTTTTTCCCGCGGAGCCGGGGCAGACGTGGGAAGGCACCGCATGGGTTTCGTCGTGGTCTGATGATCCGATTGCCGGAAGCAATCGGGCGCAGGTTTCCATCCTGTTTCTGGATGGAGCCGGGCACCCGATATGGTCGGTATATTCTTCCGAGCGCATGGATACGAACAAGGCCTTGAATACATGGCATCCGCTGTCCGTCCGCTCCACCGCGCCGGTGAATACCGAATGGGTACGCTTCGCCGCTTTTTTTCTGCAACCGCCGGACTTCCCTTCGGGATCGGCCTGGTTCGACGATTGTGCGTTCGGTCTTTCAACCATCACCAATCGTGTCCGATTCGCGGATCAGTGGTGGGATGTGCAGGAAAGCGAAATGACGCCCGGGCCGAATCTTTGGTCCACGAATTGCGCGTGGGTGGACACCAATGGGTGGCTGCATCTCGCGATCCGGCCCTTCGAGGGCCAATGGCATTGCGGGATGGTCAACAACCAGATTTCGCACGGCTACGGCACCTACGAGTGGCGGCTTGCTTCCTGGATTGATCTGCTGGAATACGG
>CAZTYH010000075.1:0-13853 GCA_964617565.1 uncultured Verrucomicrobiota bacterium
TCCGGCGCGTGGTGTGGGAGGGGGCCGATCCGGTTCCCGAACCGTTCAAGATGCACGGTACGCGCGCGTTCGGCGGCTGATGGAGAACATCGAGCGTTGAAGCCGGGGAAGTCTCATCCCATCTCGAACTGTTCCATCACGGTTTCCCAACGGCTTTGATTGGCGCGCGCGATCGCGCCGGTTTTCATTGCGTCGCGGAGATCCTTGTCGAAACAGAGTTGCCGCATCGCTTCCGCAATCGCCTCGGGGTGACGAGTGTCCGTTACCAGGCCGGATCCGTGGCTTCGCACGATTTCGGCTGGACCGCCGCACTCGGAAACGATGGCCGGCAGGCCGGATGCATGCGCTTCCAGCACCGCGTTTCCGAACGTGTCGGTCATGCTTGGGAAAACAAATGTGTCGGAGCCCGCATAGGCGAGGGCGAGGTCGTCACCGGTTAATCGTCCTGTGAAAAGCACGCCGTTCTTCTGATAGGTCGCGCGCAGTTCGTCCAGGTGGGGGCCGTCGCCGACCACCACGAGTTGCGCGTCAGGCATTTCCGCCCTGCATAATTGAAATGCGCGAATCATCGCTTCGATATTCTTTTCCCTGGATATCCGCCCGACATAAAGAAACTTGAAACCGCCGTTAATCCCGTAGCGGTCCCAGAATTCCGGCTTGCGCTTGGATGGATTGAAGCGCTGTGTGTCCACGCCGCGTGAAAAAACGGAAAGCCTGGCCGGATCAATTCCCTTGTCCGCCAGTTGCGTGAGATAATGGCGGCTGGGCGCATAGACGTGATCCATGCTGCTGTAGAACCAAGACATGTAGCTCCAGGTCAGATCCTCCAGCGAATCGTCGTCCGTAAGATGTCTGACATAGCGCGGAAAGTCCGTGTGATAGACTCCCTTCACGCGTAGCTTAAACAGGCGTGCGGCTGCGAGGCCCGCAAGGCCCATCGGGCCGGGGGTGGAAATGATCAATTCATCGAATTCCTCGCGCTCGATGAACTCGAAGATCTCAAGAAACGGGGGAAATGCGATTTGCTGCGATTCGTATTCCGGCACGGAAAAGCATCCGGCCGGCTTGAAGTTCTTCAGGGGAAAAGGGGCCTCCGGGTCTTCAGGCAGGCAGGTGATGACGGTCATGGGAATCTGGCGGCTGGCAGCTATGCCCGCAACGGAATGTATGGTGTGAGCCACGCCATTCACGTCGAGAAAAGTGTCGGTGATCCAAGCTTTTTTCCCGCTGCGGCGCTGAAGTTGTCCGGCAGCGGGGAACCGCGAGGCGACGGCTTGCAAAAGGTTTTCATCTTTATGCTGGGCGCCGAAGGCGGTGAGATACGGGGTCATGCCGAGCAAAACCGGGCCGAGCGAGGATAACGATTGGAGGCTCTCGATCAGGTTGCCCTGCCGGATTTGTTCAAGGCCCCGCTGGATAAACGCATGGATCAATTGCTGCCCCATTCTGCATGCGGTCTCAAAACCGAGCCGCTCGCGTTCCTCATCCGATTGGTTGTTCCCCTCGCGTTTATTCTGATCCTGGAGCTTGCGGATGGCGGTGAATTCATCAATAAGCAGGCGCTCGATGTCGCTGAGCTTCCGCTTCCGGCGTTCGATGAAGAAGCGGTTGACCGCCGGTGGAAGAATGGAGGCCACTCCGCCGGAGGATAAATCCTCCCGCCCGGCGAGTTTTTGCAACATGGCCCCTATCAGTCCGCCGTCGTTCTTTGTTCCGCCCGCGATTCGGCTGCGATAGTAGCTGTAGGTGATATGGTAGAGGCTGTGCGCGAGCTGCATGCTCGTGCCGTGGCGGCCGCCGGGCTTGTGTTGTCCGTCACGCAGGTGTTGGAGCAGATCGAACACGGTTCGCGCGGGCGGCGTTTCTGTCCACGCGAAGCCGCTGTGAAGTCCGCTGTGATCGTCGCTGCCGCCTGTCAGGATCTTCTTCCATGGTTCGGGGCCGGCCGGTTCGAGTCCGTGCCGGTCCGCCAATTGCGCGAGCACTTCGGGGGTCAGGCTCTCGAAAATGGCGTTTGCGATACGGCAAGCGCGGGGGTGCCGAGAGCCGTTCAGCCCCTCAAACCGGTTGAACAGGACGATCAGTTTTTCAAAATCATCCGCCGTCAACCGGTCGTTGTTGCGGAAGAGAGGGTGCGCGATGGAATGCAGAATCTGGTTTTGAAGCAAGTAGGCGCGAAGATCGTAAATGGACGGGCGTATCTCCTGGATATCATGAAACACCTTTTCGTTGATGCCGAAGACGAGGCAGTGAATCTTGCACCCGTTTTCCGGGAAGTAGGTCGTGACCTCGACTGAAATAAACGTGCCGGGCAGGTGTGCGATCTCCAGCGCTCCCGCAATGTTGTTGTGATCCGTGACGGTCACGAAATCCATGCCGCGTTCCCGGCAGGAGCGATAAAGGTCCAGGGGCTCGACAAAGCTTTCCGGCGCGCCGATGCGCCGGAGAAACCATTCGCTTGGCCTGTCAGAGAATTTACTGTGAACATGCAGATCTACACGGGACATAACGACCCTCCTGCCAAGGGAAGATTTGTCGTGTGATTACTATCTCTTGAGTGTCTTAGGCTTTTGCTAGCAGCGGGTTAGAAATCTGTTGGCGAAGCACAAAGTGAGGGTAGGCGAAGGGAAAGTGTTGGCCGTTCGGGGGTCATGCCATTATATTCTGCCCGTTATGCCTATTTGGAAGGCCATTACATGATGTATCGCCTCATATTTCTTACCGGGTCGCTGAGGAATCAGCGCATTACGGTGGAGCAGCAGCCGATGACGATCGGCCGTGATCCCGGCTGCGCGATCGCGGTAGACGATGAGGAGATGGCCTCGCAGCATGCCGTGCTGGAGCATCGGGCCGAGGGCCTGTTTATTCGCGATCTCGGATCCATGAACCGCATCCTGGTGAACAAGCGCGAGGTTCGCGATACGCGCCTGAAGCATGGCGATTCGGTGGAGATCGGGCGGACGCGCTTTCTTGTGCAGGCCCTGGTGCAGGCGGAGGTGAGCGGCGTCGGCGCCGTAACTCCGCGCAGACGTCAATGGCGCGCGGTTGGTGTGGCCGTGGTTATTGTGCTGGCGGCGACGGTCGCCGCCAATCTTCGCGTGTGGCGGATTACGCGTCCTGTGCCGGGGCGTGAGGCTTCGATGCCTGAGGTTTCGTCGCCGATCATGACTGCCGGGAACGGGGCGGCGGAGGATGCCGTGGTGCCGCCCGCAGCGGAGGATTTGCGGTTGGTTCGGGAGGACCTGGCCGCCATTCGCGAGACGGTAAAGGAGCTGACCACCCGTGCGCAACCGGTGCCCCGGGTGCCGGTGGCAGAACCTGCCGCGCGGGACGTGGTGGGCGAGAAGGCCGCCGAGATGTTCGAGGAGGCGCTGGATGCCATTCGCGATGGAAACGCGCCGCGGGCGGATCAACTGCTTGCGGGCGCGTTGATCCTGGAGCCCGATTTTGTTTCCGCTTACGAGGAGCGTGCACGCCTGTTCGAGAGACGCGGCATGCCGGAACAGGCTGTTCAACAATGGAGCGAGATTATTGCGCGCAATCCCGCGACGGAGATTTACGAGCGTGCCGTTGGAGAGCGTTTAAGGTTGAGCCGCGCGATCAATTCCGGCGCCGCGAACTGTGTGCGGATTGTTTCCGCCGATCAGCACAAAGTGCTGACTGCCGGGGATTATGACGAAATGCGAATTCTGAAAATCGTGCTGCAGCAACGCTCGGAAGATCTGTTGCTCGACACCGAATCGGTGCGGGTGGAAGTGACTTTTTATGACGAAAACCAGAATAACGGCGTCATCGAAACCACGCGGGCGGTCGTGCCGCAGAAGGTGTTGCAGCCGGATTCCCCATGGGATGCCGGAGAACAGAAAACGTTGACCGCCACCTATCTGGTTCCGAGGGGTGCGCGAGGCGGCTCGCAATTCTATGGCTTCGCGGTGCGTGTCCTGTACGACGGGCGTGTGCAGGACGAGCGCGCCCGGCCGAGAACTCTTTTACGGGCACAGGATTCCGCGGGTCGCGCGGCGATGGAGGATGTGAAATGAGCAGGGAAAAAATCTCCGCCTGCGTGATTGCGCACAACGAGGAGCGCAAAATCAGGCGGTGTCTTCGCAGCCTGACCTGGTGCGACGAAATCGTGGTCGTGGACAGCTTCAGCACGGATGGGACGGTAAAGATTTGCCGGGAGTTCACCGACCGCGTTTACCAGCACGAATGGCTGGGCTATGTGGGGCAACGGAATCTCGTGCGCGAGATGTCTTCGCATCCGTGGATTTTCTTCCTGGATTCGGACGAAGAAGTTTCGGAGGGCTTGCGTGACGAGATCGTCGCCGAGTTCGAGCGGGGGACCGGGGATTATGTCGGCTACGAATTCCCGCGCCAGGTGTACTATCTCGGACGCTGGATCAGCCACGGGGAGTGGTATCCGGACGTCAAGCTGCGCCTGTTCAAAAAAGCGTACGGCCGGACGGAGGGGCAGGAACCTCATGACAAGGTGGTGGTGAACGGACCGACGCGCCGGCTGAAAAATCCGATCTATCACTACACCTACGATGACATCCGCGATCACCTGGAAACACAGAACCGGTTTTCCACCATCACCGCGCAGCAGAAGTTTGTTGAAGACATGCCCTTCCTGTGGCGCGACCTGTTTTTCCGCCCGGCCTTCCGTTTCATCAAGGGTTATATCCTGCGCGGCGGGTTTCTGGACGGCAGCCACGGCTTGATGATTGCCCTCATCAGCGCGTTCGGGGCGCAGCTGAAGTACATGAAGCTGTGGGAGCTGGTGCTGCGGCAGAAAGGAAATGTCCAGGAGCTTCCGGACAAGTATCCGCCGCGCCGCAGGTGATTCTCTCACGTCCCGTCCGGATCGCCGTGATGTTGACGATAGCATTGCGGACACATGCCGTGACTGACTTGCGCCTCGGTGTGCCGCGCGATGTATGATTCGAGCGGCAGCCATTCGTCTTTCTTGTCCCGTATGCGCCGGCAATACACGCACATCGGGACAATGCCAGTCAGGCGGCGAATGGTGGAGAGCGCTTCCGATAAGTCCTTTGCCGTTTTTTTGTGATGCTCCACTTCGGCACGAATTCCAGAAATCAGGCAGGCCACAACCAGAAAGGAAGCCAGCAGCACAACCTCGTTCCACGCGTCCACCGCCCACGAGTCTCCGGTCTGCACCCACAACATATTGACGAGCCACCACATCGTGCCGCTTGCCGCAGCCATGATAATAGCCGCGCGTCGGCCGACGTGCCATGCCAGGTATCCGATGGGGATGAAATAGAAGAGAAAGAAGTCGAGACGCTCGCCCGTCAGATGATCCACCAGCCCGACAAGCACAAGTTGCACCACCGAGAAAATGAGAGGACGGCTTATTCTGTGTCTTCCGGACATTTTTACTCCATGGGTCGCGGATCGCTTCGAAGCAATTTCAGCTTTGACCCGTACACGGATTCGAATGTTCAAAAGTTTCGGTGTTTGACGGAAGGCCCGCGCCGGAAAATGTACACTTCGTGACCCTGCACGTGTTCATAATTGTACTTTCGCGTACGATTCGACCTCTACGGGTTGCGGTTCCGGTTCGGTAGCCTCTGCATGTTGTGTTGCGTGATGATGGCACGCCCCTTGCTAACGGGTGTGCGACGGCAATTCGTTTGCGCCGCAGGAGGAAACCGATGAGCCATGCATGCAGCGCCGCGGAGATGAGCGAACTTTTCGGGCCCGCGATTTTGATGCCATCAACGAATACGGCGAACGTACGCATTCTGTCTCCGCATGCGCAGCGTTACCTGGTATTGCATGGGCATGCGATTCCGATCGGTGAGCGGCGCAGCATGGTGATCGGAAGCGATCCGGCTCATTGCGACATGCCGTTGTTGAGTGCGCGAATCGAAGCGCGCCACGCGGAACTTTTCTTCCATAACGGGTGCTATTTCGTGCAGGACCTCGGCAGTGTGCATGGAACGTATGTGAATGGCCGTCGTATCGCGGGGGCTGCGGAACTGCATGTGGGCGATGAGATCCTGATCAGGCCGTACAGCATGACGTTCACAACGGCGGGTCTCTCCTGAGGCGTCTACAGCACTTCGACCTTCAGATCCTGTGCGCTCTGCGCAGGTGTTGGCTCGACGGCGAGTGATTTGTAGGTCGGCAGATGCCGGTAATAAACCTGCAGGGTCAGCGCCGCAAGGGTTGTGCTGTAAACCGGGCCGAGGTGCAATTCCTTGCCTTGCGCGCTTCCGCTTTTCTCGCCCGGAGATGTCCAGCTGCCATCCTTGTTCTGATTCTGAACGAATGCGCGTGCGAACTGGTTGTTCCATCTTGTCCAGCCCGGTCCGCCCTCGTGGAACCGGGCTTGCGTGATGTAGTACCAGGCATACATCGGCCATTCAGGAGGTTTGTCCCAATCGCACCGGGCGGCTCCGAGCGCGTCCAGCCCCGCTCGCGCCTCGCGGGTCGTTGCGTGTCCGGCCAACTGCAGGCTCAGCACGGCAACGGCGGTGATGCTGTCCGACTTGTGACTGCTCTTGTCCGTGTAATAAAAGCGGCCCGTTTCCGGGTCCTGCACACTTTTCAGGTCGGTGGCCGATTTCTCAATCGCTTCGCGCAGCCCCCTGTTTTCCGCACCGGCAATGAGCGCCGCCTTGAGCGCCTGCATCTGCCATCCCGCCACGGAGGTGTCTCTGCGCGCGACTTTCTTATAGTCGTAATCCCATCCGCCTCCCGGCTGTTGGCCGTCAATGACGACCTGGGCGGATTTTTCCATGATGGGTTTCAGGGACGATATGCGCGTCATGCCGTAGGCTTCCGCGATTGCATACGCGGCGATGGCATGCGCGTAGGAGCCGGGCTGATTGATGGTGCAGAAGCGGCCGCTATCATCCTGCTGACTGATTATATAACGAATGGCCTTTTCCACGGTGTCCCCATAGTTCCCGGAGCCGGTGGTCTCGCCGTGCGCAAGGAAGGTAAGCAGAGCGAGACCGGTCATTGCGGGTTTGTTCGGGCCCCACGAGCCGTCCGGAGCCTGGTTGGCTTTCAGCCATTCCAATGCCCGGAGCACTGCGGCCTCGGTGTGCCGGCCCATGCCGCCGGAATGAACACCGAGCGCGTCCTGCCGCGCTTTGTCGGTGCGGCCCGGCGCCAGTTTTTCCATGATCAGCACACTCTGAACGTCATTAATGACGTCGAAGGCGCCGAAGTCCGTGGGCGCTTCCGCGAAGTCCTGAGCGTCCACCTCGGGAGGCGCAACAGCTTCCACCGGCAGGTCGGTCGGAAGCGTGGTCTCGGGCAGGTCGGATGGGGGATCCCACTCGGGCATGTCCTTCAGCGGGTCCAACTCCGTATTTTGCTGCTGCATCAACAGCACTTCATATTCCGGAGCCTTCTGAAGCGGCGTGTAGCTCACGATCCGAATGAGAGCGAGAAGCAGCACGATGTGGAGAAGCACGGTTCCCGCGGGGCCCCAGAGATGATCGCGCAGCGTTCGCCAGGACCAGGGCGATGGTGTGATGTGGTCCGCGAATCCGGAAAGCCCTCGCGACGCCGGCGTGCTTTTTACTGTTTCATCGAGCGCGAACGAAACGTCGGCCGCGCTCTTGATGAAATGGGTTTGGATCAACTGGTCTGTGCGCGCTTTCTGGTTGAACAGGCGTGCGGCGTCCGGATCGTTTACGAGCAGGCATTCCAGCGCCTCCAGTTCCTGCGGCGAAAGCAGGTCGTCGAGATATTTCTCGATCAATTCATCGGCATGGCGCAGGTCGTTCACGATCCCATCTCCTGCTCGAGCGCGAGCCGGTCTTCCACGCACTTGCGCAGCAATTGCCGTATCCGGGAAAGCGTCTTGTGCACCGCATCGAGGGAGCTGGCTGTTTGCTCGGCGATCTCCCTGAGTTTCAATCCCTGCTCATAGCGCATGGAAACCAGGTTGCGCGATCGGTCGGGGAGATTGCCCAGGCATTGCTGGAGCGCCTCCTGTTCTTCCGAGATGTCCATGCGGCTGTCCTGGCAGGCCATCAGGATCGCCTGGGTTGCGTTGGGCGAGAACTGGAGCGGGCAGCGCTTGATGCGGTCGAAGGACTGCATGATCTTGTGCGCGGTGACGCCCCGCGCCCAGGCGCCGAAGGAGCGCGCCGGGTCATATTCATCGAACTTGCGCCAGAGAACAAGGGCCGATTCCTGAAGGATGTCGTCACGCATGTGCCGGTCGCGCACCAGCGAGCCGATAAACGCCCTGAGTTCCTCCTGGTGCCGGAGAAACAGGCGCAGAAAATCCTGCTGACGGTCCTCGTTCATGCCATGTCTTCCTATCCCATCTTCCACAGCCGGGCCGAAATTGGACAGGGAATCTCAAACATTTTTTCGATGCCCCCGCCATGCCGATTATACCCCGCGCGGGCCATCGGCGTTATCCGCGCGCCAATCATTCATTGTGTCTTGCGGGCGTGGCGGTATAGTGGATTTCATGCGACTTCTACAGCGGGCCGATTCTGAACTGATTACGGAGGGGAGCCTGGTGGGCGCCACGCTGGCTCTTGCCATGCCGATGCTGCTCAGCGCCGTGCTGCAGAACGTGCAGAGTCTCATTGATCTGTTCTGGGTCGGGCGTCTCGGGCATGAGGCGGTGGCCGCGGTGGCGATGGCCGCCACGATCCTGATGTTGTTATATCCGATGTTGATGGGGCTTTCGACCGGGACCGTGGCGCTGGTTTCGCGCGCGGTCGGGGCCGGTCGCATGGAGGAGGCGAGCGCGGCAGCCACACAGTCGCTGCTGCTCTCGCTGGTACTCGGTACGCTTTCCGCGCTGGTCGGCTGGTTTGCCGCGGCGCCGCTCTTCCAATTGCTCGGCGCGGAACCGGATGTCGCAAGAGACGGGATCGTTTATCTCCGGATATTCCTCGCGGGCAGTTTTACGGTTTATCTTCTCTTTATAGGAAATGCCGCTCTCCAGGGCGCGGGCGATGCGCATACGCCGATGTACGTGATGATGGCCGCGAACCTGCTCAACATCGTGCTCGATCCGCTTTTGATTTTCGGCATCGGGCCTTTTCCGCGCATGGGCGTTGCCGGCGCGGCGATGGCCACCGTGATTTCGCAGGCGCTCGCCGCTTCGATTGCCCTGCGCGTGTTGCTCCGAGGCCGCTCGGGGGTTCATGCGCGGCCGGCGTACTGGAAGCCGGATTTCGGCATGTCGTGGCGCATCCTGCGCATTGGCATTCCCGGGTCCGGCCAGATGTTGTCGCGCAGCCTCATGAGCCTGGTGCTCATGGGAATCGTCGCGACCTCCGGCACGGCCGCGGTGGCGGCCTACGGGACGGGACTGCGCTTCCACTATATCATCCTGATGCCGGCATTCGCCCTGGGCGGTGCAGCGGCGACGATGATGGGTCAGAATCTCGGGGCCGGCAAGCCCGCGCGCGCGCGGAAGGCGGTGTGGGTGGCGACATGGATGGATGTGGGGATCATGGTTTTGTCGAGCGTGACACTGATTCTCCTGGCGCCAAAACTCATAGCGCTCTTTAATAGCGATTCCGAAGTGGTGAATATCGGGGCGCGCTACCTGCGCATTGTTTCCGTTTTCTACGTATTTGCCGCGCTCGGCATCGTGATCGGGCGCGGATTGAACGGGGCGGGAGACACTGTAGGGCCCATGGTGATCACGATCGCCGCGCTGTGGGGTTTGCAGGTGCCGCTGGCTGCATGGCTCTCGCGCGTGGTGACGCCGCCTACCGATGGCGTCTGGTGGGCCATTGCCGCCGCGTTCGTGGCCCAGGGCCTGATGGTGGTGCTCTGGTTCGAGCTCGGCCGCTGGAAACATAAAAGCGTGTGACCCCGCCCCTCCGTTAATTAATACGGCGGGAACCCCCATGATTGACAGCGTTTGTTGAGCTCCCTATATTGACCCGGCAGATTGGTAAGGGCGATTAGCTCAGTTGGCTAGAGCACTTCCTTGACATGGAAGGGGTCAGGGAAGGGCGGGGCGATAGGGGGAGGCGTTGAAGGCAAGGGACTTGCGAGAAATCGCGGGTCCTTTTTTGTTTTCCAGATGCGGCTGTGTGACCACTGATGCGGCCGCCTTTTCTCGACCTTTGGCCTTGTCATTGTGCGCGGTCGTTTTCAGAATGGGACCCAGCATCGAGGGGAGGGGTGAATGGTTGAGCGACTTCGTCGTTTGATGGGGCGTACCGAAATCAGAATTCTGGTTCTGCTGGTGTGTTGTATTCTTCTGGCCGGGCTGGCCGTTTCCATTGCGCAATGGACAAGAGCTTCTTCCCGCTTCGAATTGCCGACGATTTCATCCTGGGACGAATTGGTGGGGGAGTATCTGCAGTTTCGGGATGGGGCGTTTCCCTTGGTTGTACCCGATGAATGCCTGCCGCTCGGACAATTGGAAGCAACGCTTGACCGATATACGCTTGGCGAGTTGGAGCGGCAACCGGGTTGGTACTGGAACTTTGACGGCGGGACGTTCTGCTTCGAGGCGGACAGCGAGCTGGCGAAGCAGTTGGGAGAGCGCGCGGAGGTTGTTGTGTATGAGGACATGGAGAACGGGGAGATCCTGATTCTGCGGGTACCGGAGAAGGAGGGCGAGGATTACCGGGAAGAGATTGTGTACCGCGCGCCGGAGTGGAGGGAGTTGGCAAAGGGCGAATCATACGATGTGTACCTGTGGCGGGAGTTGTCGAAACGACGGATCGCGTGGCAAGTAACGCTGAAGACGAGAAAGCTTGCGGAAGAGGACTTGGCCGCCGCTGAGCTTGAAGCGTTGTCAAGGGACCCGGAAGAAGGCGAAGGGGGCATGCTGCTGCGGTTCGGCGAGGAATGGACGAATATATGGGTGTCCGTCCAAGGTCCGAACAACGGCCTGACCAATGTGGTGATCGGAATCCATGTGCCGGACGGGTTTACGAACCGGGTGGATATCTTCGCCATCACGAATCTGCTTTCATTCCCATGGGAATTGGTCGCAACAATCTCCATGGACGACACGACGAACAGCGTGTATTGGACAGATTCTCTGTATGACGAGCTTGAGGCGTGTTTTTACACGGCCGGGAACGCGGACGTAGACAGCGACGGCGACGGACTGCCGGATGCGCACGAGAGGTTCCTGTATGGCAC
Source organism: uncultured Verrucomicrobiota bacterium (assembly GCA_964617565.1). Taxonomy (GTDB): domain Bacteria; phylum Verrucomicrobiota; class Kiritimatiellia; order CAIQIC01; family JAGNIJ01; genus JAKJGV01. Next base: position 11,122 of record CAZTYH010000075.1, read on the forward strand.
CGACCCGCACAACTGGGATACGGATGGAGATGGCGCATCGGATGGCGACGAGATTGCGGCGGGCACGAACCCCCTAAACAACCCCGGCGACTTGGACGGCGACGGATTGAGCGACGATCTGGAAATTGTGCTGGGGACCGATCCGTTTTCGGCCGATACGGATGGGGACTGGGCGGGCGATGGGTATGAACTGGAATGGGGGTTTGATCCATTGGACTCCGACAGCACCCCTCCGCGCCGGATGATTCTTGATGACGGCAACCAATACACGCGTTCAACGAATATCACGGTCAGCCTGCCCGGCTTGGTGGCTGACCATATCATCATAGGTGAAACCTCCGATCTAACGAATGGCGTGCTGTATACTTTCTCTCAACAAGTTGAATATGGGTTGCAAAGCGAGAGCAACGGGGTGCGAACACTCTATGCGCGGTTGTATCGCGACACGGTTGTCCAGAGTCCTTTGATCAGTGAATCCATCGTTTTCGATAATGTCGCTCCAACCATCAGCGAGCTTTCGCCGACCAACGGAGCAAGCACCGATAGACGCTGGATTATGGTTTCCGGCGTGGTAACCGACGCGTACAGCGCGGTCCAGGTGTTTATTGATGGTCAGTGGTCAGACGGCGTATCTTCAGAGGGTTTGTTTCAGTACGACCGTTACATGTTGAGTTCCGGAACGAACGCCGTTTTGATCACGGCAAGGGATATGGCCGGCAACATCGCCACCCAGCAGCTTGACGTGGTGCAGGACACGAGCGGAGACACGACGCCTCCGTCCATTGCATTGATTATGCCAAGAGATTTCGAGGTGGACGGCGGCGTTACGAATTGGCTGGACCAGACCACATTCGGGACAAACGAGGTCCTGTATGTTCAGGGTGTGACCGACGATGAAACAGCCGATGTGCGATTGATGGTTCATGCCGAAGGGCAGACAAACGGCCCCTCTCCGGCGATTGTGGTAGGGGTTCAGGTCTGGGGTGCTGTTCAGCTCTTTCCGGGCACCAATCTTCTTGAAGCCTTGGCGTCGGATGCAGCGGGCAATGCCGCGACGAGTACATGGGTAGTGATCCGCGACACGAATTTCTTCTTTGAGATCACAAGCCCGGTGGCGTACCAGCAGATGAACAGCCCTTCCGTGACGGTTTACGGAGTTGCTTCTCCGGCTTTCTTGGCGGCCACGATCACAGTGAACGGGGTCGAGACAGCCATCACAAATCAGGGAACACATGTCAGCTTCGCAACACTCTCCCCCGTGCCGCTCAATGTAGGCCGCACTGAAATCGGTGCCTTGGCGATGTTGGATGGACGCAGCTACTACGCAGACCCGCAGGTGTATGGTTATGAGGTGCTCGCAATGAACTCGATATTACAATACGGATTCGACTTACACTGGTCCCCAATATTTTTAGGCGAATGCGGAATCGTTGGTTACGATACTTGGGTGGCAACAGGAACTTATACGAAGGAGTGGCTTGCAGAAGGTAGAACGCTGATAAAGAACGATGAATGGGAAGACGTATACTGTAAAGTACATTGCGACACCGACTGCGATTATTGGAGCACGGCAACGGTCACGCACACCTCCAGCGATATATGGCCTTGGCCTGCACGATTTGGCAGAGAAGAAAGGAATCTGAGCTTTATCGAAAAAGCTTGGGATTGGCAAGCGCGTGTCTGGCATTCGATGGATTGTTGGATGTATGAAAATTGGGAGCATGATGGAACCCTTCGCTTCATCAAGCGTTGGCCGACCGAGGAAACGCAACTGGTCATCTTGCACTTCGATTATATTGACTATCGGCGTGCGCCCGGCGTGCCGTTCGATCCTTCACTGATCACCTACCGGGGGCAAAGTGGATTTTGGTACGACGGCAAGACGTCGTTTCTTGTGCCGCTTCGGACGGAGGTTGAGTACACGATCAGTGCCACCGATTTCACATGGCCCTCATATATTTATTTTACGTCCTACCCAGGTTATCCCACGCACACAACTGTCGAGAAAGGCCGCTTGCTCCAGATTGGGCCGTTTGGGAATACGAATCTGAACATGGAGATCGAAGAAGTCGGGTTTACGGGGGATCATCTGATCAAGGAATGGCCGAGCGGGACGGCGATCGATTTCCCGGACGGCACATCGCCGACCTGGAAGAAGACCGGCAATCCCGCTAAGGCCGTTGCCTACACGAAGGGATCTCAACCCATTGCGTTTACGAAAGTGTCGGTCTCTCCAGCCAATCTTGGCACCACCCTAACGGCGGATTTTCGCATCAAGGTCAACGGCAATGTTGTTGCGACGAAGAACGGTGTTCAACTGGGTGGGGCCGAGGTGTCCTTTGACAATATCAGCTTCAGTTCGTCGTTGGAAACGACCGTCAAGAAAACCGAGCCGGTCTTTGAATGGGAGATGAAGCTGGACGGCGTAGGCACCTGGACATCTATCGGTTCAAGCGGCCCGCACACCTTCTGCTGGACGCATGGAACGCCGAGCACGTCGGATCTTTTCGATTTGGCAATGGAGAAGGCATGTGAATATATCAACGGGAATGCGGATTATGCTGTTCGGGTAAATGCCGGCATCGATACCGACTTGGTCTACCGACCATGGCAGGCGAAGCCTTCAGGTTATGAAACAGGAAACGGTGGCGTTCTTAATGCGTATAGCGATGGTGCTGCACAATGTGACGTAAATGCGTTTCTGCTTAAATATCTCTTGGATTCGGTCGGAA
>CAZTYH010000076.1:0-1495 GCA_964617565.1 uncultured Verrucomicrobiota bacterium
ATGATCTTCGATCGCGCGAACGGCTTTGCCGTGAGTTTCACCGAGCCGGCCGAGGCCGGCGAATTCCTGGCTGCGATCGAGTCATTTGAGAAGAACGAAATGGCCAAGGCGCAAAAGACGCTCGAGGATTTCGCCGCGCGCTATGGGAATAGCAGGGACGCCATTAATAGCAAGGTGCGCGCACAAGGCTATCAGGGGAATCGGCTGGCCGGCACTATCTATGACGATTTCAGCAAGGGCATTGGGAATATCGCCAAAACACGCAAAGCCACGGCAGAGGATTTGTTACGCCGCGCGAAGGAAGATTTGGAAAGTTTGCCCAAGGCGCACGATTTCTTCCGGGCCGAGCGGCGCGATCGCGTGAAGGACTTCTCCGAGCTGGCCGCCCGGTACGATTCGTCCTCCGCGGAGATTCGCCGGTTTGTAAGTGACATGCCTGCTCGCTTCGACGCGGACATCAAGGCGTTGAATGAGAAGATTGATGCCCGGAAATGGCCCGGCAGCATCTCCGGCAAGAAAGCCGAGGAAGAAGCCGGCATGAAGTTCTTCAAAGAGGACTCCGATTGGGGCGCGCGGCCCAGGAACAAAGAGCAACGTATTCCCGTTGCCGTGGCCATCACCGGCGATTGGACGGTGCAGAAAACCGATGTGTTGAATCGTCCGGTCATGTACGGCGTTCCGGCGCTGGTCGCCGTCGAAGTTCCCGAGGAAAAAGCGAAGATGAAAGTGCTGCGGGTTTACAGTGTTACCTTGCGCACCGCCGAAGGCCCCAATGTCAAACAAGCCCCGCCGTTCCGCGAGATCACGGTGGGCGACAGCTACTACATCCGCCCGGCAGCGGTGAGGTAGACAGGGGTGAGGGCATGTTAAGTGACAGCATCATCTGCCGGCGCATAAAGCAGAACGAACGGAGTTCATTCTTTAATGATGTGCAGGGCGTCCTCCACGTAGATCGCTTTTGAGAGTATTCGAACATTTCCATTCGGATCCAGTCGTTTACCGCTGCGGCGATCATAGAGTCCCATCCGGACGGTATATGATCCCGGAGGCGCATCATCGGGCACCTTTACCGTCCTGCCTTCCGTGAACACCCATGCATCGGGTTGGTGTCGCAGTGCCTCTGAGCTTATCCGCTGCAACCAGACATGGTCATCCTGGAACTGAAGCTCTCCATCGTGAATGAAATGAACAAACATCGCCCATCGGTTGGGATTCACGCCGGGCGGACAGCGCCACGAATAGGTGAAGTGCAGTGTGCTGCCGCAAGCTGGATTCACCGAGTCCACTTCCACGCCGATCAGTATAGCGCCGTTGCGGTAGCGTACGGGTTCACTCAAGAAAGGGATAAATTTTCCTTCCGGCTGCGCTTCAAGGGCAAAGGGATTGACCGATAAAAAGCAACCGTATTCAGTCCAGTACATGCCTGGGATCATGAGTTCCGGCCCAGGGGCTTCCTCTTTGATCTGAAAGAGTACCCAAGATCCAAGAGGTTCGG
>CAZTYH010000076.1:1595-13834 GCA_964617565.1 uncultured Verrucomicrobiota bacterium
GCGAGATTCGTTGCGGTTGCCATGGCCTGACGGTAAGGCCGGTAGCGATCGAAGTGGGGATAGGATGCGAGATTCAGTTTTTCACAGGACGCGAAGTTTTTCCAGTGGTCGAAAAATTTGCTGTTCATCGCGTCAATGCCGTTCACTTCAACGAAAGTTGTCAGTGCCTCTATGTAACGATCGGTTTTGCTCACGGCGGCCTGGTGCTTGGGATCCCAGGAACTTGGCAGGCGCGAAAATTGCCAGCCCACCATAAGTGCAAGGGGGATCATGCCGGCCAGGAGAGGATGTCGTGGAAAGAATCGCGAAAGTCGGTCGAACCCTTCGCCCGCCAGTGCGAAAAAGGCGGGAATAACGGGTAAAAGATAGCGGTGAGCGGGCACATGTGCAAAGCGCGCTGAAATCGCGCAAAGCGCAAGGTTCGTCGCGATGATCATCCATGGCATCAGGCGTAATCCTAGCGAGAGCCACTTGCCATAACTCTTCGTATCCTTTGTTCGCTTCAGCATGCTCAGCGCGATAAGCGTTATGAAAAAAACCAGCACAGCCAGTCCGAGCAGATGTTCACGCGGCTGATTCATATCGAATAGGGAAGGCAGCATTCGAAGAGCCACGCCCAGGTTTGCGGCCAGTCCTCCGGTAGGAGAGGCGGTGACATCGGTGGCGAAGTCGAGCGCATCCGGACGAGTCAATGTATAGAGGAGCCACGGAGCTGCTCCAATGCCGAAACCAAGCAGCCCGGCTGAGGTATTCGTGAAAAAGCGCTTCCGTGGCATGAACAGAACCAGCATGAGCGCACATGGGATAACAAATGCGGCAATCAAGCCGTTGTTCCACCATCCCAGGCCCACCGCGACTCCGAGCAACAGGAAATTCCTCCAAAGCGGCCGATCAGGCGTCGTGCATCCACGGGTCAGGATGCACACCGTCAGCCCGCAGGCGGCCAAGCCCGTGAAAAGCATGATGGGATACCCGTGAAAAATGTTCATATAGAAGAGATACGGAGGCCCAATCACAAGCAGTGCCAGTCCGAAAAGCGCAGCGCGGACGCCGAAAAGATTTCTCGCCCAGAAATAGAAGCAAGGAAGAGCGATGATGGAAAAAAAGGCTGAACCTATGAGGGGTGGGAACAGTGAATGACCGAGCAGGCGATAGAAGAAAGCGGCCACGTAACTTTCCAATGTTCCCATGTAGGCCTGGCCATAGAAGAAGACAGGATAATGGCGGCCTTCGGCGATGTGCTTGACCATCAGAGCGTGAATGCCGATATCCGGGTTGGTCAGACAGGTATGGTATATCGTCGAATACAGCCGCGCGAGAAAGCCGGCTATCAGAAGAAAAAGAAGAAGGAATCTCTCCGCGCGATCGGTTTGTGCGTTCATAGCCCTCCTCGAACAGCGAGGCAGAGTACGGGCATTTAATGGTCGAGGCAAACCGGAAAAAACCTATTAACGATCCAGGTCGTACCAGTAGCGATCGCCGGCGGCCTGATCGTGGCCGTGTAGCGCGCGCCAGGAGCGAATGGGGTGGCGCAGGAGCATGCGCACCACGAACCAGTCGCCGAATCGGTCGAACTTGCGGCAGGATGTGAGAATCGGGCAGCGCCACAAGGTGCCGAAGCGTTTGCCCAACGATCTGCCATGAGCTTTCAGCCGCACGGCGAAGTCAATGTCTTCCGCCGTGTGCAAATCCTCATTGAATCCGCCGATGGCTTCAAAGTCTTCCCTTCGGCACCAGAACAGCCCGCCTGAGATGCCCATGGGCGCGACAAACACCGCAAGGATCAGTGTGCTTAAGAGTATGCCCGTGGACCAACGTTCGGGCAGAATCGCAACGCCTCCGCCGATCCATTTGCCACTTGCGAGACGCCGATCAACTTCAAGCAGCGTGTCCGGATGCATTACGCTGTCCGCATCAATCGTCACGATGACGTCACCCGCAGCGGCGCGCGCCCCGGCATTGCGGATACGCGCAAGATTCTTCGCGTCTTCGCGAACCGTGCGCGCACCCTGTCCCGCGGCAATCGCTTCCGTGTTATCGGTGCAGCGATTCAACACCACGATCGTTTCGACTTCACCGGGATATTGCGCCGACGCCTGTTTCACAGCCTCCAGGCAGGCGCCGATATGACGTTCCTCGTCACGTGCCGGTATGATGACGGAAAAAATCATCACTTATTATTTCAGTTTGCCGATTTGCGAAAGATTGATTTCGATCGAGGCACTGGAGAGCATCAGTTTCTCTTCAGCCTTTTGCTTGTCCGGAATCGTGATGGACGAGGGGTCGGCTTCAAGCCTCGCGAGCAGCTTGTTTGCGATCGCGAGCGGAACACAGGCGCCGAGAAATTCAAGCGCCGTCCCGCGAAGAGCCGGATCGGCCGTATGCAATCCGCGGAACGCGATCCGTAACGGGGCGAAATCGCCGATCAGCGAGAGCAGGTTGAATATATGCTCCACGGCGGGATGAGTGGCTGTTTTGAGTGTGCCGTCCGCGAAAAGCGATGGGCAGAAATCGTCTACCCGGTCGAGCAGACTCCGGCCTTGCCAGAGGTGCGACGAAACAGAGGCTTCGGAATCAATGACCGTAAGGATTCGCGTAGCATTGCCGGGCACTTCCTGTTGCCGGTGATGCGTTCGTGCGAGAACACGGGCCGTGTTGAAACGGACTTCGAAACGGGAGTCGGTCAAGGCGGTAAGCAATGCATCAATGGCGGCAGCGTTGGAGCAACGGCGAAAGGCCAGCGGAAGCCGCCGCCGAATGGTGAACTCGGCGTCTGGATCGAGCAATGCCCCGGCCAGTGGATCTGGATTCGTCTGCGCGATGACGGTCAGCGACGTGAGCGCCTCCTGCCAGATATCATCACGGGCGAGCAATGCAAGAACCTGTGCCGGATCGCCCGATTTCAGAATTGCCGTATCGCGTGCGGCCGGATCGATTGGTGGCACAGCATCATCTCTGTGCCTGGCGCGTTTGGACCGTTCTCCAGCGGCCTGAAGGATAATGGTGCGCGAGAGCGAGTCGGCAAATTCATCCATGTCGAGCTCATCCGCGCGCACGGCGAGGCTTTGCTTGAGAGTGGCGACGTAGTCGCGCCGCAAAACAAAAGTGAGGATGAATTCGGCGACGGAGAGCAGCGCGGCGACCACGAGCATAATGGGTATCGCGATGGCCGGCGCAATGAAAAGAATCAGTTTCGCCAGGCCGCCTCCGAGTGTGTCGGCGAGACGGCGGATCCCGACATCCACGACTGTCTTTGCCGCGCGTTTTTCGGCGGGCGCAATCGGGACATAAAGTAACTCGTAAGCGGAACGGAAGAGTGAGTTTTGCAGGACCGTGTCGGAGAGAGTGGGCGGAATAGCTGCCGCGAGGCCGGGCGCGATCAACGCGCCCGCGGCGCCTGCCGCGGTGGCACACGGGAGAATTGCCACGGTGCCGGTCAGTCCGAGATTATCTAGGGCAGGCCGGGAAAGGGTGAATTGGATGATCAGGGATATGATTCCAACAGCGAGGTAATAGGCAGAAAAGAACTGCATCAGCGGCGCGCCTTTTTCGAATGACTGCACGGCGTATGCTTTGAATACATACTCGAGAAGCACGCAGGTGACGGAGACGAACAGCACCAGCAGGCCGATGTGACGTATGAACCGGTTGCGCGCGAGTACACGAATGGCAGATTCCGGTGCCGATGATGATTTCGAAGTTGAGGCCGGGTTGTGCGGAGCGCGCAATCCTCGAAGGGTCCATCCGCAGAAGAGGTGAGCCGCGGCGAGAACGAGCAACATCGGGGCCTGTCCGAAACCGGCTGCGACGCCCCCGGCGACCAGGCCGCCAAGGACCCCGCCGATGCCACCGCCCAAACCGATCGTTCCGATCTTCTTTTTCGCGGTATGCGGATCGAAGCGCTCGTTGATCATGGACCAGAAGCCCGAGATGAGGATGGAGCCTACGGCCGAGACATGAAGGAAAAGGAGCACAGCGGCGGCGCGAGGCGACCATTTCATAATGAGCCATGCCAACGACAGCAGTATCGCGCTGATCACGAAAGCGCCGGGGACGACTTTCCCCGGGCCCAGTCTGACCAGTAGGCGCGAAGCGCGATGAACGGCCGCCATGGCGATCAAGGAGGAGATCATCAACATGACCGGCAGGGAGCTGACCGCGAAGAAAGAGAGGAAGAGCGAGTCGTTGGTGGCTTTCATCGCGACATGGGCGGAGATCAGGGCCATGCCGGTGATGAATGCCGCTTGTACCGCTTTGTCGTCGGCGTTGCGATTCATGCCGTGGTATTTCCGCTGGATGGAAAGTGCGCGTTCCACCATTGCCGGGCACGTTCGCGGGTCCATGGGGTGGTCAATGGAATCGCGGCAAGGCGTTCGTCGAGTTCGTCAACGGTTTGAATCCGCTCATCGGGTTTCTTCTTGAGGCAATTGAGGACCAGTTGATCGTACTCGGGCGGGATGCGTAGTTCGGTACGCTCGGACGGGGCGACGGGAGTGGCGTTCAGATGGTTCATCGCCATCTGCATCGGCGAATCGCCCGGGAAAACATACTGGCCCGTGACCAGCCAATAGGCGACGCAACCGAGGGCGTAAATGTCGGCGCGCGCATCCACGTCGTGGCCGCCCATCACGGCCTCGGGCGCAAGGAATGCGGGGGTGCCGGTCACCGCGCCCTCGGCAGTAAGCGTCATGTCGCGCGCGTGCGAAGCGAGTTGTCGGACCAGGCCGAAGTCCAGAACCTTCACGAAGTCGGGTTCGAGTCCCAGCCGACACACGAAGAGATTGGCGGGCTTGATGTCGCGATGGACGAGCCCTTGCGCGTGCGCTTCGGCGAGTGACCGCGCCGCCTGGCGCAAAAGATGAATCGCTCGCTCCGGCGGAACGGGTCCGTATTTCTTGACCAGTGCGTGAAGGTCCAAGCCGTCGAGCAATTCCATGACGTAGTAAAGGGTGTTGTCCTGCGTGGAGCCGAAGTCGTAGAGGATGATCGTGTGCGGCGAACGGAGGCCGGCGATGCTCTGCGCCTCGCGCTGGAATCGTGCGATCAGCTTATCGGTCTGGCCGGGATCAAGGTTGGTCAGCGTATCTCGCTTGATCAGCTTGATTGCGGCAGGGCGGGCGAGCATGCCGTGTTTAGCCTTCCAGACCTCGCCCATGCCGCCGGCGCCGAGGCGGGCGACGAGTTCGTAGCTGCCCATGCGTTCCACTGCTTTCATTCCACGCGCGTAGCGATTGATCACGTAGATGGGCACGAGCGAAATGGCGGCGGCTATGTAGTTGGGGAGGTAGAGGGTCAGCACGGTATTGATCGGCAATACGGCGCGGCCCGCGGCTGTGTAAAGGAGGTAGGCAAGGGGGCCGGTGGATGCGGCGAGCAGCGAGGCAAGCAGCGATTTGCCGAAAGATGCGGGGACGAAAAGCGGGAAGATGGCGATCCACAGGCAGACCCATGAGATCATATTGATGCGGACCTCTGCGTTCGTGAAAAGCGCCGCGTCGCCCATAGAGATGAAGAATGCGCCAAGTACTTCGAAGGTCAGTCCGGTGTTAAGCAGCGGCTCCGTTTCCACCCGCATGCGCGTGGCCGCGAAAACGGCGAGGGCCATCAGCATGGCGACGACATCGAACCAGTAGGCCGGTTGCCACTGACGCCCGGCCTCGGAGAGCGCGTAGTCAAGAAGGCCACCCACCAGGTAGACTGTGAAATAGACCGCGGCCATGAAACCGAGGCGCTTGCGGAAGTCGTCCTGGAATCGCGGCGCCTTCCCGTCAAAAAAGGCGCTGGAGCTTTTAAGGTCGGCAGGGCTTTGAAGGATGGTGGTGGAATGTTCGGGAACCGTTGTTTTGCCCTGAAAGTCACGATCCATAAGGGATTCTATTACCAATGAAATTGACGCTCGGCAAGTGTTCAGGCGGGTGTGGCATGGACAATCCTGTAACGGCTGTTTATCATGTTTCCAGAAACGGAGGGCCTTGCGCATGAGAAAATGGACTGCTTCGTTGCTGTTGCTTTCAGCTATCTGCCTGGCGCGTGGCGCGTGGGCCGGGATTAACCTGGTCACGTTGCCCGATCGCGACAGTGTGCAACTCACCATCTACAACTCCGCGGACCTCACGCTGGTTCGCGAAGTCCGCAAGTTAACCCTGCAGAAGGGACTTAACAAGCTGTCGTTCGGGTGGGCGAATACCCTCATTGATCCGACTTCGCTGCGCTTGCGCGCGGTGGACAGGCCGGATGCGGTTGATCTGATTGATGTCTCGTATCCGCCGCGCATCAATAGCGAAGCGGTATGGACTGTCCGCTCGAAAATCGAGGGCGAGGTGCTCGTGGAGATTATGTTTTTCACGTCGGGCATCTCGTGGCGCGCTTTCTATATGGCGACGCTTTCGCAGGACGAAAAAGATATGCTGTTGGAAGGCTATGTGCGCGTGTCGAACAATTCGGGTGAAGACTATGCCAATGCGCAGACGCGCCTGATTGTCGGCACGATCAACCTGCTGGACCGGATCGCCGAGTTGGCGCGCCGCCGTGAGCCTTGGGGCAGACCGGATATGTATCAGGTTCCCCTGGCGGCACCCATGGCAATGAGGGCGATGGCGAAGACTGAAGAAATGGAATTTGGGGTCGCGTTCGATGCGGTGGGCGCAATGGCGCCGAAGGAGATCATCAAAGAAGGTTTGTCCGAGTACTTCCTTTACACGATCGAAGGCACCGAAACGATACCCGACAAATGGTCCAAGCGGCTTCCGTCTTTCACGCCCGTGCGCGTGCCGGTGGTCAATCTCTACCGCTACGACGAGGAACGCTACGGTCCGCAGGTGATTCGATTGCTCTACTTCAAGAACGACAAGAAGCACAAGCTCGGGGATACGCCGTTGCCGGATGGACAGTTCAAGGTCTATCGCTCGGTGGACAAGGAGCAGCACGTATCGTACGAGGGTCAATCGTTCAGCAAGTATATTCCGGTTGAGCAGGAAGCCGAGTTGAACCTCGGCACGGCACGCGGCGTGCGGGTTGAGCCGAAGTTGATGAAGACCCAGACCCTTAATTACCTGTTCAACAACAAGAAGAACATTGCCGGCTACGATGAGAAGCAGGAATGGAAGGTTGAGGTGGAAAACTATCGCGACGTGCCGATCCGCGTGGAAGTCTTCCGTCCGCTGCGCCATCAGTTTGTGGATGAGATCAAGTACGCAGGCGATTACGGGAAATATGACCGGCAAGACATCATGCGGTTGCGGTTCGTTCTCGAAATTCCGCCGAACACGAAAAAGGCCTTCACCTATGAAGTTGTATATCGCGAGGGCGAAAGGAGGGATGTGCAATGAATCTCAACATCTCTAAATGTTTGCTGATTTCCCTGTTGCTGGCGGGCCTGAGTGCCGAAGCGCGAATCAAGCTGGTGGCTTTGCCCGATCGCGCAGCCACTGTGATCCGGCTGGACAATCCCGCAGCGACGGTGGTCGAGGAGGAGCGGGTTCTCACGCTGCAAAAAGGCGTCAACCAGGTGGATTTCTCGTGGAAGGGAGTATTCATTGACGAGGATTCCATACGGCTGTCCGTGTTGGACCCGGCTGACAAGGTGGTTCTGCTGAACGTGAGTTATCCGCCGGGCGAGGGGGCGTTGGTGTGGCAACTGACGGCGAAAGAGGCGTGCAATGCCCGCGTTCGGATCACGTACTTGCTTTCCAACATTGACCGGTTGGTGACGTACACCGGCACCGCCGAGCAGGATGAAAGCAAGCTGCTGCTGGAATCGTTTCTCGTGCTGCGCAACTTCTCGGGAGAAGATTTTGAAAAGGCGCGTGTGCTGCTTGACTACGGCGAAGCATTTGAGCAGAGCATCCGGCATGAAGAAGCGCGCCAGATGCTTTTCTTCAGCCAAGGCGGTGTGCCGATCGAGAAAACGTTCAAGTGGGATGCGCGGGAAAAGCCCTGGGACCCGTCGCGGCTCGACGCCAATGTCGGCATTCCGGTTTATTACGCGATCGCCAATCGCAAGGAAGGCGGACTGGGCAATAATGCGTTGTGGGACGGCAAGGTGCGCGTGTTCCAGAAAGACGGACGGGGCTCAACGATTTTCCTCGGCGAGGATACGCCCGGGTTTGTTCCGGTCGGCGAAAAAATGGAAATTCGCATTGGCGAAAGCCGCGACGTGGTGGTGACACAGCACAAGCGGTACGACCGCCAGATCAATGTCCGCCGCAACAACGGTGGAAACATTGTCCTCTTCGACAACGAGGAACAGATTGAGACCGTGATCGAGAACTTCAGGGACAAGCCGGCCGTGCTGGTTTTGACACAGTACATTCCCGGTGAATGGTCCATGCGTCAGAACAGTCATCCTTACGAGCTGAAGAATCACGATACGCTGGAGTTTCGGTTGCAACTCAAGCCGAAGGAAAAGCTCACGCTCAAGATGGATTACGTGAGGCAGAACATTCGTCCGTGATGCGGCGGCTACGGGCCCGGATTTTCTTTCAACGAAGTCTGGATGCTGTGAATCCGGTACTGGCCGCGTATGCCCGATATGGCGATGTAGTCCACGTTATCCTGCGGGCTGCGGAAGAACATCGGAAATTCGACCGTAACGGTGCGCGTGCCGGCCGGGACATCGCTTTTCGTGACGGTGAACTTTTTCGTTTTCACGTGAGGCGTACGGCCGCCCTTGATCTCGATCATGCCGGTGCAGGGCTCATCGGAAACCGGTTCGATTTCGATTTTCAGGGTGTTGCCAAGCGCGAAAGCCATGAAGGAAGGATACAGCCGCGCGCCGAACCAACCGCCGTTGCCGGAAAGCTCCACGAAAGAGCCGTTTGCCGCAATGGAGTTCGTCACGTCGCGACTGACATCGCCCTTTGCGACCTGCCACCACGGCATGAGAGAAACCGTCTGGCGCGGCTCGATTGCGGGGGAGAGCTGGACGACAAATTGTCCGCTCTCGGCAAAAGTTGTGGGATCGGAGAGCACGAAGGCCGGCGAGGAAATCTCCATCGAACCTGCGTCCATCCCGCCCATGTAGTTCTCATACACAAACGCCAGCATCTGCGCGGGTTTCGGCGAGAGCAGGCGCGGCATGGGAAGAACGAAGCGCGTCCACTTGCTGCGTGACACATCGGTCTGCGGGGTCGCCATGTTCAGGTTCCACGCGCACTGCAATATCTCGGTCAGTCCTTCCGTCGTCTTGCATTCGACGCGCAGCAGGTTGGGCGATGGCCCGGCGGGACCGGTGATGGCGTCAAAAACAAGATACTTGCAGTTCTTGAGGTCCAGGTCTTCGAACCGGCCCCACACCCCGGAGAATCCATTGCTGGTGTCCACGCTGTCGAACTCGAAATAAAGCGCACCATCCGTTTCGCGGGAGATATCCTCGATGGAGCCGCCGATGGAACCCGACGCAATAAAGCGCGGCAAGACCGAGCCCGGCAGGGGAACCGGCCGGTCTGGTCGCGGGGTGAATGCGGGAAGGCGTCCGATGCCTTCAATGGCTTCGCCCACATTCACGAAGTCGTCCGGTTTGCGATCGTTGAACAGCACCAGCGATTTGATTGTCACGGAATCGCTGGAGGGGAATTCGGTGTTGCGGACGGGATCGTCCACGGAAAAAGCAATGTAGGTGAGTGGAAGTCGCGCGAAACGGCGGCGGTGCCTGAGCGGAAATGTGTAGGTCTTCCACTGGTCGTCGTCCGATACAACGCCCGGCTGACGTGTGTCGAGCGGGATGGGCTGAACGATCGTTGTGTCTTCCCGCTTCAGCATGATGTTGAAGCGATGCCGCTTGCCGTCGTTTGGAACCGTGATGCGCAGGTGGGTGAAGGCGGCGATGTACGGCCGGTTGGTCCCGAGATACGTGCCCCACCATGCAAAGCGGGTATAATCATCCGCTGTCGGGGGAATCTCGTAGTTCACGCTCATGACCCCGTCGGCGACTTCCCATCGCATATTCCTTCCCAACGCCGAGAAGACGCTGGCGCCATGGCGGTCGCCGGTACCTTCAACAAGATTGGCCATGATGTCGAACGTGGCTGCCTGTGGGGCATACTGAACCGGCTCCGAGGCGTAATCGCGTTTAGGCGGGGCCGGGAAGGGCTGTTTCGGACTTCGAAGTTGTTCGATATTCTGCCGTGCGAGAATGCTGAGATGCGAACGCTGCATCAAACCGCTGAAAGCATTGAGGCATGTCGCTTCTCCCGCGGCCACCTTGTTGGCGGCAAGGTACTTCGCGACATCACGCCCGACGCCGCCTCCCATCAGCAGCGCCGTCATGTATTGCCCATCCGCGCTGAGAATGTCGGCCCGCCCGCCCGGGCCTACGGCTTCGAGCGGACCATAATCGCTCAAGAGGTTTTGTTCCTTGATCAGCTTGTAGAGCCACTCCCTTGTCGTCACGGGATCGGCGATCATGCCGCCCGCGGTCGCAAAGACCACTGCGCAATCCGTTCGCTGAATGGATTCCGGATGTTCGGCCGCTGCGGGCAAGCCCATCTTCATGTATGCGCCGACCGAGTCATATCCGGTCGAAAGGAAGCCTGGGATTCGATTTTGCGCGGCGAAGTCGGCGTGCGCATACTGGCTGTTGTAGAAGAGAGAGAACAACGGTGTTTGCCGAACCGGCAGCAAAGCAAGCGTCCAGAGGATCTCATGATTCGAACCGATGTAACCGACCGGGAGGTCCATGACTTCGCCCCCGCTGGTGGTCCATTCGGCCATATTGCATTTGAGCCGGTCCCAGACTTTCAAGCGGTCCTCGCTGCTCATGGGCGTCTTCAGTAGCGCCCACAGCACGGCGAGAATGTCCTCGGTCCAGAATTGCTCAAGGTAATAGCCCGGATTCCCTTTTCCGCTTTTCACGTCGATTTCGCCGAAGAATTGTGCGCGGTCGGGATCGTGGAAGAGGCTGTAGTCCTGCTGATCGAGCAGCTTCTGAACTTTCGTGCGCAGGTTCTGGGCCATCGGCCACTTTTCCTCCTCGAGCGCGCCGAGGATAGCGGCGTACGCCCAGCTCAGCAGCCCGTTGTCCAGGAGTGGAACAAGATCTTTGTCGCGCCGCACGGTGCCGTCGGGATAAATGCTGGCCCATGCCATCATACCACCGAGCTTGATTCCCGCCTGTTCATCCCGCGAAATCATGTCTTCGATGGTCTCGAGCGCCCGTTGCATGCGCGCGATAGACAGCGTCTGGTTGTTTGGCGGAGCGGACATCCTCTCCAACACGGAAAGCTCTGACTCTGTGGGAACTAGATGAATATGCGCATAATAGCCTTCGCCCTGGTAAACCTTCAGCAGGAAGAGAAGGTAGGGGGCGACTTTTGATGCTGCCGTGTACATCCCGCGCCCCCACGTGATGTTGCTTTCAGGATCAACGCGGACATGATCAAGCGGCAGGCCTGTTTTCTCGTCAATCCCCATGCCCGGCCGCGAATAGTTCGCAATTTGTTGCAACACGGTAATCAGGTAGAGATCCTGATCCGTGAGATCCTGGCGCGATTGCAATCCGCCGCGCGCCTGACCATCGGAGCCAAAACACGATAAGGCCCCGGCCATAAAAAGAAATACGATGAGAACAGACGAAATACCCCGAAACATCTTCATACAACCCTCCACATTTCCCTCTCTCAAAGAATTTTCAGGATATAACAGAGAGCGCTCCCATGCAAGATGATATGGATAATCTGACACATAAATAGAGTCAATCGGTCTGGAGTGATGGAGCATGGGAGTACTGAGCGCTACGACGTTTCTGTTGTCGCTATAATCGCGCGAGAAAAGGCGTTTAACAATGACTCGAGCTCCGTTGGCGAAATTACCAGCGGCGGCATGAGATAGACGGTATTGCCGAGGGGGCGGAGAAGAATGTTCTGCTCGAGAAGCATTTCCCGAACCTTTTGCGCGGGGCCGAGCGCCACTTCCTTGGCTTCCGCGTTCTCGACGTGATCTTTTTCCGAAAACTGCAACGCGGCGATGCTGCCGAGAATGCGCAGTTCCTTCACGCCTGGCAGTCCGGTTAAAAGCGTCAGGGCCTTCCGATAAGCCGCTTCGATTTCACGCGCTTTTGCGCAAATATCAATTTCCCTGTAAACCCGCAGCGCCGCCAGCGCGGCCGCCGCGGCGATCGGGTTTCCGCAAAATGTGTGACCATGATAAAAGGTGCGGTCTTCCGGTGTGTCGCTGAACGTCTCGTAAATGCTATCCTTCACAATCGCTGCGCTGATGGGCAGATAGCCCGCCGCCAGCGCCTT
>CAZTYH010000077.1:0-2266 GCA_964617565.1 uncultured Verrucomicrobiota bacterium
TGGGAGGGATGCGTCATGGAGTGTCGAAAAACCGCAAACATGAAGAACTGCAACTGCAGCTACGGCGGATGTTCCAGGAAGGGCGTGTGCTGCGAGTGCCTGCAATATCACCTCGGCATGCGGGAATTGCCCGCCTGCTGCTTCCCGGACAATGTGGAGCGCACCTACGACCGCAGCTTTGAACGCTTCGCGCAGTTGGTGACCTCAGGCGCGTTGTGAGCTGTTCTATTCGGTCGTGGCCCGAACTCGATATATCCCGATGTCCTCACTGCCAAAATAATTGGTGAGGGTAATGACATCGTATTGTCCGGTTATGCTCTCGTAGCCCGGAACGGCCGGCCAGACGCTGTCGAAGAGGTTGGTTGTTTCTTCAATGGTATATACGCGCTCGCCAATGCCGTACCAATCCATGATCAAGCCCTGGCTGTCGCAGCGGGTCTGGTACCACGGTTGTACGTCGGGACGGTGGTAAATATTCGGTTCGCCGGCATATTCATTTTCCCAGATTTCCACAGCCTCGGAATAGGTCACATACTCAGCCTGGCCGGACAAAATACAGGGTTCGATTGCATCCAGCATGGCGATCAACCGGGCATGTTCATTAGTGTTAAAAATGATGCTTTGCGGGATGGTCAGGGTGGCGGTGTACATCCTTCCGGTGGGAATAGTTTCCGCCTGCAATCCGTCCGCGAGATATTGAACGAACTCAGGGGTGGTCATCATCGGAGTGACCCGGCCCCAGCTGAAGTTTTCGCCCGGGCCGACGTAGATCATGCGTTCGGCTGGATTGTGTGCCCAGAAATTGGTGCCCGCGCCCTTTGGCTTCCAGACACCGGAAGCGATGTCGTCCTTGCTGAAGTCGCTTGACCGATGCACCTGGCTTACGGCCAGGGTCAACACTTCAGGAAACCACTTGAAATGAGGGTATAGCCAACCGTTCTCTCCATTGGCGAGGTGTGCAAATTGCGGGGGGTCATTCCAGACAAGACCGCCGACGCCCTCGCTCATGTTCGTGGTGAGAAGGCCGCCGAGATATCGCACATCGGCGTAATTGTCCAAACCTTCCTCCACGCCGCCTTCCTGATGCGCATCAATTTCGAATCCATAGTACGTGGCGAGATAATGGATCAGGTTCGTCCCGCCTGTTTCAGCGCGCATATCTTCCGTTTCGCAGTTGTGCGTGCCATGGAGGAATTCGTAATCAATCTGCAGGTTGCAAGTCAGGCCGCGCGTACGCATCAGTTCCGCAAAATGCAGCAAGTTGGACCGAAAAGCCGGATACGCGTCGCAGTTGGCGTAGACGGGCTCGTCTTCAATATGGCCTGCGATGGTGACGTAGATTCTGGTATCGGACGCTGCGGATGAGACCATGAAGAGAAAGAGCAGAAGCTGCCCGATGGATTTCGAGGCCCGCTTGGTTGACGTTCCGGCTCCTGCCATGTCTTCACCCCCTTGAAGCTGGATTATAGCGTCGCAGGCTTATTTTGTTGAGCGGACAGTTTCGTTTCGGGGTCCGCAACAGGTTGAAGTTAATCGCATAATGGTGTATGAATGCGGCCCTCTGGACGATTGCGTGACGCGTACCGGCTATGAATGGCGAAAAACAAAGCAAGACTATCAGTGCAGATGAGCGGATTACGCTGCGGGACAGTCTCCCGCTGCTGGTCATGCATGTGGGCTGCGTCGGCGTTTTGTGGGTCGGCGTCAGCCGCGTGGCCGTGATTGCGGCGGTGGTCCTGTATTTCCTGCGCGTGTTCGCGTTGACGGGCGGATATCACCGATATTTTTCGCACAACGCATTCAAAACGAGCCGCGCGTTCCAGTTTGTCCTCGCATTTGTCGGTGCATCGGCGGCACAGCGCGGTCCGCTCTGGTGGGCGTCACACCACCGGCTGCACCACCAGCACCCCGATTCGGAGGACGACATCCATTCGCCCAGTCGTCACGGATTCTGGTGGGCGCACGTCGGGTGGCTGTTGTGTCCGAAATATGCGAAGGCGGATCTGGATCGAGTAAAGGACTTCGCGAAGTATCCGGAGCTTCGTTTCCTGGACCGGCATGTCTACTTTGCGCCGGCCACGCTCGCACTGGCGCTGTTTGGATTGGGTGCATGGTTTCAGCGTGTGCGGCCGGAGTGGGGGACCTCGGGATTGCAGCTGGTGGTGTGGGGATTCTTCATCAGCACGGTGCTGGTTTATCATGTGACGTTCTGCATCAATTCGCTCATGCACATGATCGGCAACCGGCGGTTTGAAACGAGGGACAC
>CAZTYH010000077.1:2366-13601 GCA_964617565.1 uncultured Verrucomicrobiota bacterium
TGGGGCGGCGTATTTTTGCTGTTTGCCATTCTCTGGATGATCCAGCGGAAAACCGGTAACGCAAGCATCGTGGATATCGGATGGGCGGGCGGCATCGGATTGCTGGTCCTGTATTACGCCCTTGTTCTTCCGCTTCCAGCGTTGCGGCGCTGGCTGGTTGCGGCGCTGGCATGTGCATGGTCGTTTCGCCTGGCGCTCTATCTTTTTCATCGGAATGTCGGGAAGCCTGAAGATGGCCGCTATTATGCATTGCGCGAGCGCTGGGGGGCCTCGGCGCACTGGAAGCTCCTGATTTTCTTTGAACTGCAGGCGTTGACCGTGATCCTGCTTTCGCTGCCCGCACTGGCGGCGATGCGGAATCCGAATCCTTCCGTGGCGATGACGGTTCTTGCGGTGTTCCTGCTGGTTTTTTCCGTCGGTGGGGAAGCGCTGGCCGATGCGCAACTCGCGCGATTCAAATCAGACCCTGCGAATCGAGGAAAAACGTGCCGGGCCGGACTCTGGGGTTACTCTCGTCACCCGAACTACTTTTTCGAGTGGCTGCACTGGTGGGTCTATGTGCTGCTCTCTTTCGGCTCGTTATGGGGATGGGCAACCTTGCTGGCCCCTGCGGCGATGCTGTACGTTCTGGTAAAAGCGACCGGCATCCCGGCAACGGAGGCGCAGGCCGTGGCGACAAAGGGAGATGACTACAGGGAATACCAGCGCACGACCAGCGCGTTCGTGCCGTGGTTTCCGAAAAAGGGGGCAAAATGAACAAGGCGCTTCGACTGGTTGAACAGGGTAAAATGCCGGATGCCGTGGTGCGCTGGGGAATTCGCAGGCTCTTGGCGGAGCGGCTGCGCCTCGAGGACAAGGGGAGCATGGAGGCCAATGCTCAGGCGCGGCAGAAGTACATCCAGAATCTGAAAGAGAGTCCGGTTGCCATTGCCGTTGATAAGGCAAACGAACAACACTACGAAGTGCCGGCCGCTTTTTTCCTCAAGACGCTTGGGCCTCGCTTGAAATACAGTTGCTGCTGGTGGGAGCCGGAAACGGATTCGCTGAAAAAGGCGGAAGAAGACATGCTCGCGCTCACCTGCGAGCGAGCACAGCTCCTGGAGGGAATGAATATTCTTGAATTGGGCTGCGGTTGGGGCTCGCTCACGCTCTGGATGGCTGAACAGTATCCGGGGGCGCGGGTGACGGCGGTGTCGAATTCGCGGACTCAGCGGGAGTTCATTCTAGCGCGCTGCAAGGAGCGCGGTCTCGCGAACGTGGAAGTGATCACCGCCGACATGAACGAGTTCCGCGCGCCGGGGACGTATGACCGCGTGGTGTCCGTCGAGATGTTCGAGCACATGCGGAATTACGAGGAGCTGATGGCGCGCGTGGCGTCGTGGCTCAAGCCCGGGGGGAAGCTGTTTGTTCATATTTTCACGCACCGTTTTCTTGCCTATCTTTTTGAGGTCCGCGATGCGTCCGACTGGATGAGCCGCTTCTTCTTTACCGGCGGCCAGATGCCATCGGACGATCTGCTGCTGTTTTTTCAGCGCGACCTGCTGATGGAGGATCATTGGTGCGTTAACGGCGTTCACTACACGAAGACCTTGCTGGCGTGGCTGGAGAAGATGGACGCGGCGAAAGAAGAAATCATGGGGATCATGCGGCAGGTGTATGGAGAAAAGGACGCGCACCTGTGGTTCGTGCGCTGGCGCATTTTCATGCTCGCGTGCGCAGAGTTGTTCGGCTACCGCGGCGGCGAGGAGTGGCTGGTGAGCCATTACCGGTTTGTGAAAAGGTGAGGGTGAATGAGCGAACAGTCTTATAACATTGCGATCATCGGCACGGGGGTTTCCGGGCTCACGGCCGCGTATATCCTCAACCGCAAGCACAACGTCACGCTTTTCGAGAAGAACGATTACGTTGGCGGGCACACCAACACGATCGTGTTGAGCAAAGGTCCTGATGCGGGCACTCCCGTGGACACCGGCTTCATCGTGATGAATCATCGCAATTATCCGCTGATGACCCGGTTGCTGGAACAGCTTGGCGTAGAATTGCGCGACAGCGATATGTCGTTCGGCTACCACGATGAGAAGACCGGCTTTCAGTATTGCGGCACCGACCTCAACACGATGTTTGCGCAAAGATCAAACCTGTTGCGGCCGGCGTTCTACGGCATGATCATTCAGATCCTGCGCTTCTTTAAACATGCCGTGAGCGACCTGGAGTCCGGCCGCCTGGAGGGATTGACGCTCGGTGATTATTTGAGGCAGGGAGGCTACGGCAACATGTTCATGGATCACCACATCCTGCCCATGGGATCGGCGATCTGGTCCACGCCCGATGCCAGGATGCTTGAGTTTCCCGCCGCGAGCTTCGTCCAGTTTTTCCGTAACCACGGTTTGTTGAGCGTGGACGACCGGCCGCAATGGAGAACGGTGGTGGGCGGAAGCCAGGTCTATGTTAAAAAAATCCTCGCCGGACTTCGTAATCCGCCGCGCGTGAATGCGGGAGTGACGTCGGTGCGCCGCGGAGAGGGCCGTGTGACCGTGGCGTGGGCGGGCGGCGAAGAGTCCTTCGACCGCGTGGTCATTGCCGCTCACGCGGACGAGGCGCTGGGCATGCTGGCGGACCCGTCGGACGACGAGAAGCGCTTGCTGGGGCCATGGCGTTACACCCAGAACCGAACGGTGCTTCACACGGATGCGGCGGTCATGCCTCCGAACCGGCGCGCCTGGGCATCGTGGAACTCGACGCGTGAGTTCAAGGCCGATGCGTCGCAACCATTGTCGCTGACCTATGACATGAACCGGCTCCAGGGGCTGGTGACGCGGGATCCGCTGTTCGTGACATTGAATCGCGCCGGGCGCATTGCGCCGGAACGCATATTGAAGGACATCAACTATACGCATCCTTCCTACACATTCGATTCCATGAAGACGCAGGTGGAACTGCCGAAACTGAATGGCGCGCGCGGCACCTTTTTCTGCGGCAGCTATTTCGGTTACGGTTTTCACGAGGATGGCGTAAGGTCAGGAGTTGAAGTGGCGAAGGCGTTCGGCATGGATCTGTGAATATGAAATCACGCATCTATATGGGCGAGGTGATGCACGCGCGGCTCGCGCCGGTGGAGCATCGGTTCGTTTATCCCCTTTACTGGTATGTATTCGATCTCGATGAGCTTCCCCAACTGGATCGCGAGGTGCGCGGGTTCGGTTACAACCGGCGAAGCCTCGTCTCCATCCGCGACGCCGATTACCTTCGCGGCGAGGGCAGCATCCGCGAGCGGCTGATGGCGGAACTGCGCAATCGCGGTTGCGAAGACGGGGTCGTGCGCGTGGAGCTGGTCACGATGGCGCGCTATCTGAATTACGTCTTTATACCCGTCAGCTTTTATTACTGTTATCGCGCGGACGGATCGCTTCGCTGCGTCGTTGCCGAGGTAAACAACACGTTCCGCGAGCGGCACCTCTACATCCTCGACAAGCCAAACGGCGAGCCGACGCAATATCCCGCCCAGTCCGGGCATGCCAAGGAATTTCACGTCTCGCCGTTCAACGACATGCGAGGCGATTACGAATTCAGCTTCTCCGGGCTCGCCGATAAAATGGAAATCCACGTGGATCTTGTCCGCGATGGCGGAAAAGTCCTGGAAACAGGTTTCCGGGGGACGGCGCTGCCGCTCACCACCGAAAATCTGAAGCAGACCCTGCGCCGTTATCCGCTGGCGGCGCTGCTGAACATGCCGCGCATCGTGTGGCAGGCCGCGAAGTTGTATTTCCGCAAAAAACTACCGGTCTTTCAGAAGCCGCCGCCTTCAAGCCCGATGACGTTCGAAGCCGATCCAACGTTCCGCGAGCGCCTCGCCGTCCGCGCGATCTGTTCGTTCTTCTCGCTGATCCGGCGCGGTGTCTTGACGGTGGTGATGCCGGACGGCACGCGCCGCCGTTTCGGCGGCAAGGAGCCGGGGCGTGAGGTCGAGATGTGCGTGCCGACCTATCGTTTCTTCTGGCGCATGCTGCGCGACGGCGATATCGGCTTCGGCGAGTGCTATGTCGAGCGCGACATGGATTGCGACGACCTGTTTTCGTTGATCGCTCTTTTTGTGGACAACGCGGAATTCATGGATGACCGCAATATCCGGTTCAGCTGGTTGGGGCGGCTATTCAATCGCATCCGCCATGAGTTCCGGCGGAACACGCTGATCGGCAGCCGCAAGAACATCGAGGCGCATTACGACCTGGGCAACGAATTTTATCGCACGTTCCTCGATGAAAGCATGATGTATTCGGCGGCGATTCATCTGGAGCCGGACGAGACGCTGGAGCAGTCGCAGAAACACAAGCTGCAGGCCATCATCCGGAAAGCGCGCCTGGGCCCGGACGATCACGTGCTCGAAATCGGTTGCGGGTGGGGCGGCTTTGCCATCGAGGCGGTGCGGACGACGGGCTGCCGCGTAACCGGCATAACGCTTTCACGGGAACAGCTTGCGCTGGGACAGGAGCGGATTGCGGCGGCGGGATTGCAGGACCGGATCAAGCTGGAACTTCGCGATTACAGGACGATGGAAGGTCAATTCACAAAAATCGTCTCCATCGAAATGCTGGAGGCCGTGGGCCACGAATATCTCGGCACTTTTTTCAGCGCGTGTGATCGTCTTCTCGCGCCGGACGGGCTGGTGGTGTTGCAGGTGATCACGATTCCGGACCAGCGATACGACGCGTATCGCCGCAGCACGGACTGGATTCAGAAGCACATTTTCCCGGGCGGCGTGACTCCTTCTCTAGCCGCGTTGAGCGAGGCGATGAAGAAGTCTTCACGCTTTGTCGTGGAGGAACTGGAGAATATCGGGCCGCACTACGCGCTCACGCTGCGCGAATGGCGCAGAAGGTTTGAGCTGCGCCTGCACGACCTCGAGAAGATGGGTTATGACAAAACCTTCCAGCGCAAGTGGCGCTATTACCTGTGCTACTGCGAGGCCGGTTTCGAGGGCCGGTTCATCAATGACCTTCACCTCGTGCTGACCCGGCCGGGGAACAGAAAGTTGGAGCGGCCGGCTGCCGTTATTTCTTCAGCCGCTTCTTGATCGCTCTCTGTATTTGATCGTCTGAGCTGAACAGCCGGTTGCCGGCGAGAATTTCCTCGATAATGATGTCTATGGCTCCGGGGGCGAACCCGAGCTCCTTTGCCAGCCCGATGCACAGCGCCTTTTCCTGCGCGCCGACCACGCCGTCTATGATCATCATTTCGGTAATGTCATAAAGCTGCGCGAACTTTCCTTCATCGCTCTTCGGCAGCACCAGCTTGATCCGGTCGGGATTGGTCAGCACCTCGTTGGCCTGTGCGCCGGTCAGCCCCCACTTGTTGGCCAGGAAAGCAAGCATATCCCGCTCCGGCGGAGCCAGTTTCCCGTCTTTCAGAGCCATGACCACCAAATTCCGGAAATGACTCATCTTCTCGGCCGAATTCAATCTGCTCCTTGCGTCGGACATGTGGACCTCCTTCGAGAATCGTGTGTCGGCAGATTAGCATGGCCTGCGTTTCGGGTCAGTTTTTTTAACGCGCAATTTGCCTGGTCCTAACGCTATCCTAACAAACCGGTGGGATAAGGATGACGAGTGAGACATTTATGGCACGGGAATCCATATTGATTATCGAGGACGACGAGGACATCCAGGAGCTCGTTCGCTATAACCTGACCCGCGAAGGATACCGCCTGAAGTCGGTGGTATCCGGCGAGGAGGGGTTGCGCGCGGCGAAAGCGGAAGTACCGGACGTCATTCTGCTCGACCTCATGCTGCCCGGAATTGACGGCCTCGAATTATGCCGCATGCTGAAGGCCGATCCGAAGGTGCGCCACATTCCCATCGTCATGCTCACGGCAAAAGGGGAAGAGGCTGACGTGGTCGCGGGGCTGGAACTCGGGGCGGACGATTACGTGACAAAGCCCTTCAGCGTTAAAGTTCTGGTTGCCCGCCTGCGCACCCTGTTGCGACGGAAAGCGAAAGCGGAAGCGGCGGACGACGCCGTGATCAAGATTAAAGAGCTTGTAATCCATCCGGGCCGCCACGAAGTGATGTTGAAGAACAAGAAGATTGATCTCACATTCACGGAGTTCCGGCTCCTGCATGTTCTTGCCCGGCGTCCGGGGTGGGTATTTACGCGACAACAGATCGTTGATGCGGTAAAAGGCGAAGACTATCCGGTGACCGATCGCGCCGTGGATGTGCAGGTTGTGGGCTTGCGCCGAAAGCTGGGCCCGGCGGGCGACTATATCGAAACCGTCCGGGGTGTGGGTTACCGTTTCAGGGAATAGAGCCATGCGTCGGAAACGCCTTTTATGGCAGTTGTATCCTTCTTTTCTAGCGATCTCTCTGCTCTCTGTCGGGGCCGTATCCTGGTATGCGTCGCGCGTCCTTTACCGGTTTCACGAATTGCAGACAAGCTCCGATCTGATTGCCCGCGCGCGCCTGGTTGTCGGGCCCGTGAAGAACCTGCTGGAAAGCGGTGATCACGCCGCCCTTTCGGACTTCTGCCTTGGTTCGGGGCGAGATACCGGCACTCGCATCACGGTTATTCAAGCCGATGGACTTGTCCTCGCCGATTCCAATGAGGATGCGATGCTGATGGACAATCATGCCGGCCGTCCGGAAGTGCGGGAGGCGTTGGATGGACGTTTCGGCACTTCCACCCGTTACAGCGAGACGCTGCGGAAGAGCATGGTGTATGCAGCGGTTCCCGTACGGGGGCGTGATGGGGTGATGGCGGTGGTGCGCATGGCGTTGCCCCTTTTCTCTTTGGAAAGCACGTTCAGGTCCATTCGGATGGAGATATTGCTCGGGGGGGCATTGCTGATCCTCTTAACGGCTATTGCCGGCTTCGCAATCTCGCGGTGGATCAACCAGCCGATCGACAAGATTCGCGCGGGAGCGGAACGTTTTGCCGCCGGCGATCTGTCGGGCCGAATCCCGGCCTTCGATTCAAAGGAATTGGGGGGGCTGGCGGAGTCTCTCAACAGCCTCGCCTCCCAGTTGGACCAGAAAATACGCGATCTGGAGAAGCAGCGCAATGAGCAGGCCGCGGTGATGGCCAGCATGGTGGAGGGGGTCCTGGCCGTGGATCCGGAGGAGCGCATTATCAATATCAACTCGGCGGCGGCGAATCTCTTCCGTCTCAACGTCATCCAGGTTCAAGGACGGGGCTTGC
This sequence comes from uncultured Verrucomicrobiota bacterium, assembly GCA_964617565.1. Classification (GTDB taxonomy): domain Bacteria; phylum Verrucomicrobiota; class Kiritimatiellia; order CAIQIC01; family JAGNIJ01; genus JAKJGV01. Next base: position 9,558 of record CAZTYH010000077.1, read on the forward strand.
GCGAGGTGATACGGAATCCGGCGCTGCAGGATTTTGTGTCACGAACGCTGGCCGACACCTGCCCGACAGAAGGCGATATCGTGCTGCATGATGGCGAAGAAAAATATCTCCAATTGAGCGGGGCGCGCCTGAGGGATGCAAAAGGCCGCAGCCTGGGCGCCTTGATCGTGATGAACGACGTCACGCGGCTGCGCCGGCTGGAAAACGTGCGCCGCGACTTTGTCGCCAACGTGTCGCACGAACTGAAAACACCGATTACCTCGATCAAGGGGTTCGTGGAAACCCTTGCCGATGGCGCGGTGGAACGGCCCGAAGATGCGCGGCGGTTTCTCGACATCATTGCACGGCAGGCGGACCGCCTGAATGTGATCATCGAGGATCTGCTGATGCTTTCCCGCATCGAGCAGGATGCCGAGCACGGACAGGTGCCCCTGGAACGTCAGGCCTTACAGCCGGTGTTGGCCGGGGCGATCCAGTCTTGTCAGATCAAGGCAAAGGAGAAACAGGTTCGTCTCGACCTTTCCTGTCCGCCGGAGCTTGCCCCCAGCATAAACGCGACGCTGCTGGAACAATCTGTCGTGAACCTGGTTGATAACGCCGTTAAGTACAGCGAAGCGGGTGCGGAGGTGCTTGTTGCTGCGCGCTCCGCGGTGGGCGAGATTCTAATCACAGTGACCGACCACGGTTGCGGGATCGCGCCCGACCATCTGCCGCGCTTGTTCGAGCGATTCTATCGCGTGGACAAGGCGCGCAGCCGCCAGATGGGCGGCACCGGCCTTGGGCTCGCCATCGTTAAGCACATTGCCCAGGCCCACCGGGGCCGCGTATCGGTTGAAAGCGCGCCCGGCCAGGGCAGTGCGTTCACCATTCATCTGCCAGCCATATAATTCGGCCTTTGCAGAATTTTGACGTTCGCCTCATATCCCCCTAACAAGCCGCCTTTACCTTCTGCCGTGATCATCACACAGAAATTCGCGACGCGGGAGGTGATTCGATAGAGCGTGACCGAGTGAGCTGAAAGTTCAATGGCCGTTGATTTGTTAAACACGAAACAGAAAGGGTGAGGAGAAGAGATTCATGAGAAAAATAATATGGGGAGTAACGATAGCAGTCTTGATGGCCATGGGCACGGCCCATGCCGCGGAATGGTATGAGAATACGAAGGTGAAAGGCGATGTGCGATTCCGCCTGGAGCGCGTGGATGAGGATGGTAAGGACAACCGGGATCGCGCCCGTGTCCGGGCACGTCTTGGCGCTTATACCAAGGTGAATGATGAGGTGGATGTCGGCATCGGGCTCGCCACCGGGTCCAGCAGCGATCCTGTGTCGCGCAACCAGACCCTGACAGGCGGGTTCGGTCCGAAGGACTTCCTGCTCGACCTCGCGTATGTGGATTATCATCCCGAGATGATCAAGGGGCTCAACCTGATCGGCGGCAAGATGAAGAACCCCTTCATCGCGGTGACCGACTACATCTGGGATGGCGACCTGACTCCTGAAGGCGCGGCCCTCAAGTATAAGTTGGGGACCGAGGTCCAGTTCCTGGCGAACGCGGGCGCGTTCTGGCTTGAGGAGCGCAGTTCGGATGACGAAGCGATGCTTTACGGCGCGCAGGCCGGTTTGAAGATGAGCCCGGCCGACAAGGTAACGGTGCTTGCGGGCGTCAGCTATTACAAGTTCGAGCACCTGGAAGATTATCCGCTCATTGACGGCAGCGGGAAGATGAGCAGCTTCGGCAACAGCAAGAAGAGCGTCGTGGATTCGGCCGGCAAGACCAATTTCCTCTACGCCACGGAGTACGGTTCGATCGAGCCTTTCGTTCAGCTCGATTTCGATCTCGGAGTGCCGGTCAGCCTGTTCGGCACGTTCGTCAGCAACCAGGACGCGGACAGCGATAACAAGGGTTATTCATTCGGCGGCAAACTGGGCAAGGCGAAAGACCCGAACACGTTCGAACTGGCCTACGATTACCGGCGCCTGGAGAAGGATGCGTGGGTCGGCGCGCTGGCCGATTCCGATTCCTGGAATGGCGGCACGGATGGCAAGGGACACAAAGTGTCGTTCAAGTATCAGCTCCAGAAAAACTGGCAGGCGGGTGTGACGTACTTCATGGATAAGAAGGGACTCGATAAGGAAGTGGACTACAAGAGGATCCAGTTGGACCTTGTCGCCAGCTTCTGATCTGTTTACCGGGGGGCCGTCGGATGTTCCGGCGGCCCCCGCTATTCGGAGGAAAGAATGGAAAAGCCCGATGTGGTTTCCCGGCCCCACCGTCCGCTCAATCTCATTATCTCCAATGTGCTGCAGCATAGTGGCGCGGTTACGGTGCGAGCCCTTGCCGAAAGGATGGGCGAGCCGGATGCGGCGATCGTTGAGTTGCTGGCCGACCTTGTGCGCGAAAATAAAGTCGAAGTGATCCGGTCCATTGCAGACGCATCGCAAGGCTCCGATTATTACCGATGGATTCAGCCGGCGGATCGGAATTTCCGATGGCAAAGGGCTCTGTTGGAAGATTGCGCCGGGCTGACGCCCCTGCGATTCGAAAGGCGCCTCGCACTGCTGGCGGAGTGTTAGAAATTGATTAGACTTGTACGCGGCGCTGTTCAGCCGGGGGTTGCTGCGCTATGATGTGTTTTGAGATCAGCGGAGATCATCATGCCAATTCATCTTCAACGTGAAATCGAGCGATTGAGAAAAATGCTTCTCTCCCTGTGCGCCGTGGTCGAGGAGGACGTCCGGCGGGCGGTACAGTCCGTCACGGCGCGGGACAGCAAGCTGGCCGAGCAGGTCGTACGGGATGACGTGGAGATTGACCGCGCGGAAATTGATGTCGAAGAAGAATGCCTGAAGATCCTCGCTCTTCATCAGCCGGTGGCGATTGATCTGCGCTACATTATCGCGGTCCTCAAGCTGAACAATGACCTTGAGCGTATCGGCGACCTTGCCGTGAACATCGCCCAGCGGGCCCTTCTTCTGAACGCGCACGCCCCGGTGGACGTGCCTTTCGATCTGCCCGGCCTCGCAGCCCGGGCGCAGGTGATGTTCCGCAAGAGTCTCGATGCGCTGGTCAACCTCGATGCCCAGACGGCGCGCGAGGTGTGCGCGATGGACGACGAGGTGGACGAGATCAACCGGGCGATGTACGAACAGGTCAAGCAGGCCATCCTGGTCCACCCCGAGCGGCTGGATTCGTTGATCGCGCTGCTTTCGGTTTCCCGCTACCTGGAACGCATTGCTGATCATGCCACGAATATCGCCGAGGACGTGCTTTACATGATTGATGGGCGAATCGCCCGGCATGGCAGCGAATTCCTCGAGAGGGCTGGCCGGGCCGAGGCATCCTGAGAGGCCGCGCGCCGCGCCCGCTTGCCCGATTTCCTCCATCGGTTATTGCCGTTCTCTTCGCGTTAAGATAGAGTGATCCGTACGTCATTCGGGAGGAACGCTGATGAACGGTCTGGATCTTGCCTTCAAAGTATGCGCGATTTTCGGTGGCGCGCTTTTTGTTATTCGTCTCGTCCTGCAGTTTTTTGCGGGCATGGGGGATGCGGATCTCGACGGGGTGGGCGAGAGCAGTGATGCCGACCTCAGCGGGACCGACGCCAGTTTCCGTTTGCTCTCCATGCAGGGCATCACCGCATTTTTCATGATCTTCGGACTTGCCGGGCTTGCGTTGCTGGGAAGCGAAGTGGGCGCAACGCTCGCGGTGATCGGTGCGTTTGTGGCCGGCAGTATCGCGGTATGGGTCGTTGCCTGGATTTTCCAGGGCATGAGAAAGCTGCAGTCCAAGGGTGGCGTGCTGAACCTGCAGAATGCCGTCGGGAAGGAAGGCTCTGTTTATCTGACAATCCCGGCGAACGGCGCCGGCAAGGTTTCTGTTGTGGTTCAGAATCGGCTCGGTGAATTTGAAGCGATCTCAGAAAGCAAAGAGGAATTGAAGACGGGCACACTGATCAAGGTGGTCGGTGTGACGGGCGACAAGGTTTTGATTGTTGCGAAAAAAGAAGCGTCGTGATCGGTTGAATGGTTGAACGGGAGGATTTC
>CAZTYH010000078.1:0-2510 GCA_964617565.1 uncultured Verrucomicrobiota bacterium
AGGCCGAAAAGCGGCTGGGGAAACTCGACGGAAAGATGGAGCAGATTGACGGCGTAGTGAAAGGGCTCGAGCCGGGGACGGAAGAGAGGAGTCAGGACTCAGAGGACAGACGTCAGTAGCTAGGAGTCAGAGGTCAGAGAGCAGGAATCCTGCTGTCCTCTGATCTCTGACTTCTTCCCCCTGATTTGACGCTTGTCCCGCTTCGAACCTCCGCTTATTCTACGGCCCGATTATGGCGACTCCGGTCATAGCAATTGCCAACCAGAAAGGCGGCGTGGGAAAAACCACGACCGCCATCAACCTGGCCGCCTGCCTCACAGTTCAGCGGCAGAACATTCTTCTCATTGATCTCGACCCCCAGGCAAACGCCACCAGTGGACTCGGGGTTGAGAAAACGCCCGGACAAAGCATTTACAAAGCCCTGCTCGGCGAAGTCGGTGTGGAAAACGTCATTCGTCCGACAACATACAAGCGGCTCGACATCATCGCCTCCGAGCTCGACCTTGCGGGTGCCGAAGTAGACATCGCGCGGGCGGATAATTACCTGCACCGGCTTAAAGAATCGCTCGCCCCCATCCTGGAGCAGGATCGCTACGATTTCATTTTTGTGGATTGCCCTCCGTCGCTCGGTATTCTCACCATGAACGCGCTGACGGCGGCGGAATCCCTTCTCATCCCCCTGCAATGCGAATACTACGCGTTGGAGGGCTTGAGCGTGATTATTGATCTTGTCGAAAAGCTGAGGACCAGCGGTACCAATCCGCAGTTGCACCTCGAAGGCATCATCATGACGATGTACGACGGGCGCACCAATTTATCACAGGCCGTCGTGCAGGACGTGTACAAGCACTTCGGAAACCGGATTTATGAAACGCTGATTCCGCGCACTATCCGGCTCGGTGAAGCGCCCAGCTTCGGCAAGCCGATCATTGATTATGACCGCCAGTCTGTCGGCGCCGTCGCATACCTTCAACTGGCGAAAGAGTTCTTGCAGCGGCGGGGCAGCGAAGAAGCGCGCTCCTTCCCATTCCAGAGCGAATCCCCCATCGCCGAAGCCGCCGAAGCACAAGCCGCCCAGGCGGAAGACCGGGAAGAGCTCCCGGAATAAGGCTCGTTCGCTACGCAATACCCAGCGCCTCGCGGGTTTCGTTTTTCATGCGCTTCAACTGGCCGCGCAGCGCAATGCGCTTCACCGAAGACATACGGTCCACGAGAAGCACCCCGTTCAAGTGATCCATCTCGTGCTGCACTGCGCGCGCCACAAACTTCTTCAGGCGAAGCTCGCAGCTCTTCCCGCCCAAATCCAGGAAGCGCACGAGCACCTCAACCGGTCTCTTCACGGGCGCGTAAATTCCGGGGAAGCTCAGACACCCCTCTTCCGCGGTTTCCTGCTCCTTCGATGCCTCGACGATTTCGGGATTAACCAGCACGAGCGGCATCTGTACGTCCGGGTTGAAGCGACTCCCCTGCTCATCCGCATCGTACTCCGGCGGGACCTCCACCACGCACACCGCTTCCGTGCGTCCTACCTGCTGGGCAGCCAGGCCAACCCCGTTTTCGGCGTGCATGGTCTCGATCATGCTCTTCGCCAGCGCGCGAATTGCCTCGTTTACCTCGCCCACAGGCTCCGCCTTTTCCCGCAGCACGTCATCACCGTAGGTATGGATTTCCATTTTCATTGCTTTCAGCCTAGCATACTCGAATACAGGGGTAAATCAACAGGATGCGCCTTGCCGTTTCAGCGCCCTTTGCGTAAAGTGCCTTACGCATGAACGACACCTTGATTGTCGTCCCAACCTATAACGAAAAGGAAAATGTCCGGGATATAGCTCGGGCCGTTTTCGGCCATCGTCCCGAATCGGACATTTTGTTCGTTGACGACAACTCCCCCGACGGGACCGGCAAGCTGCTCGACGAAATGACCGCGGCGGATCCCCGAATCCACGTCCTCCACCGAGAGGGAAAACAGGGATTGGGCCGGGCCTACATCGCCGGTTTTAAATGGGCACTTGAACGGCGCTACGAGTTCATCTTCGAAATGGATGCCGATTTTTCCCATGATCCGCGCGACATCCCACGCATCCGCGAAGCCGCGGAACGCGCCGACCTCGTACTCGGTTCCCGTTATGTCGGCGGCATCCGCGTCATCAACTGGCCGCTCAGCCGGTTGATCCTGAGTCGCGGCGCCGGCGCCTACGTTCACCTCATTACCGGACTGCCGTTCACGGACCCCACCGGGGGCTACAAATGCTTCCGCCGCGCCGTGCTGGAGGCTATTGATCTCGATCGCATTCGATCCAACGGATATTCATTTCAAATCGAAATGACGCACACGGCATGGATGCTGGGTTTTCGTATCGTGGATGTCCCGATCACTTTTGAAGAACGCCGCTCCGGTCAGTCCAAGATGAGCTCGGATATCGTGCACGAAGCACTGTGGATGGTCTGGAAGCTCCTGTTCCGATGCGGGTTGCGGCGCAGGCCCCGAACGATAAATCCGAAAAGCGTGG
>CAZTYH010000078.1:2610-6553 GCA_964617565.1 uncultured Verrucomicrobiota bacterium
CTGTTCCGATGCGGGTTGCGGCGCAGGCCCCGAACGATAAATCCGAAAAGCGTGGCCGCCGGGGGGGCATGAATGGACAAGATCAGGCTCCATGACGTATTCCTCGCGCTGCGTCCGAAACAGTGGACCAAAAACGCTGTCGTTTTTGCGGCCTTTATCTTCGCCCTGGGCGACCGCCAGCAGAGCCTGAACCCGAGCGCCTTCTGGACCGTGCTCTTTGCTGCGATTGCATTTTGTATGGTCTCCAGCGGTGTTTACCTGTTCAACGACGCGCGCGACATTGAGGCCGACCGCGCGCATCCAAAGAAAAAGAATCGCCCGGTCGCCGCCGGCCGGATTTCAATCTCCACCGCGTTGGGTCTTGCCGCCTCCCTGATATCAACAGGCATCATCGTCTCGTGGACCCTGTCTGTTTCACTTCTTTACGTCGTCGCGGGTTATGTCGTCCTTCAAGTTGCCTATACGCTGGTGCTCAAGAAGGTGGCGTTGATAGATCTCTTTGTCATTGCAGCGGGCTTTGTACTGCGCGCGCTGGCCGGCGCCGTCGTTCTTGAAGGGGTTCGCATTTCGCCATGGCTGCTCCTCTGCACCCTGTTGCTTGCGCTTTTCCTGGCCTTGTGCAAGCGGCGGCACGAGAAAGTCGTACTCAGCGACCTTGGAACGGATATTCGCGAAAATCTTGCGCGGTATGACCAGCAATTGCTGGACCAACTCATCGCCATCGTCAGCGCGGCAACGATCGTATCCTATTCCCTTTACACCTTGTGGCCCGATACCGTCGAAAAGTTCCAAACCACGCATCTCGCGTTCACAATTCCATTCGTTATTTTCGGTATTTTCAGGTATCTCGACCTCGTTTACCGCCACGAAAAAGGCGATCAGCCCGAACAAATCCTTCTCACCGATATCCCCCTCCTGGTGGACCTTGTCCTTTACGGGCTGACCGTCGCCCTCGTCCTGCTCCGGACCTCCCCCATGTAACTATCACATGAACGCCCGAGGCTCTTGCATGGTCAAAGGGTTCAAAGCTTGACGATGGGGGCTCAAAAGCCCTACTTTTCGGCGTTCTTACATCAGGGCAGGTCACATCTTCGAAGATTGGATTCATAGCCATGGCTGAAAGAGATACCGCCGGGCGGGAAGAACCGGCAATCGGGGCGGAGGGAATCTCCTTTTTTGATCGCGAAACAGGCCCTTTCTTTCGAAAAGTGGACTGGAGTGCCTTCTGGACTACACTCATCATTTCGCTCGGGGCCTATTGGTACACGCTTGCACCCACCGTCACGCTGGAAGACTCCGGAGAATTGGCTGTCGCCTCGGATTATCTCGGCGTTCCCCACCCACCCGGTTATCCGATCTGGTCGCTCTTAACCTGGTTTTTCCAGTGGATTTTCGGATGGGTCCGTTACAACGGCCATCCCAACCCCGCATGGGGCGTCGCATTCTGCTCTGCCGTGTGCGGCGCCGCCGCATGCGCAGTGCTGGCATTGCTGATCAGCCGGTCCGGCGCCGACATGCTTCGCAGCAGCAAGCGGGCAACTGAAACGCTGGGCCTTAAAACCGAATCACTCATTTGCTGGGTAGGCGGTGTGACCGGCGGCTTGCTCTTCGCGTTCAGCCCCGTGCTCTGGTCGCAATCGGTCATCGTCGAGGTGTACAGTCTGAACGCGCTCTTCCTCACGTTGATCATCCTGTTGACCTATCACTGGATGTGCCGCCCCAGGGAAGACTATCTGCTCTATCTCACCGGTTTTCTGTTCGGCCTCGCCTTCACCAACCACCAGACCATCCTCTTTGCAGGACTCGGACTGGCGGCAGCTATCTGGTTCCGCGACCGGCGGCTGTTCCGCGACTGCATGGCCGCCGGCTGTCTGCTGGTGGCTGGATACCTGATCTGGAAAGCGGCGGGCATTAAAGGCGTTGCGTCGGAAGCCGCGCTGCGCCAGAAGCACCTCACCGTCATGATGGCGATTCTTTTCCTGGTATCGCCGGCCGGCCTGTTCCTGATTGAACGGCGATTGTTCACCGAGTGGAAACGCGTCACCCTCATCATCGCCAGCATGCTCCTCGGCTTATCCTTCTATGCCTACCTGCCGTTTTCGTCCGAACAGAATCCGCCCATCAACTGGGGCTATCCTCGCACACAGGAAGGCTTCAAACACGCTTTCACGCGCGGGCAATACGAGAAGATAGATCCTGTGGCGAATCTCAAGCATGCCGTCCAGAATCCGGGCTACTTCTTTGCGCTGCTGAACACGGTCATCACCAATCCGCGGGATTACATATCCGTTGTAACCCAGTTCATGTGGTGGATTTCGGCACTCGCCCTGCTCATCCCGGTCTTCTGGCGCTTTCTTGACCGGCGGGCGCGAAACTGGCTCTGGACCACGATACTCACTTTCCTGTCCCTGACCGTCATTTTCCTTGTCTTTCAATACCCCCAGCTCGACGTGCAAACGCTCTTCATCGGCCGCGTGCAGTACATCCAGGCGCACGCCGTTTTTGCCCTCTGGATCGCCTACGGGCTGATTTTCGGCCTGACGTGGATTGAAGTGATTGCCGGCGGACGCGGCGCAGTTAAATTTGCGGGCATCACCGCCGTGGCCCTTCTCCCGCTTGCCCTCGTGCTGCGCAACGCATACGACGACGAATACCTGAAGATCGTCGGAGGCGTGGAACAAAATGGTCATGACTTCGGCTGGCAGTTCGGAAACTGGCAGCTCCAGGGCGAGGAAGGAATTCGCGCCGATTTCGAATACGAGCTTTCGCCCGAGGAATTCGAGCAAGTCTGGGCCGATTACCCCACCCCGGGCTATCCGCAGCCAATGGGCACCAACGCCATTTTCTACGGAGGTACCGATCCGGGACGATTCGTGCCCACCTACATGATCTATTGCGCCAAGGTCCGCACCGATGTGTACCTGATCACCCAGAACGCGCTCGCCGATAACACGTACATGAGCGTAATGCGCGATCTCTACGGCGACACGATCTGGATTCCATCCCAGCAGGACAGCAACGTGGCGTTTCAGAAATACGTCGAGGATGTCCAGGCCGGACGCATTCCGGCTGGCGCCGAGGTGCAGTTCCAGGATGGACGCGTCAGCGTGCAGGGCGTGCAGGGCGTCATGATGATCAACGGAATCCTCGCGCGCATGATTTTCGATTACAACAAGCATAAGCACCCGTTTTACGTCGAGGAAAGCTATGTGATCCCGTGGATGTATCCTTATCTCGAACCCCACGGATTGATCATGAAAATCAACAACGACCAGATCCCGAACCTCTCCCCCGATCTCGTCGAAAACGACCGGAAATTCTGGGATTGGTACACGGACCGGTTGCTGAGTAATCCGAAGTTCCTGCGCGATGTCGTCGCGCGTAAAACGTTCTCGAAACTGCGTGGCGCCATCGCCGGGATCTATTCGTACCGGCGCATGTTCGACCAGGCCGAATACGCGTTCCAGCAGGCGATTGATCTTTACCCGCTCAGCCCCGAAGCCAACTTCCGGCTGGCGGATGTACACATGCAACAACGCGAATTCACCGATGCGCGCATCCTCATCGAAAAATTCCTGAAGCTTGACCCGGCCAACACCAAGGTGCGCGACTTCCTCAACCAGATTCGCGAAACCGAAACGGCCGATCTCAGGCGCGTGGAACTGGAAGCTCTCTTTGCCTCAGGCCAGGGCGAGCTCAATGCCGCCATGGAACTGGCTGACCTGTATTTCCGGCTGCGCATGGACGGGCCCTTCCAGGGGCTCACCATGAACATCCTGAACGACACCAACATCCCGCCCAACTACTACCTGATGATCGCCAAGATGTACGCGGATGCACGGCGGATGGATCTGCTGGCTCATGCATTGCAACGATATCTTTCGCGGCAGCCCGGCGATCCGCGCGTGTGGGTGGACCTCGCCGCAGTGCAGATCGTACTGCA
>CAZTYH010000078.1:6653-8414 GCA_964617565.1 uncultured Verrucomicrobiota bacterium
CTTCACTTCGCGCCCGGGACGACCACCAACCGGCCGTCGCCTCGCTGTATGGTTTCGACGGGATGCCTGTAAACGCGCGCAAGAATCGCCGGGTCCAGCACTTCGGCCGCAGCGCCGGACGCAGCCGTAGTGCCGCCATCCAGAAGATGCAGTTGCGGACAAAACTCCGCGGCCAGATTCAAGTCATGCAGCGATACCACCACGGCCAGTTGCTGCTCACGATTCATCTGCGCGATCAGGCTCATCAGCGTCCACGCATGCTGGATATCCAGATGCGCGATCGGTTCATCCAGCAAAAGAATCTTCGGCTCCTGCGCCAATGCCATCGCCACGATTGCGCGCTGACGCTCGCCTGAGCTTAATTCGTCAATCGGCCGCTCGGACAGAGCCTCTACATCCATCAACGCCATCGCCCGTCGCACCGCATCCCGGTCTTTTGACGATAACGGCGCCCACCCGGAAACATACGGGGTCCTCCCCATCGCCACGACATCCGCCACCGTGTACGCCACGGGCACCTCGACCGCCTGCGGAACAAACGCGAGCGTGCGCGCCAGGTCCCTCTTGGCAAAACGTTCAACGCCTTGCCCCATCACGCGCACTATCCCCGCGCTACAGCGCAACGCCCCGCTCAACAACCGGAGCAGGGTCGTTTTGCCGGAGCCATTCGGACCGATAAGCCCGACCACGCCGTCGGCGTGAACCCGAAGCGAGATGTGGTTCAAGACCGTCCGGCCATCATAGGTGGCAGAAACATCTTCTGCTTCCAGAACCGGATCCTGCTTGTCCGCGTTATCGTCCATGAACTCAGCTCCAGACTCTTTTCTGCCTTTGCCTCAACAGCACCAGGAAGAAAGGCGCGCCGACCATGGCTGTAAGAACGCCGACCGGAACTTCCACCGGATACATGACCGTGCGGCCAATTCCATCCACGAACGTCAGAAACGCGGCTCCCATGAATGCCGCCGCCGGTACCAGCCGCCTGTGATCCGGTCCAACCAATGCGCGTCCTGCATGCGGCACCGTCAACCCGACAAACGCAATCAAACCGCTGATCGCAACAGCCGCGGCCGCCAGCAGCGCCGAAATGACCAGCAGCCATTTGCGCGCGCTCTCCGGACGCAGCCCGACGTGCCCCGCGACCTCATCACCCAGCATCAACACATTCATGTGACGAAGCCGTGGAACCAACAGGCCGAGCGCGAGGACCGCGAAACCCGCCGCGCCGAGCACCAGTCGCGAATCAAAAACCTGTAAGTCGCCGAGGAACCACCACATCACCGCGTGAAGCCCTTCGGCGGACGATTGGGAAACGAGAAACATGAGAAGGCTGCCGCACAAGGAACTCCACACCACGCCCGCGAGAATCAGCGTGTGGGGAGCCGTTTTCCGGCCCACGCAGGCCAGGGCATATACGATCGCAAGGCTTGCCATGGCGCCGGCAAATCCGCCGGCGGGCAGAAGCATTGGCCCCGCCATTATGCCGCCCGCCACGATGCACAAAGCGGTTCCCAGCGCCGCGCCGGAAGAAAGACCCAATACGTAGGGTTCCGCCAGCGGGTTACGTAACACGGCCTGCAAGACCACGCCCGCTATGGCAAGCGATGCCCCTACCAGGACGCCCGCGCCAACCCTCCAGAGGCGCATGCTCAAAATGCCGGCCTGCTCCGGCGTAAACAGGGCCCCTGGATTCTGCCAATCCGCGCCAAGGAAAAGACTGGACGCAATCACGAGCACAGACAGCGCCATAATCGCGCGGGC
>CAZTYH010000078.1:8514-13529 GCA_964617565.1 uncultured Verrucomicrobiota bacterium
CAAGGAAAAGACTGGACGCAATCACGAGCACAGACAGCGCCATAATCGCGCGGGCCCTTGCCGCCCGGCCTGAGTCAGATGATGCTCCATGATTCATTTTGCCGTTTGAAAGCTATGCCCATGAACTTGCCGTGTCAATCGCGGCAAAGCCCTCTCCCCAATCCCGCACCCCCATCACTCGACTACTACACCATCCCGGCGCCTCTGCATCAACCACTCCGCAAAGGCCTTCGCCCCGTCCAGCATGCGGGGTCCGGGACGCAGCAGATGATCGGGCGGAATGGATGAGCATATTGCATCGTTGCGCACCGCGCGCAGCGCGGACCAACCCACCCGCGATTTCACAGCAACCGCCGCATCCGCTGAGCCCAGCATGTACGCGAGCAGGATGACATCAGGATCCTGCCGCACAACCCATTCCGCGCTGACATGCACGTACTTTCCATCCAGCGCCTCGGCGATATTCATCCCGCCCGCGAGTGTGATCAGATCGCTGATAAACGTGGACCCCGAAGGGGTCGTGAGCGGATTGCCCCACACTTCCGCATACACCCGGGGGCGTGGACGGCCCGCATAAAAATTATGAACCCTCTCCCGCAGGACATCCCTTCGGGCCTGCATGTTTGAAATCCAGTCCTCCCCCGATTCCGAACGGCCTGCCACCTGCGATATGGAACGGGCGGCATCGAGAAGAGCCTGCCAGTTTTCACAGGGGAGCAGCAGTACATGGATGCCAGCTGACTTCAGCCGTTTAAGCATAGCCGGACGCTCGAGGTCCGTTGCCACCACGACATCGGGATTGATACGGATGATTCGTTCCCAGTTCGGCCTGCCGAAATCCCCGACCACAGGAATGGTTTTTACCGATTCCGGGTAATCACACGCACTTGAACGCCCGACCAGCATGTCGGACATCCCCATGTCACAAATCATTTCGGTGAGACTTGGGGAAAGACTGATAATCCGGATATCGGACGCGGAGAGATCAGAACAGGCACTGTAAAACCAGCAGAGAATCAGCCGCGCGATCCATCGTTTTGACAATGACTTCAATGTTGAATGTTGCGTGTTCGATGTTCAACGTTTCTATCGCAGATCGGCCATTCAACGCGTCCCGCCAGCCGCGCGCAGCCGCTCCAGCAATCTGCGAAGGTCGTCGTAGGAATCCGGCGACATCTCGGAAGGACGGGCCAGCAGGGGATCCGCCAATTGGCGCGCCTCCGAAACCATCCCCATGCTCTCGTAAAGCTGTGCCATGTGAAGAATCGTTGCCGCAGCGCCGGGCCGCAGCGCAAGCGCTTTTTCGAGCGCTTCCTTGGCCTCATTCAGGCGGTTCAACTGCAGCAGAACAACGCCCAGCGTATCCCATGCCGCAGCATTGTTCTCGTTCATCTCCAATGAGCGTTGGATTAAAGGCAATGCCTCTTCCGCCTGTCCCTTTCTCTGTAATATCCAGGCCAGATCGTTCAATGCTTCGCCGGTCGGATTCGTTTCAACGCTCACCCGGTATGAAGCTTCGGCAAGAACCAGCTCTCCCCGTGCGTACTGGATGGTTCCCAGCACGTAATTCGCGAATGCATTGCGAGGATCAATTCTCAGCAACTGTTCCAGATGCTCTTCCGCGAGATCGCGACGCGATTCCATCACGTCCAGGCTCAGCATGGCCTCCATCGCCGGTACACTCGCCGGCTGCATTCGCAACAATTGCTCGAGATGACTTCGCGCGCTTCGCACATCGCGCCGATTTGCCGCCGCATACGCCATCACCAGCAGCACCTCCGGCGATCGCGCGGCGGCCGAGGCAAGAGTCGCTTCCGCTTCCTCGCGTACCTTCTTTGTCTCTGAAATAAGGGACAGGATGCTCCATGCGCGCAGGTTCTTTGGATTCTGTTTCACGACGCGAAGCAGAATTTCTTCGGCAATGGCCGTGTTGCCGTCGAGCAGTTCGATCCCCGCCTCTTCCATGGCCACCATCTCTTCAGGCGCACCGATGTCACGCAGCTGGGCAAGGTACTGGGCGGCCAGATGAACGTCGCCTTTCCTCACCGCAATACGCAATAATCCCAACACGGCCCGGGCATCCCGCGGATTTTCTTCAAGCAGCGCAAGGTAGGATTGCTCGCCCTGGGCATCCATCCGCTGCATGACGTAGAGTGCCGCCATGGCATGCTCAACCTGCTTACGATTGGCGCCCGCGGCGGCCGCCCGCTGGATCTCTCTCATCCCCGCGCCGGCCTTGCCCGATATGGCCCATGCCCATCCGAGACTGGCAAACGCCTCCGGCCGACGCACGTAGCCGTAATGTTGCGCAAGCGACCACAGGCGGAGGCGCGTGCGCATTTTCTCAACAAAACCCTCGAATTCTTTATCCAGCGCCTCTTTCTCGGGCCGGGATTCCGCATGCGCGATGTCCAGCATATTCAGCAGGGCGCTGATATTATTGCTGTCCAGCCGCCGCGCTGAAGCGTAAGCCTCAAAAGCAAGATCCCGGCGTTGAAGATCTTCCAGCAAAACACCGGCGTTGTTTGCGACCTTGCTCACATGCGTCTGAATCCATTGCACCCACGGCTGGGAAGGACCCGGCCGGGCCGCCGCTTCGGCGATCTGCATGCCCAAGCCGTCCCACAGTTCGCGATTTTTTCTGAAGTACTCATCCGCATCTATGTCGTCCGTATTCTGCGCGCCGAAAAACATCACCCGGTACGGCACAGGCAAAAGGCCCTCGGCCATCCACAGATCGGAAATGCCCAGAATCGCCACTTTGCGGGGGACCTCCGGATCGGTCACGAACCACTCCGCAAGCAACGGCTGCAATCCAACCTGCGCCAACCCCCGGAGACGCGGATCCTGGAATAGAGACCCGAGATATTTAAGATAAGCGCCGCTTGCCTGGGAGGCATTCACCAACTGCAAAGGTATCTGTTTTTCCGCAGCCGATATGGCGATCAGATCATCCACCACGCCGTTTGAAATCAACCAGTCCCGACCGTCGAGATTCTCCAGCACTTCCTCGGCAAACATTGCGGCGACGTCTGCGGCCCGACCATCTGCTTCCCGGATATTCCATGCCGCGGCGCCAACAAGAATAATCGCCATGAGCGGAAGATAAATCGGGCGACCCAGCGGTCGTATTTTAAAACGGCCTTTAATCTCAAACCGGCTTTGCTGATAGAAGAACAGGTACCAATATCCTGCAATATAGCCGGCCCACATCGCAGTCAGGACGTAGGGCATCACCAGCAGCGTCCGGGTGCCGAGCAACGGCCAAGGTGCAATCGGCACATTGAACAGAACGGCTATCGCAAGCAGACCCAGCAATACATGGAGAAATTGGGAGCCCAATACGGCGCTACGGGTCATCGCGCGCTTTGGGAAGACAACGATCACCAGCCACGGCAGCACGTTCACCATGAAAACAAGCAACCATCCTACATGCGGAACGCTGAACCGAAGTTCCATGTATTGCTCGCGCCAGACAAACCAGAGCACCTTCCAATAGGTCCCAAACTGTCTCCACTCGAAGGCGGGAGACTGCATGTACTGAAGGGCCCCCACGAAATATGGAGTCAGGCCGGCAAGACCGCAAAAGAGCACCAGCAGGATATGCCGCGCGCGAAACAATCCCGATCGCCAGAGAATGAATGCCATCAGAAGCACATAGACGGGCGCAAACAGGATGAACGTTGAGAACTGCGTGAGTCCCAGGCCGAACAGCAGCGCCGAAAGACAACCCCACTTTAAATTCTTCGTTTCAAGAAAACGCACGGTCACCCATGCCGTCAAAAGAAGAAGCAGAACATCAAAGGTGGCTGGATAGGCACGGTTCGACACCACCCAGAACGGTGTGCATACCGCCATGAACACTGCCGCAACAATGCCGGAAAGGACTTGCAGCTCTTCCATCGGAAATCGTGCTTCGTTCTCCTCCGCCGTGCGATCCCGCGGAATTCTTGAAACAAGCACATACATCAACCAGACCGATGCGGCGCCACAGAATGCGCTCATCAGGTTCAACTTGAAGGAAACAGGCCCTGGCAAAACCGCCGCAACGATGTTAGCCGTCCACCCCCACAGGAAACGCGAGAGCGGAGGGAAAGGAGTCAAACCAATATGCTGCACAACAATCTTGGCGAAGTTCCCCGGCGCCACGTAACGACTCAAGGTCAACACGTACAACGCGAGTGAAAGAAAGAAGAGGACCGGACCGATTTTGTTCCGGTGCTTCTCCGCCAATATGCTCATAACGGGACGCATGGGCCGAATGTTAATGGATGAATATCAGCGTGGCAATGTCGAAGAGAATACGGATCAGCGGCCGCCTTTTTGCTTCCCCACGAAGGCTTCAATACGGCGGATATTGTCCGCCGCCCATGCCGCAAGCTGAGCATCCCCGGCCGATTCGGCCAGCATGCGCAATCCATCGGACAACAGCATGCTTCCCGGCTGTTTTTCGACAGCCTGCTTCATCAAGGCGAGGCCTTCTTTCGGGTGCCCGCTTGAAAACAGATACTTCCCGTAAAGCGAAAGCATCAGCGGCGATTCCGGATAAAAATCCAACGCCCGGGAGAGCGCCTGTACGGCGAATTCTTGTTCTCCCGCCATCATCGCCAGTTCCACCATGTTGTAGAGAGACCAGAAATCGCGCGGGTCAAGATTAAGCGCGGTGCGGAATTGCAGGGCGGCATCTTCATGCCGGCCGCCACGCCGCGCATTTTCCGCGGAAGTTGTCAGCATCGCCACCATCTCGTTTCGCACCACCGGATTGTCCGGCGATATCGTATGCGCCTCGCTCAGCAGAGCATAGGCGCCATCCGTATCCTGTTTTCCCCGGAGGATCGCCGCTTCCAGCATCAACCGCACCGCTTCATGCTCCCGCTCCAACCGCTCGGCCGTCTCTTCGTCCAACCCTTCCAGCCATTCATGCGGCAGGGGCGTGAAGTGTGCCAACAGCGCCGCCTGGTTTTCATCCGTCGTGTAACGCAACGCGCTGCGCGGCGCAGAAAATTCGATGTACG
>CAZTYH010000079.1:0-6424 GCA_964617565.1 uncultured Verrucomicrobiota bacterium
TTTTTCCAATGCCTGGAAAAAACGCGCAAAAAAGTTCCAATGATTGGAAAACAGAACCGCTACACGAGCGTCTGGCAGACGGTGATCGCGGCGACGCCGACGATGTCGTCCGCGCTGCAGCCGCGCGAGAGGTCGTTCACCGGTTTTGCGAGTCCCTGCATGATCGGCCCGTAGGCGATGGCGCCGGCGAGCCGTTCGGTCAGTTTGTAGCTGATGTTCCCGGCATTGAGATCGGGAAAGATCAGGATGTTGGCGTTACCCTGGATCGCGCAGTTGGGGCACTTCTTTGAGGCGACCCCGGGCACGATGGCGGCATCCACCTGCAGTTCGCCATCCACGACGGCATCGAGGCCGAGTTCTTCGACGCGCGCCTGCGTGAGCTTCGTGGCCTCGATCATCTTGTCGGAAAGCTCATGCTTCGCGCTGCCCTTGGTTGAAAAGGAGAGCATGGCGACGCGCGCCTGTCCGCCGATCAGCGCCTGGTGGGTTTTGATCGTGGCGATGGTGATGTCCACGAGCTGCTCCGCGGTCGGATTCGGATTCACGCCGGAATCGGCATAAAGCAGAACTTGCTCGCCGGACTCGGTGGGGCGCGCCAGTTCCATGACAAAGCAACTGCTGCCGATACGGATATTCGGAGCCGTACCGATGCACTGGAAGGCGGTTCGAACCATGTCGGGTGTGGATGCAATGCTGCCTGCGACGAGGCCGTCAGCCAGGCCCTCCCGTACCATCATGTTGCCGAAGTACAGGCGATTCTGGATCGCTTCGCGCGCCCGTTCAGGCGTCATGCCCTTCGCCTTTCGCAGTTCCAAAAGTCGGAGCATCAAGCGGTCTTTTTCCGGCGCGACCAGGTAATTGAGCACATTGACGTTGAGGCCGGCGAGGGAGACGTTGGCGGCGCTTTTCGCTCGCTCCTCCGGTGTCGCCAGCACGATCACGCGGGCGATGCCTTTCTTGGCGATCTTCGCCGCGGCCTCCATGACGCGCGGGTCCTGTCCTTCCGCAAGTACAAGGGTTCGATGTGCGGCCTGTGCTTTTGGTAAAATGGTTTCCAGAAGTCCCATGTCTGTCTTCCTTCCTCCGGCGATTCTGCCGGATCAACTATTCCCAAACTGTTTCTGTCGCCTTCGGGCTGCCTTTCAGGACCCGCAGCGTTTCCCGGGCGATCATCAATTCCTCGTTCGTAGGCATCACCACTGCAAGCAACGAGCTTTCCTTCGTGCTCACGATGGCGGGCCGTGCCACGACCTCGTGGTTCACCGCGTCATCGAGATAACACCCGAGGCACGCGAGCTTGGCGATGACGCGGGCGCGGATGTACGCGCTGTTTTCGCCGATGCCGCCCGTGAACACGACCGCGTTCGCGCCGCCGAGAATCGTGTGGTACGCGCCGATGTAGGAGACAAGGCGGTGAACGAACATCCAGAGTGCGCGCTTCGCCTGGTCGTTGCCGTGTTCCGCCGCCGAAATGATGTCGCGCATGTCGCTGCTGCCGATGCCGGCGACGCCGAGCAACCCGCTCTTCTTGTTCAACAACTTGTCAATGTCGTCCGCGCTCAGTCCCTGTCTTACAAGGTAGAGCACGACGGCGGGATCAATGTCGCCGCAACGCGTGCCCATCACGAGCCCGTTCAGCGGCGTCATACCCATGCTGGTGTCTATGCTCTTCCCGCGCTCCACGGCGGTGATGCTCGCGCCGTTGCCCATGTGACAGGTAATGAGCTTGAGGTCGCTCAGCGGCTTGCCGAGGAACTTCGCGGTGGCCTGCGCGACGAACTTATGCGACGTGCCGTGGAAGCCGTATTTCCGGATGCCGTACTTTTCGTAGTACTCGTAGGGGATGGCGTACAGATACGATGCGGGGGGCATCGAGTGATGGAATGCGGTGTCGAACACGGCGATGTTCGGGATGCCGGGAAAGACACGCTCGCAGGCCTCGATTCCGCCGAGGTTCGGCGGGTTGTGCAGCGGCGCAAGCGTGGCGCACTGCTCGATGATTTGCTCGACCTCGTCCGTGACGAGCGTCGAGTCATGAAACTTCTCGCCGCCGTGGACGACGCGGTGTCCGATGGCTTCAACCTCGTTGAGGCTGCGCAATACGCCGAACTTCTTGTCCACGAGCTTTTCGCAGACTACTTTCAGCGCATCGTCATGATTCTTGACGTTCACCTGCTCGCGCAATTCCTGTCCGTCGAACCGCTGGTAGACGAGGTTTGGCTCCTTCAGCCCGATGCGCTCCACGATACCCTTCGCGAGCATTTGCTCCTTGGCCATGCAGAACATGGTGAACTTCAGAGATGAGCTCCCCGCGTTCACGACGAGAATATTGACCGGAACGAATTTTTCCTTGTTGGACATGTTGCGGATCCCACCTTCCATAAAAATAAACGGCCGGCACAATTCCGGTCGGGCATGGGGGGTATGCCATGTCCGGCGGGGCGCTTAACAGTCGTTGTCTGTGCCTCTAAAGTACTACCGATAGAACACAGGTCTGTTTACACGAAAGCGAAGAATGCTTCAAGCGGGACGGAAAGAAATATAACAGGGTTTTTTTGTACGCCGGACTAGCCAGAGCCCGATTCATTTTGATAATCTCTCGCGGAACTTTCACCGGTGGCGGAGATCACGAAGGTCAACAGGCAGTCGGAGTGTCCGCGATCACCGTTGTCGCGCCTTTCGGATTTGAACGAGAAGGAGCACCAGATGAGTATCAAGAAGCTTGAGCCGGCCGCCCTGAACCGATGGGTGGACGGTATGCTGAAAAAGCAGAAAGTCTATGGCATCCAGGCCCGTGGCGACCGCTTCGTATTCGATCAGCTCGACCAGGCGGACCAATTGCGCCTTGATTACGACGTGAGCGTCACAGCGCCGAAGGCGTTTCTGCAGCCTCCGTGCGAAACCCTCCTGAAATTCAGCGAGAAGGGGTTCGAGAGCGTGATCGAATCGGAACCGTTCGTCCTGTTCGGCGTGCATCCGTACGACATGGCCGCGATCATGCAGATGGACGTGGTCTTTTCGGAGGGAAACGCGGACGTTCACTACCTGCAGCGGCGGAAGAACGCGACAATCGTTGTCTGTGATGTTCAGAACGCTTCCGAAAATGTTTTCGCGGGTTGCATGGGCACGGCCGTGCTGGAATCCGGCGGAGACGTGCTGGTCAGCCGTATCGGGTCGGATTACCTCGTCGAGGCGCGCACGGAAAAGGGGAAGGTCCTGATGGCGGAAATCGCCAACGCGCCGATCGCCGGCGCGCGCGATGTGGAGCATCGGAAAGAGTTGTGGGAAAAGAACCGAAAGCTGCTGCGCCGCCACGAATTGAAGGTAAAGCCCGAGGCGCTGCCCGCGCTGCTTGAGAAATCCTATGATCATCCGGTCTGGGAGGAGAAGGCCCATCGCTGTTTCTCCTGCGGTTCGTGCAATCTTGTTTGCCCGACGTGCTACTGCTTCAACGTTCGCGACACCGTCTCTTACAATCTCAAGGAAGGCGAGCGCGAACGGGTGTGGGACGGATGCATGTTGACCGAGTTTGCGCTGGTCGCGGGCGGACATAATTTCCGGAAGAAAAAGGCGGAGCGGTATCGCCATCGCTATTATCGCAAGGGGAAATACCTGCACGACATGCACAAGCAGATCGCGTGCGTCGGATGCGGGCGTTGCATCACCGCGTGCGTCACGAAGATCGCGAACCCGGTGGAAATCTACAACAGACTCGCGGAGGGGCAGAAATGATACAGAGCAATCCGGTTCAGGAAATCAAGGACATCTACCTTCCCGAGTCGGCCGACGTGTTGAAGGTGGAGCCGATGACAGCGCTCGAAACCTTTTTCGAGTTTCGTCTCACCTCGGGGCGCGACCTGGGACACATGCCCGGCCAGTTCGTCGAGGTATCCATCCCCGGCATCGGCGAAGCGCCGATCTCTGTCTCGTCGTCGCCGACACAACGGGGTTCGTTCCAGATGGTTGTGCGGAAGGTCGGCAATCTGTCCGGCGCGATGCACGCATTGGCGGCGGGCCGCCAGGTCGGCATCCGCGGGCCTTTCGGGACGCATTTCCCGGTGGACGGCGCGATGAAGGGACAGGATATCCTGTTTATCTGTGGTGGTATCGGTTTGGTGCCGGTGCGCTCGGCGATCAATTATGTGCTCGATCATCGCGATGACTACGGGCATGTCACGATCCTCTTCGGCACGAAGACACCGGCCGACCGTCTGTTTACGGACGAGATGCAGCGCTGGGCTGCGGCGAAGGATGTGACGTTCATGGAAACCGTGGATCGCGCGGACGACGGGTGGAAGGGCAACGTGGGCGTCATCACGACGCTGATCCCGAAGGTCCGTATTGATCCGGCCAAAACCGTTGCCGTGGTTTGCGGGCCGCCGATCATGTACAAGTTCGTGATCCTCGAGCTGGACAAGGTCGGTTTGAAGGCCGACCGGATGTACGTCTCGCTGGAGCGCCACATGAAATGCGGAGTCGGCAAGTGCGGGCATTGCCAGGTCAACGGGCTCTACGCCTGCCAGGACGGCGCGGTCTTCAAGTATTCGGAAATCGCCAATGTGAGGGAGGCCATCTGATGAGCAAACCCAGGGTTGCCATTTTCGATTTTGCCTGTTGCGAGGGATGCCAGCTTCAGATCGTGAACCTGGAAGAGGAGTTGCTGGATCTCCTTTCCGTTATCACGCCCGTGGAGTGGCGCGAGGCGATGTCCGAACAGAGCGAGGAATATGACATCGCGATCATCGAAGGGTCCATCACCCGCCCTGAGGACGAGGAAAAGATAAAGAAGATTCGTGAGCGCGCGAAGATTCTCATTGCGCTCGGTGCATGCGCTACCACGGGCGGAGTGAACAAGCTGAAGAACAACTTTGGCATGGATGAGGTCCGGTCCGTGGTGTATGGCAAGGACGGGGGGATGCCGCACTTGAACACCATGCCGACGAAGTCGGTAGGCGAGGTGGTCAAGGTGGATTACATGGTGCACGGCTGCCCGATCAACAACAAGGAGTTCACCTACATCGTGCGCTGCCTGGTCATGGGCAAGCAGCCGGTGATTCCGAATTATCCCGTGTGCGTGGAGTGCAAGATGCGCGGGAACGTCTGCCGCTTCGAATATGGTGAAATTTGTCTCGGACCGATTACGCGCGCGGGCTGCAACGCGCCGTGTCCTTCAGCCGGATTCTGGTGCTTCGGCTGCCGGGGCTACGTGGATGACCCGAACGTCCAGGCGGCGCGCGAGGTCATGGATAAGTACGGCAAGACGGCCGAGGACTTGAAGAGCCGCTTATTGCTGTTTAACAGCAAGCAGGAGCACACCAATGAGTAACACGGTTGATATCAGCGTTCATCACATTACCCGCGTTGAAGGTCACGGCAATATTCGCGTGCGTGCTGAGGACGGCAGGATTCTTCAATGCGAATGGCAGGTTCCGGAGGCGCCGCGCTTTTTTGAGGCCATGGTGCTCGGCCGAAGTTACGAGGATATCCAGACCATCGTAAGCCGTATCTGCGGAATCTGCTCTGTAACGCACACCTTCGCGGCGATCAAGGCAATCGAGGATGCGATGGGCATTACGGTGTCCGAACAGTGCGACAAGCTGCGCATGCTGCTGCACTATTCGGAGCAGATGGAAAGCCACAGCCTGCACGTCGGTTATCTCGTCGCGCCAGACCTGCTCGGTGTGAAATCGGTCGTCCCGCTCGTTTCGACCCATCTTGAGGTGGTCAAGAAGATCATCAAGCTGCATCGCATCGGCAACCAGTGGATGGAAGAGATCGGTGGCCGTATGACGCATCCGGTAACGGTCAAGCCCGGCGGGTTTGCCCGGCTCCCCACGGAAAAATATCTGCGTGAGCTGAAAGCGACGCTGGAAGAATGTATCCCTGATTTGAAAGCGGTGGCGGAGGTGGTGCTCAGCGTGGCGGACAGGCTGCCCGCGTTCGATCGGCCCACGGAGTACGTTGCGTTGGTGGATTCGCCCCGGTTCTATTCGTTCTATCACGGCGGCATCGGCACGACGGATAGCGATGAGATCGTGCCCCCGCAGGAGTTCGAGCGGGCGGTAAATGAGTATGTGCATCCGCAGTCCACGGCGAAGTGGTGCAAGTGGCACCGCGAGGCCTATGCGGTAGGCGCGCTCGCGCGTTTCAATCTGAATGCGGAGCATCTGTTCCCGATGGCCGCGGCCACCGCAAAGATGTTCGGATTGACGAAGGGGTGTTGCAATCCGTACATGAACAACGTCGCGCAGGTCGTCGAGCTGGTGCAGGTGATCGAACACAGCCTGCAACTCATTGATGAGCTGCTGACGGCAGGCATCAAGCCGGAATTGGCAAAGAGCGAGCCCCGCGAGGGCGAAGGGGCGGGCGCGGTCGAGGCGCCGCGCGGTATCCTGTTCCACCGGTACGCGTTCGATAAGAAGGG
>CAZTYH010000079.1:6524-13506 GCA_964617565.1 uncultured Verrucomicrobiota bacterium
CGCGCGAATCCGACCTTTGAGCTGCCGATTGTGGATGCCTTGACCTATCACCAGCTTGCGACGGATCTCGCCGGGGGGTATGGCTTCGGGGAAAAGTTCTTCTGGCAATCGTTCTATTATCCGCTCTTTCTGAGCGGTATATACCGGATCGCCGGTGAAGCGCCGATGCAGGTCCGGCTGCTGCAGACGCTGTTGGGCGCGCTCACCTGCGTCATGGGCTGGTGGCTTGGCAGGAGATTCTGTTCGGATCGCGCCGGATTGATTGCGGGGCTGATACTTGTCTTTTATGGACCGTTGATTGCACAGGAGGGCGAGCTTCTTCCGACGACGTGGGAAACGTTCTGGCTGACGCTGTTGCTTATTCTTCTGGCTTCAGGGCGAACGGGTTGGTTTCGTGATTTTTCGACGGGTTTTGTAGCGGCGATGCTCGTGCTCACGCGCGCTGTTTTTTTGCCGTTCGTGTTGCTCGTCGGCGCTTTGGATACGTGGAAGCGACTCAGGCAACGGGTCTTTTCAGGAGCCGTTGTTTCCGTCGTCGCATTCGCAATGCCTTTGCTTCTGGTGGCCATGCTGAGTGGGAGGGAGACGGGACATTTCAGCGCCGTGCCGGGCAGCGGAGGGTTCAATTTTTATCTGGGCAACAATCCCCAATCGTCCATTACGGAAGCCATGCGGCCTGGTGATGATGTCATGCGCGTATATCGTCAGGCGGAGCAGGGTGGGGCGCCGGATCGCCAGGCATCGTCCGCTTTCTTCTATGCGGAAAGTTTGCTGTATATCCGGGAACAACCTCTTCATTTTGTGCGTGGACTTCTCCGCAAGTTCGCGAATTTTTTCAGCTCACGCGAAATACCGAGGAATTTCGATGTGTATGTATACCGCCGGTGGTCAAGCGTCCTGCGCGTGTTGATCTGGAAGCGGGGCGCGTTCGGTTTTCCTTTCGGGGTGCTGGGGCCGTTGGCCTTGCTGGGTTTGATTGTAAACAGGCGCCGCTGGCCTGCTTCACTTGTGGCGTGCGTCATCATCTGTCCCCTGACGATCATCGCCTATATCGCGGCGGGCCGATACCGGGTGCCGCTCATTCCTGCGTTTGCCGTGCTTGCCGCTGGCGGTCTTGATTACATGTTTGAGGCTGCGCGGCTTCGCAATGCGCGTCGTCTCACCGGCTCAGTTGCCCTGGTGTTCGTGCTCGGAACGTTGATCTGTTTCCCGCGCGTATTTCGTGTCGAACGCACGGATTTTGTTGCAGAACTGGATTATTGTATTGGCGGATCATTATTGGAGCGTGGCCGTCCGGATGAGGCGGCGAAACGGTTCCGCGCTGCCTTGGAGCGGCGTCCCGATTATATTGAAGCATTGTATAATTACGGAGTCGCACTTGCGCGGCAGGGAAAAATAGATGAAGCCGTCGAGCAATGGCAACAGGTTCTGCGCCTTGAACCCGGCGACACGGATGCAATCCGGGCACTGGAGCAGGCGGCATCGGGCCCTTGATATTCTTTAATCGGTGTTCGACCGGATCTCGTTCATCGGCTACAAAAGGCATTGCAATGCACGAATTTTCCATTTGCGAAGGGATTGTGAAGGCCGCGGTCGAGGAGGTGGAAAAAATGACGCCTCGCCCGAAGGCTCTGCGCCTCGCCCGCGTAGTCGTGGGGCGGCTGCATGCGATCGTGCCGGACAACATGGAGATGGCGTACGAGGTTCTGACGCGCGACACGCCGATCGCGGGGTCGAAACTGGAGCTCGAATTCGTGCCGATAGCCGCAAAATGCAAGGTGTGCGGCTGGGAGGGGAGCATAGAACCGCCTGTTTTTCTTTGCGGGTCGTGCCTTTCGGGCGATATTGAAGTGGTGACGGGCCGGGAGCTGTATCTGGCAAATCTGGAGGTTGAAGTTGATGGCAACGAGTAATGTCCGTGTGTATCGCGACTTGATGGGCGAAAACGAAAAGTGGGCGGCGCAGACGCGCGAATTTCTTGGTGCGAAGAAGCTGACCATGCTGAACTTGATCGGGTCGCCGGGGTCCGGCAAAACCACGCTGTTGGAGTGTCTTGTTCAGGAAGCAGGAGACCGGGTGCGTTTCAGCGTGCTGGAAGGCGACGTGGAGACGACGCACGATGCTGAGCGGATCGCGCGGCTGGATATTCCCGTCAGCCAGTTGCTCACCAACGGCGCGTGCCATCTCGAGGCGAAACTTGTTCACTATGCATTGAAAGATCTCCCCACAAGCGAGGGCAGTGTCGTGGTGGTGGAAAATGTAGGGAATCTCGTTTGTCCCGCGGAATTCGATATCGGCGAGCATGCCAAGATCGCGGTGCTCAGTGTCACGGAGGGCGAGGACAAGCCTTTGAAATATCCGTTGCTGTTCCGCGAGTGCAAAGCGGTGGTGTTGAGCAAAACGGACCTCCTTCCGCATCTTCGGTTCGATATTGCGCAGTGCCGCGACTATGTTCGCCAGGTGAATGCTTCCGTGCCTGTTTTCGAAGTGTCCGCCATGTCCGGTGCCGGGGTGAGGGAGTTGCTGAATTGGGTGTTGAGCGTCAGAGCGTGAAACCGTCCCAAGCGGGGAAGCAAACCGCCGTAGGGCCCGCGGTGGAGCGGGTGCGCCTCGTGGTGACGGGACGAGTGCAGGGCGTGGGATTCCGTCCGACCGTTTATCGGCACGCGGTGGAGTCCCGACTTACCGGGTTCGTCCGAAATACGCCAGGCGGCGTGGAGATTGAAGTCCAGGGCATACGGCCGCGCATTGATACTTTTCTTGCGCGGCTTAAGACGCAATGCCCCCGCCAGGCGCGCATGGATGCCGTGCATGCCGAACCTGTTCCTGTTTATCCCGAAGAAGAGGGCTTCCAGATCATGCCAAGTGAACGCTCGGGCGATCTCGTGGTCGGGTTTCCGCCGGACCTTGCAACCTGCGGCGATTGCGTGAGCGAGATTTTTTCAACGGCGGACCGGCGGCATGGTTATCCTTTCACTAATTGCACGAACTGCGGGCCGCGGTTCACGATCGTTTCGCGTCTTCCTTATGACCGAGCCCGGACCTCTATGGCGGCTTTTTCGCTGTGCGCCTCGTGTCATGAAGAATATACAAACCCGGCGGATCGCCGCTTTGATGCGCAACCGAATGCGTGCGCGGATTGCGGGCCGGTGCTGAAGCTTCTGGATGGTCAGGGTCGTGGCGTGGCGGTTGATGATCCCCTGGCGGAAGCGGTGCGGTTGCTGAAGGAAGGGCGCATCGGCGCCGTGAAGGGGATCGGTGGGTATCATCTCTGCTGCCTGGCGCAGAGCGAAGAGGCGGTCCGAAAACTGAGAGAGCGGAAGGGCCGCAGGGAGAAATCTTTTGCCGTGATGTTTGCGGATGCCGACCAGGTCAATCACTATTGCGAGGCTTTGCTGGAAGAGGTTCTCGAGATGCTGAGCGTCGCGGCGCCCATCGTCGTGGTGAAGCGCCGTCCACAGGCAGGTCTTTCAGGGCATGTCTCGCCTGATACGCAGGATGTCGGAGCCTTCCTTCCATACACGCCCTTGCATCATCTGCTGCTGAAAAAGGTCAGCCCACTGGTCATGACCAGTGCGAACCTGAGCGAAGAACCCATCACGCACGATGAAGGAACCCTGTCTCGAATCCTCGGGCGGATTGCCGATTTTGCGCTGACCCATAATCGCCCGATCCTGAGGCGGTGCGACGATTCGGTGATGAGAATGGTGGCGGGTTCGAAGTTGATGCTTCGTCGCTCGCGTGGATGGGTACCCACGCCGATTTCTCTTCCGCGAAGCGGCGAACCGGTTCTGGCCGTTGGAGCGGAGCTGAAGAACACGATTTGTCTTACGCGGGGCGGACAGGCGTTCATGTCACAGCATATCGGCGATCTGACCGAGCATCTGAGCCTGGCATTTTTCGAGGAAACGATAAGCGATCTCGCCGCGCTGTTGGGGTTTAAACCCGCTGTGGTTGCGCATGATCTGCATCCGGCATACGAGTCCACGAGATACGCGGCGGCTTATCCCGCGCGCCACCGCATCGCGGTGCAGCATCATCATGCGCATATCGCGGCGTGCATGGCGGAGCACGGATTGAATGAGCCGGTGATCGGCGTCGCCCTGGATGGGAGTGGATTGGGAGATGACGGGACCATCTGGGGTGGCGAATTCTTGATCGCTGATTACAAGGATTTTCGTCGCGTGGGCCATTTCCAGTCCTTCCGCCTGCCCGGCGGAGACGAAGCCATAAAGCATCCGGTACGGATCGCGCTGAGCATGCTGTACTCCGTCCTGGGTAACAAAGCGGAGGGCGTGGCTGCGAAGTGGTTGCCGTCATTGCCCGAGGCGGACCGGCAAGTGTTGTTCCGCCTGTTGCAGGGGGGGGCGCAGGCGCCTGTCACGACCAGTGCCGGCCGCTGGTTCGATGCCGTTTCCGCCTTGCTTGGACTTTGTGATACGATCAGTTACGAGGGCCAGGCGGCGATCCGTCTGCAAACGCATGCCGCGAACGGAGCGGGGCGCGATTATGGGTTTGAGCTTGTGACGGAAAATGACGTGACGGTCCTTTCGCTCAGCCCCATGATACAGGCGATGATTCATGATTTGGATTCAACCGTTCACCGCGCGGACATGGCGCGCGGGTTCCACGAAACGATCGCCAGAGGTATTGCAGCGGTCTGCGCGAAAACCTCTGAGCGGGAAGGGCTTCGCAAGGTTGCGCTTTCAGGTGGTGTTTTCCAGAACGATTTATTGCTGCGGCTGGTCACGAGCGAGTTGAGCAACAGAGGGCTGATGGTGTATTCGCATAGGGAAGTGCCGCCGAACGACGGTGGCCTTGCGCTGGGCCAGGCGATAATCGCTTTGGCGAAAACGGAGAATGAGTAATGTGCCTGGCCGTTCCATCCCGGATTGTTGAGTTGCGCGGCGACCTCGCGGTTGTCGAGATCGGCGGCGTTCGCCGGGAGGCAAATGTTTCCTTCATTGAGTCGCCGACCGTGGGCGACTTCGTGCTGTTGCATGCAGGATTCGCGATCGAGAAGTGGTCGGAAGAGGATGTGCGGGAGTACAACGAGATCATTCGCGAGGCTTTATCCTTGGATGAGTCGCCCTCACCCGACTCGCCCCCGGTGGGAGAGGCATGAGGTGAGGGTGTTGACGGGAAAATGAATGGAAAGCAACAGGTCGAAGAAATACGGGAGCTTTCCGATCGCATCGGACGTCCGGTCCGGCTGATGGAGGTTTGCGGTACGCACACGATGTCCGCGTTCCGGACCGGCCTGCGCTCCCTGTTGCCCCCGGAAGTGTCGTTGCTGTCCGGTCCGGGATGTCCTGTCTGCGTGACTTCGAACGCCTTTCTGGACCGGGCGATCGCGATAGCCCGGCGCCCGGGTACGATCGTCACGACTTTCGGAGACATGATCCGCGTGCCGGGTACGGAGACTTCGCTTGAGCGGGCTCGCGCGGAGGGCGCCCAGGTGCGCGTCGTGTACTCCGCGCTCGACACGTTGAAACTGGCGCGGGCGAATCCGCGTGTTGACGTGGTCTTCCTGGGCGTGGGCTTTGAAACCACGGTGCCGGGTACGGCCCTGGCTTTGCGCGATGCGATTGATCGGGTTCCTAACTTCCGTGTGCTCTGTGCGCACAAAACGATGCCGCAAGCGATGGCGGCGTTGCTGCGCGGCGGCGAATTGCGCATAGACGGTTTCATCTGCCCGGGCCATGTCAGCGTCATCATCGGCTCGCAGGCCTACGAGTTCATCTGTCGTGAATTCAAGACGCCGTGCGTGGTTACGGGTTTCGAAGGTCGCGACATGCTTGCCGGAATCACCATGCTGCTTCGGCAGCTCGCGGAGTCGCGAGCGGAAGTGGAAATTCAATACACGCGCGCCGTTCGCCGCGAAGGCAATGCGCGCGCCCGTACCGTCGTGGAGGAAGTCTTCGAGGAAAGCGATGAGACGTGGCGCGGCCTGGGTATGATTCCGCGCAGCGGTCTTGCCATCCGGCCGCGCTTCCGCGCGCACGATGCCGTTTTTTGCTACGAGGAGATCAAAGTACCCGAATCGAAGGACCCGCGAGGCTGCGCATGCGGCGATGTGTTGAGAGGGGCGAAGACCCCGCGCGAGTGTCCGCTTTTCAGGAAAAAGTGTACGCCGGATCATCCGGTCGGCGCGTGCATGGTGTCGAGCGAGGGAACCTGCGCGGCGTACTACCGGTATGAATGAGGAGAAAATGAAATCGGCCGATGACATCATTTTGCTGTCCCACGGAGGAGGCGGCACGCGGACCTCTGAACTGTTGAAGAGCGTGATCTTGCCGGTGCTGGATAATCCCGTGCTCGCAAAGCTGGATGACGCAGCCTGCTTGTCGCTTCCTTCATCGGAGTTGGCGTTCACCACGGATTCGTACGTGGTGAAACCCCTGTTCTTCCCGGGCGGGGATATCGGGCGGCTGGCGGTTTGCGGCACGGTCAATGACCTTGCCATGCAGGGAGCGACACCGCGATATCTCGGGCTCGGGCTGATTCTGGAGGAAGGGTTGCGCGTGGCGGACGTGCGTCGCGTAGTTGAATCCATCGCGCGCGCAGCAAAGGAGGCGGAGGTTGAAGTGGTCACGGGCGACACGAAAGTGGTGGAGCGATCTGCGGGTGGCGGGCTTTTCATCAACACGAGCGGAATCGGGATCCGGCGCGCGGGCGTGGACACCCATGTGTCGAACGCGCGGCCCGGCGATGTCGTGATCGTCAGTGGCAGTGTCGGCGATCATGGCGTGGCGGTCATGAGCGCGCGCGAAGGGTTGAATTTTCAAGCCCACATCGAAAGCGATGTGGCCCCGCTGGCGGGGATGATCGGCCGTTTGCTCGATGCAGTGCCGGGCGTGAGATGCCTGCGCGATCCGACGCGCGGCGGTCTGGCCGCCGCCTTGAACGACATCGCGCGCGCGTCGTCGGTTTGCGTGCGGATTCGCGAGCAGGCGATTCCGGTACGCGAGGAGGTGCGTGG
>CAZTYH010000080.1:0-6079 GCA_964617565.1 uncultured Verrucomicrobiota bacterium
CCGCTGCCCGCAGTGACCGCAAGGTCCGTATCATTCACAATCATGCCCGGTCCGCGTGGATGAGCGGCGAATCCGGCAGGTGCTCTTCAATCTCCTTTCGAATGCGGTCAAATTTACTCCCGATCACGGCACCATCACGGTGAATGCATCCGTGGTTGCCGACGCCGGCCGTCCGGACCTTGTTCCGGAGAATGGTCGGAGGTGGGTGCGTGTCTGCGTGGCCGATTCGGGAATAGGTATTCCTGCGTCTGAACTGGAGCTTATCTTCGAGAAGTTTCATCAGTCCGACACCTCTTATACCCGCCATCACGAGGGCACGGGATTGGGGCTTTCAATTGTGCGGGAATATATCGAGCTTCATGGTGGCCGGGTGTGGGCTGAAAGCGACGGACCGGGCAAGGGCAGCCGGTTCATTTTTGTTATTCCGGTATAGGAGGAGCGGGGGCAGGATGGAAGAAACGTCGAACGTTGAACATCCAACGATGAACATCGAAGGGAAGAGTCTTCCGATATACTTCAATGTTCAAAGTTAAACGTTCGATGTTGAATGTTTCTGGAGGGCGGTTGGCCCCGACCGCCGTGGAACGGGCGTGTGACGGGTTGCCGCGCATTGACCCCCGGCGTATTTCGGGGTTAAAATTAGAGCGGTTTTGATGCAGTATGAACAAGGAAACGATAGATCTTTCCGCGGATGTCGTCGGTCGCGTGCTGGTTGTGGATGACGACGCGAGAAACAGGCGCCTTTTATCCGATATCCTTACCGCGCGGGGACATGAAGTTATCGAGGCGGCGGGCGGAGAGGAAGGTCTTGAAGCAGCCGCAACGCATAATCCCGACGTCATTCTTCTGGACATCATGATGCCCGGCATGGACGGTTTTCGCGTGTGCGAGGAGCTGCGTTCGCGGCCTGAGACATCGGCCATTTCGATTATTTTCATTACCGCGCTCGTGGATCGCAAGGATCGTTTGAAGGGCATTGATCTTGGCGCGAATGATTACCTGGCCAAGCCCATTGATTCCCGGGATGTCGTGTTGCGTGTGCGCAATGCGGTCCGGATGAAAAAGCTGTTCGATCAATTGCGGCAGGCCAACGAGGACCTGCGAAAACTGGAAGAATTGCGCGACAAGCTCGTGCGGTGGATCGTGCATGACATGAAGGCGCCGATGGGAGGGATCTCCGGCCATCTTGAACTGCTGTTGATGGATGCGGAAGACCGTCTGACTGCCGAGCAGGTAGATTACGTCCGGGAGGCCTTGTCTTCGACGCAACGGTTGCTGCAAATGGCGAACCTGCTGCTCGACATCAGCCGGCTCGAGGAGAACCGCATGCCTCTCGATGTGAAACCTGCGGATCTTGTGAAGATTGCCGCGGAAGCGGCGAGCGAATTGGCCGGCCTGGCAAAGGAAAAGGATGTCGAAATCGTCATGCCATCCGGAACCGCGGTGGCGCCGGCGGATTCGCCGACGATCCGGCGTGTTATCGAGAACCTCCTGGACAACGGGATTCGCTGCATTCAACGGGGAGGAAAGATCACGCTTCGGGCGGAGGGCGAATCCGGGGTTCTCCAGTTTGAGGTCGAAGACAACGGTCCCGGGATTCCGGTTCAGTACCACGAAAAGATTTTTGAGAAATTCGGCCAGGTTGAGATGCGAGACGAGCGCAAGTTGTATTCAACGGGGCTGGGCTTGAATTTCTGCAAGCTGGTGGTTGAAGCGCACGGCGGAGCAATAGGGGTCAGGAGCGAGGAGGACAAGGGGAGCGTTTTCTGGTTCACCCTTCCGCTGGAACCATCACCTAAACAAAAGGAAACGCAATGAGCCGATCCGGAACGGCCTGTTCGCATGTCTTGGTGGTGGACGACGATGCGTCCGTGCGCTCCATGTATTCGAAATTCCTTTCGCGAAAAGGATACGACGTGCAGTCGGGGTCCTCTCTCGGCGAGCTTCGCGAGCGGCTGGCGGGCCGGCGTTTCGATGCGCTGCTGCTGGACGTGTTCCTGCCGGACGGAAACAGTCTCGATATCGTGGCCGATCTGCGGAGGGACAATCCGGACATGGCGATCGTATTGATGACCGCCGAAGGCAGTGTGGACATCGCCGTGGAGGCGATGCGGCGCGGCGTGGACAATTTTCTGTGCAAGCCGGTGAACCTGCCCGACCTGGAGGTTTTTCTTTCGAAGGGCCTGGAGTTGAGCTCGTTGCGGCGAAGCAGGATTACGCACTTGCGCCAGGCGAAGAGGGATCCGGTCTTCATCGGAGAAGGCCCCGCGTGGAAGAAGCTCATGAACATGGCCCGCGTGGCCGCCGAGGGCGAGAACACGGTAATGATCACCGGGGAAACGGGAACCGGCAAAGGAGTGCTGGCCCGGTGGATACAGGAAAACGGGCCCAGGCAATCCGAGCCGTTCATCGAGATCAACTGCTCTTCGCTGCATGGCGATTTGCTGGCCAGCGAATTGTTCGGACATGTGAAAGGCGCGTTCACCTCGGCGGTGCAGGACAAGCAGGGACTGGTGGAGGTGGCAAATGGCGGGAGCCTTTTCCTTGACGAAATCGGCGACATGGATATCGCGGTGCAGGCGCAATTCCTGAAAGTGATTGAGGAGAAGCAATTCCGGCGCGTCGGCGAGGTGCGCATGCGCACGAGCGAGTTTCGGCTGATCTGCGCGACGAATCACGACCTCGAACAACTTTGCGCCGAAGGCCGGTTTCGCAGCGACTTGTTTTTCCGTATCAACGTGTTCCCCATACACATGCCTCCGTTGCGCGATGCGAAAGAGGACTTGCCGGCGCTTGCGCGTCACTTGGCGCGAACGATCGCGGGAAAAGACGTGGAGTTCTCCGATGAAATCATGGGTTTGCTGCAGGCTTATTCGTGGCCGGGGAATGTCCGCGAATTGCGAAACGTGATCGAGCGTGCGCTGCTGTTGGCGCGTGGAGGACGCTTGACGGTGGACCATTTTCCGGGGCTGGATGTGACCGGCGCGATCGCAGCACCGGCATCGGCCGCAAGCCTGAACCTTGAAGACGTGGAAAAGGCGAAAATCCGGACCGCGCTCGACCGGTTCGGCGGCGACACGCGCAAGGCGGCGGAAGCGCTCGGTATTTCACGCGCGACGTTGTACCGGCGGATGAAAGAATCGGGGGGGAAGCGGAAGCCCGGACGGTGAGAGGAGAATATCGAACATCCAACATTCAACGTTGAACATCGAAGGGAAGATGGTTCCGCAACCTTCGATGTTCGAAGTTGGGCGTTCGGTGTTCAATGTCTCTGATTTCAGATTGCTGACAAATGTGAGCACCGCTCACAGGCCCGACTGAAACCTGCTTGCCCTGCGAAGCTCGAAGAGCGACGCGGGGAAACCCTCTCTCCCTTCATCGTCTCATGTTGAGACCGCGGCTTGCATGCTGAGAATGTATACCGGGTTGGGCTGCTCTGTAACCACTTTATTATCAGGTGATTGCGGCATGCCTGTTCGGCTGGCCCGAATCTAGCATATGGGCGCTCATGAGGTGATGGCATGAGCGGCAAGATGTTAAGAGCGGTACTCGCATCGCATGATGCGCGTATTCGGTTCGATATTGCGGTGGCGTTGATTTCCGTGATTCCGGCGCTGGTTCTCGGACTGATGTACAGCCTTCGCCAAGTCTATGAGCATGACCTCGGTGCATATGCTTTTGTGGCACCGTTCACGGTTGTGCTCATGCTTTTGGGATATACCTTGCTGGGCAAGTATCCGGTGATCGTTCTCAAGCTGCGGAAATATCTCGAAGACATGGTGGGCGGCAACCTGCCCGCGGAGATCCTGCTGGAGACGGAAGAGAACGATATCCAGGCCATCGAGAAATGCTTGAACAGCATTCTCATGCAGTTGAAGCAGCGTGTGCGTGAAATGGAAATGGAGAAGGTTCGCCTCGAGCTTCAGCTCTGCCAGGCCCAGAAATTACGCGCGATCGGGACGCTGGCTTCCGGCATCGCGCACGAGATCAACAGTCCGATCCAGTACGTGAGCGACAATGTCCGTTTCCTGTCACGCGCATCCGGCGATGTGTTCGGATTGCTGAAGATGTACAGGGAATGGTTCAACGACATGGCGGCGAACGGGAACGGATCGGCAAGCAAACGCGTACGCGACTTGGAAGACCGGGTGGACGTCGCCTTTCTTGAAAAAGAAGCGCCCCTCGCCATCCGGCAATCGCTGGAAGGGCTTGCCCGGGCATCCGAGATCACGCGGGCAATGAAAGACTTTGCGCTGATGACCGGCGAAGACGAAAAAGTCGCAGCGGATCTCAATCACGCCATTGAGCGGACGGTGGTGGTGACGAGAAATGAATGGAAGCATGTGGCGGAGATTCGCCTGGAACTCGATCCGGAATTGCCGCTTGTTCCATGTGTTCCCGGCGACATAAAGCAGGTGCTGGTCAACCTGATCATCAACGCGACCCATGCCATTGCCGATGCATCGAGCGAAACCTGCAACGAAAAGGGTGTGATCACCATCCAGACCCGCCGGGCGGATGGGGGCGTGATGATCCGTGTTGCAGATACGGGTGGCGGGGTTCCGGAATCCGTTCGTGGGCGGATTTTCGAGCCCTTCTTCACTACGCGAAAAAATGGAAAGGGAACCGGACAGGGGCTGGCGATCTCCCGCTCGCTGATCGAGAAGAAGCACGGCGGCACGATATCGTTTGAAACGGAAACAGGCCGGGGGACGACGTTCATCGTGTGCCTGCCGTTGCATGGGGGAACCCGGAACCCCGGTAATCAGGAGGCTGAATCGTGAGAGACGGTATGATGGAGTATCCGCCGAGAAAAATCCTTCTTGTGGACGACGAGCAGAACGTCCTCAACGGCATGCGCCGCGTCATGTGGCCCTTGCGGCAGATATGGGCCCTCCAATATGCATCGTGCGCGGAACAGGCCTTGGATCTTATGGCGTCGGCGCATTTTGATTTGATCATTGCCGATATCCAGATGCCGGGACGAAACGGGATTTACCTGCTGGAACGCGCTCTCGCGGATCACCCGCGCACGACGCGATTTGCGCTTTCGGGATTTTCGGACCGCGAGATGGTTTTGCAGGCCGCCGGCGTGGCGCACCAGTTCTTCGCGAAGCCGTGCGATGCGCGAAGGCTTCGCGCGGCGATGCAGCAGGTTTTTCGCTATCGGGATATCGTGGCCCGCGCGCCGGAAATGCTGGAGCTGGTTTCACGGACACAATCATTGCCGGTATTGGGTGAAACCCATGACGCGCTCGCGGATCTTTTTTCGCAGGCGGGTGGGGACGGGTTGGGTGGTCTTCATGACGTGGTGCGCGGCGACCTCGCGATGGCGGCGAAGGTGATGCACCTGGCGCGCTGGGCCCTGTTCGATCCCCGCGGGCGCGTGCGGAATCTGGAGCGCGCGCTGAGCGGCCTGGGAACCGATTTTCTGCGAAGCCTTTTCTGCGCCACAACACTTTTCCGGAAGGCCGATGAGGCGCTTGTTGAGCGCATGGCGGCGCGTACTCTTTTCGCGCATGGCGTGACCTGCGGCGTGCTGGCTGAACGAATTGTTCGAACACTGACACCCCATCCGCGCCTCGCCGCGGATGCCGCCGTTGCCGGACTGCTGCTTAACGTGGGGCAATGGCTATTAATCACGGCTCGCCCGAGAGAGTTTGAAATCGTGCTCGAGGAGCATCGCGAGTCGGGCATTCCATTGCATGAACTCGAGCAGAAGATGTTCGGATTGCATCACGGCATGCTGGGCGCCGCGTTGATGGCTTTCTGGGGTCTGCCGAGGATTGTTACGGAAACGCAGGCGTTTCATCATAATCCGGGCGATGCCGTTCGCCCGGTGCGCTTCGTGAGCGTGGCGGTGCATGCCGCGGATGCGATCCTGCGCGACCTGGAGTGTACGGAAGAGGTCTCGTTGCTGTTCAAGGCGATCTGCCGGGATGATCCTTTTCTGCAAACCCGGCTGCCTCAATGGTGCGCGATGGCAAGGCAGGTGAAGGAGGCGAATTATGAAAGACCTGTTATCTCCGCCTGTTGACGCGAAAGTCAAAGACTCCGGGAACAATCAAGGCCTGCGCAT
>CAZTYH010000080.1:6179-13162 GCA_964617565.1 uncultured Verrucomicrobiota bacterium
CTCCGCCTGTTGACGCGAAAGTCAAAGACTCCGGGAACAATCAAGGCCTGCGCATTTTGATTGTGGATGACGATCCTCTTTTCCGTGCCGGAATCCGGAGGCAACTCGGCTTGTTGCAGGATGTGCCGGCCATGCGGTTGAGCGAAGCCGGGTCCGGGAAGGATGCATTGGCGATCGTTCAGCGCGAGCGGATGGATTGCGTATTGCTGGACTATTTTATGCCGGGCGGTGACGGGCTGCGCTGGTTGGAAAATATCCGGCAGGCCGGACAGGGTATGGCGGTGATCCTTGTGACGGGGAACGGGGATGAGTCGGTGGCCGTCAGGGCCATGAAAAGCGGGGCGTCGGATTATCTCGTTAAAGGAGCCATCACACCGGAAGTCCTGCTGCACAGTATCCTGAATGCGTGTGACAAGGCTCGTCTTCATGCGCAAATAGAAAAACAACAAAAGGCGCTGATCGAAGCCGAGAAACAGCGGGTGATGATCCAGAGTCTCGGTGCGGCATGTCATCACCTGGGGCAGCCCGCAACAACTTTGCGGTGCGCGCTGGAAATTCTTTGCAGGCGCAGTGATTTGCCCGACGATTTGAGAGAGATGCTTCGAAGTTGCGTCGAATGCTCGGACCAGATTGCCGGTGTTCTTCAAAGTCTTCAACGCATGGCGATGGTTCGAACAGTGCCATACCTCAAGGCGCCCCCCGATTCACAAGACCGTCCGGACAGTGAGATTCTGGATGTTTCCTGATCTCATGGAGCCGCGGAACAGCGCATAGGTTACGAAGCGGCGACAGATCTACCATTTCGCCAAGGCTACGTCGGGCAAGCCGTCGCCCTCCAGGCTTATAACGAGGATGGACGGTGATAGTCTCAATATGAGAATTCCATGCCGCAATTTGGCCAAAAACTGCCAGTCTCGGTTTGTCATAACCGATTGATTATAAGCATCTAACTAATACTGCCGTCCTATGGCACGCTTGCTGCAATAGGGATAAAGCGTGAAAGCGGCACATGTCATAAGGTACGGGAAAGGCAAGTCGGGAATTCTATTTCTTGGGATGTTTCTGGCGGCGGTCTGTGCATTTGGAGAGGGGCGGGAGACGGCGGCGATTGCGACGCCTGCGATGAAGTCTCGTCGTTCCTGGTTTGAGCGGAATTTCAAGCGGTATTCAATGGAAGAGGTGATTGCCGCCAGTTCTTCTCCCGAAGACATCGCGAGCTATGTTTCGAGCCAGATTTCATACCGGTCCGATTATGGCGACGAATGGGCTCCGGCAGCAGAGACATGGTCGCGCGGCAGAGGGGACTGCGAGGATTTCGCGGTAGTGATGCAGGATATGTGTGGCCGCATCGGGGTTGAGGTTCATGTTTACATGTTTTTCCCGGCGGGCCGCCGCGAGGCAGGGCATGCCGTGGCTGTGGGCCAGTGGCAAGGGCATTATTGGGTTTCCAGCAACGGATCGTACCAGGAAGCGGATTCTTTTGAAGGCATCCGCAACCTGGTGGCGCGTGAGATGCGGTGGACTTCCGAACACCTGTGGTATTCGGTGCTGGATACCGATGGCTCACGGAGATTCATAAACCGCGATCGAGCTCTCGCCGCCGCGTTCTAACTCAGGCCGTTCATTACCGCGGCCCTTTTTCCATTGCGCCTGCTGGTTGCGCCCGGAACGGGTGAACAAAGGAGATGCGTAATAGTCCAACAATTTAGGGTATCCTCATACGCCCGAGGAGGGTAGAGTATATAATATCTGGGCAAGAAGTGGGTGAAACGCCCTAGAAGGAGCCCGAGTAGTGATAACGGGAGACAGGTGTTTTGTTGCAGCGCCTGAACCCTTACGTGTTGCGGCATGTATAGGGGGGGTATTGCTCTGCTTTTTTGCCTTTTCCGCCCAAGCCGTTCAGCCGATCTCGGGCATCCTGGCGTCGTATGACAACATTACAGACACCAGTGACGATTATTCAGCGAACGGCGGAGGCAGTGCGGCGTTCCCGGTGGGGACAACCTACAACATGCGTTTCAACCAGGGGAGCCAGAACAACCTCTATCTCACAGGATTCCAGATAGGCGCGGAGACCTTCAACTTTGTCCTGCTGGCCGACATCATCAACATTGAGCGTGTGGATAACTCCGTCATCACCGGAAAACACCACATTATCCTTTACGAGGATTATGCGGCCGCGGGGGTGAACCTTGATTTCAGGCCGAGCTATGCAGCCACCATGGAGCAATCCCTCCGCAGCCCGATCGTGAACCGCGGTGCGGACAATGTCTTTGCGAATCAGGGCGACGGCAACGGCAACAATAATAACATCCAGCGCATTGACTATATTTTCCCCGATGGATTTCCCGTCTACAACAGTATTCACGAGCGCGGATTCCTGGTCATGGACCGCGGCGGCAACGACCGTTTCAAAATCGCCACGATCACGGCTTTGGATTCCAACGGCAAGCCGTCGGCCTTCACCGATCCCGTCACTGTCCTGGAAACAGATTGGGGCAACTCGGGCATCACGTTGGATACTACGGTCATGCGGGGGTATACCGAGGGCGGTGATCCGCAGCATCCGTCCGCGAACGTTGATCCGCAAGCGCTCTCCGGCGTGTTTGTGAGTTGGCAATCGCTGGGGCTTCAGACCAACGATTTCATTTACGGGTATGCGCTGGCCGCGAATGATGTAACAAACGATGGCTCACAATGGACGAACGTGTCCGACACCGCTTATTTCCCCACCAACACCTCCCCGGCCGGTGAGTTCGGTGGGCTCGATCTGATCA
Source organism: uncultured Verrucomicrobiota bacterium (assembly GCA_964617565.1). Classification (GTDB taxonomy): domain Bacteria; phylum Verrucomicrobiota; class Kiritimatiellia; order CAIQIC01; family JAGNIJ01; genus JAKJGV01. Next base: position 8,957 of record CAZTYH010000080.1, read on the forward strand.
GCGGCGGCATGATGTTCTTCGGGGGCGACCTGGATGTGACCATCGGCGACTTCGTCTGGGATGACTGGAACGGGAACGGCATCCAGGACCCAGAGGAGCCCGGGCTGAGCAATGTGCTGGTTTATGTGTATGATAGCAACACCAATCTCGCGGCGCTCACGCGAACGGATTCAAACGGCATGTGGTTGGCGCAGGGTGTAGGGCCGGGTACGTTCTTTGCGAAATTCTTTCTTCCGACCAACTACCAGTTCACCATCCAGAATGCAGGAACAAACACGGCGGTCAACAGCAAGGCCGACCCGGTCACGGGTGAGACGGATCCCTTCACGATGCTTACCGGCCAGACCAACTTGAATATTGATGCCGGCATGCATCTGGATCCGGGCGATCTTCGGTTGGCGAAGTCGGTGGCGCCTGCCTCGGCCAACCTGGGGACCGAGGTCATCTATACCATGGTGATCACCAATGCCGGCACGGAAGATGTCGCGCTGGTGCAGGTGACCGAAGACTATCCGGACGAACTGACTTTCGTCGGATACGGATCAACCTCTGGAACGTACACGCACGCGACCGGGATTTGGGACATCGGGGACCTGCTGGTTGGCGCTTCCGCCACGCTGACGCTTACGAACACGGTGAACAGCGGATTCGGCGGGGATTATGTGACCAACACGGTCGAAATTACACGGATGAACCGCCCGGACACAAATCTCGTGGACAACACGGCTTCGGCGGTTTTCTGGATTGAGTATGCTGATCTCGGTGTGTCCAAGATCGTGAACAACGACAATCCGGCGGAAGGTCAGACGATTACATTCACCATCGCGCTGACCAACTTTGGACCGGACGATGTGACCAGCGCCGAGCTCACCGATCTGATCCCGGCGGGCCTTACCTATGACAGCTCGACCCCGAGCCAGGGATCGTACAACGACGGCACAGGAATCTGGAACGTCGGGGCGCTGGCGAGCGGCGCGGTCGCCACGTTGACTATCACGGTGGACGTGGACCCCGGCACGGCAGGAAGTTATCTGACCAATACAGCCACGATTACGGCATCCAGCCACGACGATCCGAATCCGGACAACGACAGCGATTCGGCGACGGTGGTGGTCCAGGGCGCCGACGTTGGCGTGCTCAAGACCGTGGACAACGCGACGCCGAACGAGGGCGCGACGATTACGTACACGATACTACTCACGAATAATGGTCCGAGCACGGCGACGGGAGTGGAAGTTTCGGATCTGTTGCCGGCGGGCGTGACCTACAGCGACAACACACCAAGCCAGGGCGCGTATGACCCTGTGTCCGGGATTTGGACGGTCGGTACAGTGAGCGTGAGCGGCTCGGCCACGCTGCAACTCGAAGCGACGGTGAATGTCGGTACGATGGACACGACGATCACAAACACGGCATTCGTCCGCGCACTGGATCAGATTGATTTCAACACCGCGAACAACACGAGCCGCGTTGCGATCAGCGTGAGCGGGCTGAAAGTTACCAAGGAGTCGGATGCGGGCGCTTCGACCAGCCCCGGCGATACGATCACCTATACGATCACCATTACGAACGTCAGCAGTACGACACACCAGAACGTGACGGTGACTGACCCTGTGCCGACGGGCACGGCATATGTGGCGGACAGCGTGACGGTGACTATCAATCCGCCTGTTGGGCCGGGAGGAACGACCTCCATCACCTATAATTCCAGTGGAAGCTTTGTTGTTCCGGCGGGAGTGACCGGCGTGGTTGTGCAAGCTTGGGGCGCGGGTGGCGGTGCAGGAAAAAGCAGTACGGCCGGCAATAACGCAGGCGGCGGCGGTGGCGGTGGCGGATATGCGCGCGGAAGCGTGGCCGTGACGGCCGGCACGACCCAGACCGTCACGGTGGGAACCGGAGGAGCAACGGCCACGACGGGCGGAGGATCATGGTTTGGTTCGGTCGGAACTGTCTTCGGTGCAGGCGGTGGTGCGGGTGGAGATGGTGCGACGGTGGGAGCGGGCGGAAGCGCGAATATCGGGAATCAGGCTACGTACAATGGCGGCAGCGGCGGCGCCGGCGCGACGGGCGGTGGTCCGAGCGGGCGTCGTGGCGGCGGTGGTGGTGGATCTGCAACAAGCGCTGCCAACGGTGGCAACGGACAGGCGGGTACTTCGGGCGGTGCCGGAGGAGCGGGCGAAGGGGTTGGGGGGCAAGGCAACGTCAATGCGGCCAATGGCGGAAATGGAAACGCCCCCGGCGGCGGTGGTGGTGGCGGTGGTTACAATGGCGTCGGTGGTTCGGGTGCCGATGGCCGCGTGATTGTGACTTACACCTTGCCCGGCGGCGCGGGGACGACGAACAGCCCGCCGAACCTGACAACCGGGTGGACCCTTGCACCGGGATCGGTGCTGACTGTCACATTCGAAGTCACGGTGGACAATCCCTGCGCCGAAACGGAAATCGTCAACACTGTGTCTGTGACCAGCGATCAACAGCCGGAGCCGGTCAAAGACACCGTCACCGATCCGCTGGAAGCGGCGGACCTGGCCGTGACCAAGACGGTGGACGATGCGACGCCGTCCGAGAACGACACGGTCACTTTCACGATTGTGCTGACAAACAAAGGGCCCGACACGGCAACGGGCGTTGCGCTGACCGATCTTCTGCCCTCCGGGTTGAGCTACGACAGTGCAACGCCGAGTCAGGGCTCCTACAACAATGTTTCCGGAATCTGGACGGTGGGCACGGTTATTGCCTCCGGCAGTGCGACGCTGACGTTGTCCGCGACGGTTGATCCGGGGACGGCGGGCCAGACGATCGTGAACACGGCCCGCGTGAGTAATGTGAACCAGGCTGATCCGACGCCGGGCGACAATCAGGATACGGCGAGCATTACCGTGCGCGCGGCCGATCTCGGCATTGCGAAGTCGGTCAGTCAGGCCGCGCCGATCGAGGGCTATGAAGTTACGTACACGCTTGTGTTGACCAACAACGGCCCGAACACGGCGACCGGCGTGGAGATCACGGACCAGCTTCCGGCGGGCGTAACCTATGTCAGTTCCACGCCGAGCCAGGGCACGTACGATCCGGTGTCGGGTGTGTGGACCGTGGGAACGGTGAACGTTTCCGCCACGATCACGCTGGACATTGTTGTGGAGATTGATGTCGGCACGAAAGGGCAGACGATCACAAACACGGCGACGATCACGGCATCGGATGTGACGGATCCGGTATCCGCAAACAACGAGGATGATGCCGTGTTGACCGTGGCGATTCCCGGCATCTCGATCAACAAGCACACGTCGGCAGCCGACCCGGTTTATTTCGACGACACGATCACATACACCGTCACCCTCACAAATTTCGGAAACACGGTTCAGTCCGGCATCGTGGTCGGCGATATCCTGCCTGCCGGTGTGACGTATGTGCCGGACAGCAGCGTGATTAGCGGTCCGAACACAACCAACGCCATCTATCTCGACCAATTTTTCAGTCGCTCCTATGCCAATAACGATGGGACGGTCGCCTGGACAGGCGATTGGATTGAGAGCGAAGGAGACGGTCCGACAGCCGGAAACATCCAGGTTCTTTTCGACAACCAGGGGACAGAGACGTACATGCTCCGGGTTCAAGGGGCATCGCTTTCGATGATTCGCGAAGCGAATCTCGGGGGAACGACCAATGCCGTTTTGAGTTTCGCATACCGGCGTGATGGACTGGATGATGCGAACGACTACGTGGCGGTTCAGGCTTCGTCGAGCGGTACGGGAGGCCCATGGACGGAATTGGGTCGGATCGCCGGCGCGGCCACCGACGCCGCATACCTCTCCACCAACTACAATATCTCGACCTTTACGGCCACCAACACCGCGATACGGTTACTCAGTTCGGCGACCCTCGCCGTCGGCGATATCGTGTGGTTGGACGATGTGCAGATCTCGGCATGGAAGCGGGTGACCAACAGTTTTGCCGGCAGTGCCCCGCCGACGCTGATGAGCGGGTTGGATCTCTACACCGGCGAAGTGATCCAGGTGACATTCGACGTGACCGTGGACGATCCGACCACCTTCACGCAGCTTGTCAATACCGCGTCGGTGACGACGGAGCAGCAAACAGCGGTTATCAATTCCCGTGTGACCAACGAGGTGGCGAAAGCGGACCTGGTGGTAACGAAGAGCGTGAACAACGCGACGCCGACGGTGGGGGCGACGATTGATTACACGA
>CAZTYH010000081.1:0-2795 GCA_964617565.1 uncultured Verrucomicrobiota bacterium
CGCTGGGCGAGCTGGTGTTGCAGAGCCTGGAAGATTACGGTGCGGCGGGCGAGCCGAAGTACATGTTGTATATTTACAGCCTCCTCGGCGATCCGGCGCTGGAAATGAAATGAACCGCAACGTATACAGCAGAAAAAAGGATCTGGTGGCGCGGAAAATCGCGGGTGAAATGGTTGTGGTTCCCATTCGTGGCCGGCTTGCAGACATGGAAAAAATTTATGCGCTGAACGAAGTCGCCGAGTTTGTGTGGGAACGATTGGATGGATCGCGCGGGTTGGAGCAGATAGCCGGGGACATGGCCGAATGTTTTGATGTGGCTCCGGATGTGGCTCTTGCCGATGCGCAGGAAATGGTATGTGAAATGATAAGCGAAGGATTGCTGGAGCCCGCATGATTCAGTGCGATGCCGGACTTGTGTTATGGATGCGGAGCGAGAATACCTTGAAGCTATGCGCCGCCGGATTGCGCGGAACCGGGTTCCCTACACGGGTACGATCGAGTTGACCCATCGGTGTAACCTGCGGTGCATGCATTGCTATTGCGGAGACCAGGATGCCGTCCGCGAGTTTCGCGATGACGAGTTAAGCACAGACCAGTGGCTTGGATTTCTCGATCGAATGGCCGGGGCAGGATGCCTGGATCTGCTGATCTCCGGCGGCGAGCCCATGTTGCGCGCCGATTTTCCGGAAATCTTTTCCCGGGCCAAAGAGCTTGGAATGATCGTCACCGTATTCTGCAATGGAACGATGGTGGGCGAGCGCATTATTGAATTGTTCTCCGATCTGCCGCCTTTTCTCGTGGAGATCAGTCTCTACGGCGCGACGGCGGCAACACACGATCGCATAACCCAATCGCCGGGCTCTTATGGTCGCATGCGCTCAGGGGTGGACCGCCTGCTCGCCGCCGGGATTCGCGTGGGGTTGAAAACAGTTCTCATGACGCTCAATGCGGAAGAATACGCGCAGATGGAAAAGTTGGCTGATGAGCTTGGGGCCGGATGGCGTAGCGATGCAGCGCTCTTTCCGTGTCTCCCGAGCGAAGACAGCGGCGGACATGCGAATGCTTGTGGTTCGTGCAGCGGTGCGGGTTCCATACTCGATTTCCGTGTGGACGCGGGCAGGGCGGCGGAGATCGAGTGCGGACGCGCGGAGCGGGCGGAAGCGCTTCGCAGGGCCTTGGTGAGGGGCGGGCATCCGCGGACCAGGGCGCTTTACACTTGTGGCGCAGGTTTGACCGGTTTTCACATGGACCCTTACGGGAATCTTCAACCCTGCCTGATGGCAACCGGGTATCGCGAGAATGCGGTTGAGTTGGGATTCGACGAAGCATGGCGGCGATTGGCCCATATACGGAAGGTTGAAGCACCGCAGGACTATGAGTGTAATCATTGTGATTTGCAGCCTGTCTGCAGCGGGTGTCCCGCATTGTTCGACCTGGAAAATGGGGATCCGGCGGCGAGGTCCGAATATATTTGTTCACTGGCGCGGCATCGCTTTGATAAGATACGAGAACAGGAGCCGATTGCAGGAGTGGTGAGTAAATGAAGGAACAGCGAACGCAGCGGACGAAAAAACGCAAGTACGAGAAGCCTCGCGTGCGGGCCATTCGGCTTTCCGCCGACGAAGTATTGGCTACCGGTTGCAAGACCTCGCCGGTGAGCGTTGGATTCGGCAGCAACCTTTGCACGAGCGGATTCTGCAGCAGCACGCCGGGGTCTTGAAGCTGAAGGATGAAATCGGGAGAAATCCTTCATGTCCGACAGGTTCTGTCTTGAAATCGCCGGGGTTCATTTCACCGTTCAATGTCGCCAGGCTTCTGTACTCCCGGATCCGTGGGAATGCTATCGAACTTTCCGGACCCAAGCCGGTCCATCGCCTGGAATGATTCCTGCAACCCTCGAAATCGAGGTGGGAAACGTGCCCGACGTTTCACATGCCACCAAGGTGTTTGAAGGTGAATCCTGGGCGCTTTATTCCGAGGGCGATTCGGTCTTCATCGCGCTTGCGCCGCGGCCCGGTGGCCTTCCGCCTGCATGGATTGCGCGCATGTCTCCGGATTTCACGACGGGGACCGTTTACTGCGACGAGATCCTTGTGCGCGACAACGATGGAGTGAGCGGAATCGTCAATCCGATTCTGCATCGGTTGGACCAGTTGCTGGTGATGTATCTGCTGGCTTCGCGCGAGGGGCTGATTGTTCACTCGGCGGGCGCGGTGTTGAACGCAAAAGGCCTGGTTTTTGCGGGCCGTTCCGGCGCGGGCAAGAGTACGATTTCCCGCTTATTGCGCGACCATGCGAATCCGGCGCGGACAAAGTTGTTGAGCGATGATCGAACCGTTATCCGTCGCATCGGCCACGATTATCTTGTTTACGGCACGCCGTGGGCTGGTGACGCACAGATCGGTTTGAATGACTGCGCGCCGCTGAAGGAGCTCTATTTCCTTCAGCACGCGCTGGAGGACCGGCTGGAACCGCTCTCGCCCCGGGAGGCCGCGCAGGCCTTGTTTCCGGTGGCTTCGATCCCGTGGTACGACCGGCAACTTGTTGAGCAGGCGACGGAATTCTGCGAGCAGATAGTGACGCATATTCCCGTATTCAATCTTCATTTCAAGCCCGACGCGGACGTGGTGTCGCTCTTGGAGGGGGTGCCGCGGTGTGGTGCAGGTTAACGTGCCGTTGCCAAAATCCGAAATACGAATGTCGAAATACGAAACAAATTCGAAAAGCGAAAAAGAAGAAAATATGCGGAAAACAGCATGTTTCTGATTTTATATTTCGAAATTCGACATTGTTTC
>CAZTYH010000081.1:2895-7174 GCA_964617565.1 uncultured Verrucomicrobiota bacterium
TCGTATTTCGGATTTGAAGATTCGGATTTAGGGCAATACACCGATAACGTACCGTTCATGAATGCAGTCATCGAATCGTCAGGCCAAGATAAAGCATTAGAGCTGACCGGTCCTGCTGCCGGCGAAGTCATTGAAGCGGCCTTGCAGGCCGGAGCTGACGCCCGGTTCAAAGTGACGGGTTCGAGCATGATTCCGACGATTTATCCGGGCGAGGTCGTGACGATACGTCCTGTTGATCCCGCTGATGTGCGACAGGGCGACATTGTCTTCTACCGCCGCGAAAATGAATCCGGGCATATCCTGCATCGCGTGCTGTGGAAGCGTCGCTCGAGTAGCGGATGGGTGTTTCGCACCAAGGGCGATGGAGTTCGGAGCTTGGATCCGCCCGTTACGGGTGCTGGCATCATGGGGCGAACGTTAGGCGGCGCAAGCCGTCTCCGTGCATGGCGGGAGGTCGTTTGTGTGTGCGGTTATGCTTTTCGGAACAGAATGATTCACTGAAGTTTATCGAGCACGGCGGGGGAGCCCGCCGCCCTCCAATACGACAGAACCGGGCTACTTCTTGTTTGCCGCAGATTGATCCACGATCTTCTGCTGTTTTTCCAGCTCTTTGAGCAGTTTCTTCCGCTGCTCGTCGTAGTTCATGAGAAGGTAGGTTTCGTCGCGCTGTTCGGCGGGCTCGTTCCTGGCGCGCGCTTCGAGAGCGTCGAGTTCTTCGAGTTCCTTCTTGATTCTTTTGATGTGGGATTCGGCCATAACTTTTCGAATCGGCAGCTTCATTGCGAAACCTCCCATGTGACGGGAAAGCCTACTTTGCTGCGTGGCGAAAGGCAAGCGGGGAAGGGAAACGAAAAGGCCCGCGGGATGAGCCGCGGGCCTTTCGACGGTGCTTCTGGGTATTATTTTACTTGATGAAGAGCATCTCCTGATACGTCGGAAGCGGCCAAAGATCATCGGACACGATGCCTTCGAGCTTGTCCGATATCTGGCGCACTTCGTTCGTGGCGGGAATAACCTTGTCTCGCATGTGTTTCGCGTGCGTGAGCAACCCGTCACTCGACTCATGGTTGATGGCGTTTTCGAGCTTCGCCATGGCGCCCTGTAGTTGGGAGACGAGTGCATTGAGTTCGTCGAGCACCGTGGTGCAATGATCCTTGCCGAGCGACTTCAGGTTCAGGGATGTCTGCGAGAGCTGGCCCTGGTAGAGGATCGCGGCCGGGAAGATCAAGGTCTTCGCGATACGGAGCGCGAGCCGGCTTTCGATGTTGACCTCCTTGACGTATTTCTCAAGGTAGATCTCGTTGCGGCTCGTGAATTCGCGCTTCGTGAGCACGTTGTACTTCTCGAACAGCTCCGCGTTTTCATCGGTGTCTATGCCGTGAATGGCATCCACGGTATTGCGGAAGTTCGGGAGTCCGCGCTTCTCGGCTTCCTTATGCCAGGCTTCGCTGTAGTTGTCGCCGTTGAAGATGATGGCGCCGTGTTCGTTGATGATCTGGCACAACACCTCCTGCACTGCAGCGTTGAGCTTGGAAGTGTCCCCCTTGGTCTTGGCTTCCAGTTCCGTGGCGATAAAGTCCAGCGACTCGGAGACGATCGTGTTCAGGATCACCAGCGGACCCGCGACGGACTGGCTGGAGCCGACTGCACGGAACTCGAACTTGTTGCCGGTGAAAGCGAACGGGCTCGTGCGGTTGCGGTCGCCGGCGTCTTTGGGCAGTGGCGGAAGCGTATCCACGCCGACCGTGAGCACGCCCGCTTCCTTGGATTTGTTCGCGCCGCCCTTGGCGATCTGCTCGAACACATCGGTAAGCTGGTCGCCGAGGAACATCGAAATGATGGCCGGCGGGGCTTCGTTGGCGCCGAGGCGGTGGTCGTTGCCCGCGTGGGCGACAGAGCCGCGAAGCAGGTCGCCGTGCTTGTGTACCGCGCGGATGACGGCGGCGCAGAACACGAGGAATTGTGCATTGCTGTGCGGTGTTTCGCCGGGCGACAAGAGATTGGCATCCTTGGTGCCGAGCGACCAGTTCAAATGCTTGCCGGAGCCATTGATTCCCGCGAACGGCTTCTCGTGCAGGAGGCAGGACATTCCGTATTTCTGCGCGACGCGCATGAGCGTGACCATCGTCATGTACTGGTGGTCGGTCGCCAGGTTCGCGTTTTCGAACACCGGCGCGATTTCGTATTGTGCCGGAGCCACTTCGTTGTGGCGGGTCTTGACCGGTACGCCGAGCTTGTAGAGCTCACGTTCCGTTTCGAGCATGCACGCGAGCACGCGCTCCGGGATGGCGCCGAAGTACTGATCTTCCATTTCCTGACCCTTCGGCGGTTTCGCGCCGAAGAGGGTGCGGCCGGCATTGATCAGGTCCGGGCGCGCGAAAAAGAAATTGCGATCAATCAGGAAGTACTCCTGCTCGCAGCCGGCCGTGGACCACACCAACTCCGGGTGTTTTTGTCCGAACAATGCCAGGACACGTTGCGCCTGCACGTTCAGTGCCTGCATCGAGCGGAGCAGGGGAGTTTTCTTGTCCAACGCCTCGCCCGTCCATGAACAGAAGGCGGTCGGTATGCAGAGGGTCGTTCCGTTCGGATTCTCCATGATGTAGGCCGGGCTGGTGACATCCCACGCGGTGTAGCCGCGCGCTTCGAACGTGGCGCGAATGCCGCCCGACGGAAAACTGGACGCGTCCGGTTCGCCCTGGATGAGCTGCTTGCCGGAGAAGGCGGCGATCACTCCGCCCTTGCCGTCGGGATCGAGAAAGCTGTCATGTTTTTCCGCGGTCAGGCCGGTCAACGGATAAAAGACGTGCGCGTAATGCGTCGCGCCTTTCTCGATGGCCCAGTCGCGCATCGCGGCCGCGACGATATCCGCGGAAGTGACGTCCAGGGGAGTACCGTGATCAATCGTCTTGCGAATGGCCTTGTATACCTTTTCGGGCAGGCGCTGCTTCATCACGGCGTCGCTGAATACGTTCGACGCAAAAAGATCCTTCGCCAGCGTCTTCGAGAAATCGAGCGGCTTTTCGATCGGCTTGTAATTCGTTACAGCCATAATGGCGTCATGTCGTGCAATAGTCATGTCCTGCTCCTCTTGTTCTTTCCTTGTGCGGTCCTATGCTTTTACATCGTCCCTCCGCAAAAGCAATATGCCCTTGCAAAAGAGACCCGCTATTTTCCTGCTGCCTGCTATCAGCAGCCGCCGTGCCAGATCGCAGAATAACTTGACCTTGTGCAGCGTAACCAATTGCAAAACAGGTAGATATAAAATACTTCATGGTAACTGCATTTGTCATGTTATAATACAATAATGTAATCGAGCTGCTTTGATTGTTACATAAATGTAGTTGCGGGGAGCCGTGCAGGCATGGGTACAGACGGGTTTTTCAGATCATGAGCAGGAGGCTGAGGGCCATGACGCCCATGCCTCCCACGAGGCCGTAGATGGAGAGGTGGTGTTCGCCGTATTTCTGCGCGGAGGGGAGGAGTTGATCGAGCGAAATGAAGACCATGATGCCGGCGACGGACGTGAAGAGCATGCCGAACACGGTGTCGGTCATGAAAGGGCGCAGGAGGAGGAAGCCGGCAATGGCGCCGAGCGGCTCGGCGAGTCCGGAAAAAAGGGAATAGATGAAAGCGCGGCGCTTGCTGCCGGTGGCGTGATAGATCGGCACGGATACCGCGATGCCTTCCGGAATGTTGTGCAAAGCGATGGCGATCGCGACGGTGAGGCCGAGAGACGGATCGCGAAGGGCGACCATGAACGTGGCGAGTCCTTCGGGAAAGTTGTGAATGGTGATCGCCACGGCGGTGAACACGCCCATGCGAAGCATCCGCCGCGCCGTTTCGCGATCCTGCTCCTTGCGCGGATGATCCTCAGCGGTCGTGTCGAGTTCCTCGACGCCCTTGATCTCATGGGGGTTTTCCGGCTCGGGCACGAATTTGTCAATCAATGCGATGAGTGCCATTCCGCAAAAAAAGGCAATTGCTGTAGCCCACTTGCCGGGGCGTTCGCCGAGGGCTTCAACCAGGGCGCCTTGCCCCTTGAAATAGATTTCGACCATCGAGACGTAGATCATGACGCCCGCGGAGAATCCGAGCGATACGGCGAGGAATCGGCGGTTGGTGTGCGCGGTGAAAAAAGCGAGTATACTGCCGATGCCCGTGGCAAGGCCGGCGAACAAGGTGAGCCCGAATGCGATTCCCAAATTTTCCATGCCGGTGATTTCCATGCGGGCACTGTACATCGGGCGCGCGTTGTGTGCAAGGAGGCGCGGCGGTG
>CAZTYH010000081.1:7274-12614 GCA_964617565.1 uncultured Verrucomicrobiota bacterium
TCGTTCATGATGAATCCGAAGGACGGTATCTATGGATTGAGTTTCGAGGATGGAACGTGGCTGGTCGGCACACCGCTGATGGGGCAGCTTATGGTTTCAACCTACCGGCATGGCGTCGCCGAATCCTATTATGGCGGACTGGGGATGATATTCCGGCTGATGCCTCGCTCCCGGGTCGCTCCGTATGCCGGCGCGGGCGCCAGTTATAACTGGGCATTCGGGAACTCGTCGAACAGGATATCGAACGATGAAAAGCCCGTTGCCAATTCATATTGGGGCGGACATGCGGAAGCGGGGCTGCGTATCTGGACGACGCGTCGCGATCAGTTCTTCGAGGTGTCGGGCCGCCAGACGTGGAACTTTGACGACAATCGCCTCGATTTCTGGACGATCGGCATCAGTTACGGACAGGGATGGTGAATTCCTGAAACCTGCTTGCCCGGCGTAGCTTCCGAGCGAAACCGGGAAACCCGCTCTCCCCTCACTGCACCCTGACTGCGACTGCCGCGAACGGCGGAAGCGCGTCGCCTTTAAGTCCGCCGTAGAGAATCTCGCCGGAAAACAGGGCGGCATTTTTCAGCATGCGCTGTTCGGGGCCTAGATTCACGGCGCAGCGCATGGCGGCATTCCGATATCTCCGCTCGAACGCCACGACGCTGCGTTCGCTTGCGGCGCATGCTTCGCCTGCGTCCAGCAGGAAGAAGTTTCCGCGCTGAAGCTCCCGGTGGTGAAGCCGTAACGCAATAAGCTCGCGATAAAATTCGTACCAGTCCCTGCGATGCTCGCAGCCGCGGGCAAACAGGTTGCCTTCGAATTCAACGCCCTCTCGCGCACGGATACCATCAGCCCGCGCGATGCGGTGACCCTTGTCGCAGGGTCCGATCCGCTCATGAATACTCGGCCGGTTCATAGCGCCGAACTCCTGGCCGGTCAGCAGAAACGGGATGCAATGGTTGCAGAGGAAGATCAGGCGGTTGACGGCGCGAACGGCCTCTTCGCCGAAGCGGTAAGTGCCGCGGCCCTCGTCGTGGTTGTCCGTGTAGCGCGCGAGGAACGGACCTGCATCGCCGGGCGGCAGCAGGCTTTCGTAGTTGCGCAACGCGGTCTCGAATGCGCCGGCAATGCCGTTCTCCCTGAACGCTTCATACTTATCGAAGAAGTCCGCATTGGAGGCCGCCTCCGGGGCGGGTGCGATCACGGAGCGTCCGCTTTCATCGAGCGCGTAGAGGTACTGGCAGACCTTGTAGAAGTCGTCGTCGTATGCGGCATTGATGCCGCGCCCGAAGAGGTCCATGTTGTTTTGCGTGCCGTAGCATTCCGCGAGGAAAAGCAATTCCCGATGCGCGTGGCGCGCGCGCAGCCTGGAGACGGCTTCGTCCCAGAAGCCGCGGTCGTTGATGAAATGCGCCATGTCGAGGCGGAATCCGTCCACGCCGTCGGGACGCCCTTCCTTGTCGCTCCCGAGAAAGCTGAACCAGTAGTCGTAAACGGAAATCATTTCTTCGCGCAGTGCGGGATTGGTGTAGTCCAGCTTCGCGGTGTCGCTCCAGTCACAATCGTAGAAGATGCCGCCGTCCGGGTTCTTCACGTAGTACTCCGGTCTGAACGAGCACCAGGCGTGATCACGGCTGGTGTGATTGGGCGTGATGTCGAGGATCACGCGCATCCGGCTTTTGTGCGCTTTGCGGATCAGTTCGGAGAGATCTTCCAGCGTGCCGTACTCCGGTTCGACGGCGCGGAAGTCGCGGATGGCATATGGGGATCCGATGCCTTTGCGGCCCTTGATCCCGATGGGGTATGGCGGCATGAGGTAAAGGACGTTCACGCCGAGCGCGCGAATGGTTTTGAGATGGCTCGTGACATAAGCGAGCGGGGAGATCGCAGGCGATTCCTTTTCCTTTGCCGCTTCGATGGCGTTTCTCGGTTCGCGCGCGGCAAGCGAGCGCAGGTTGACCTGGTAGATGACGGCGGACGATATCCATTTCTTCATATGTCGGGTTATTCTACGGATTCGGCGATACGAGGCAAGCAACCGCGCGACGGCTTTACTTTATTCCGCCAATCCCCTAAATCTAATGCGCAATAGGAGAGGGGTGCCTGGTGCGTAAACCAAAGGGTAAGACCAAGCGAGCGCAAGTGGATGGGCTCGGTCCCGCCGGATCCGGCGGCCGAACACGCGCCAAGGACAAGGAAACGATTCGCATCAGCATTACTCCCGATACCGCGGTGCTTGCCAAGGCCAGGCAGGATCGTGCGGCGGCTGAGTCCGCTCCAACCGTGAAATGGCTTCGCTCGAATCAACCGGAAGTCCTGAGGGTCGAGGGAGGCGAGAAGTACCGGATGGGGCCGGTGCTGGCTGAGGGCGGGATGGGGCTCGTGCGCGAGGCGGAAGATCTTCGGTGCCTTCGCACGGTGGCTTTGAAGCGCTTGTTGAAGGGCGAGAAGATTTCGGACGAGGACCGGGAACGATTCATTTCCGAAGCGCAGATCACGTCGCGCCTTGAGCATCCGAACATCATGCCGATCCACGAACTCGGGTTCGATATCAATCGCAACGTGTACTACACCATGAAATACATTCATGGGCGGACCCTGACCGATATCCTGATGGATATCCGGCGCGAGAATGAAGAAGTGATCGAGCAGTACCCCTTGTCCCGCCTGCTTAACATCTTCCAGAAAGTCTGCGATGCCACCGCCTTCGCGCACTCGAAGGGCATTATGCATTGTGACTTGAAGCCGGACAATATCATGGTCTGCGACTTCGGCGAGGTCGTGCTGACGGACTGGGGCCTTGCGCGCTACGTGGATGAAACACCCGCCGGCCACGGAATTTTGAAGGATTTGGAAGAGGCGGCGGAACGGCTCGAAGGAGAAGCGGCCGCGAGAGCGGCCGCCGGGGAAGAACCGTTTTCCGCTCCGTTGAGGGCCGACACGGTGGGCGCAGTGACACGGACTTCCACCGGTGCGATCATGGGTACGCCGGGTTTCATGGCGCCCGAACGCGTGCTTGACGATGCCACCATTGATATGAGATCCGACGTCTACTCGCTTGGCGCGACCCTCTACAGTGTCATCACCCTGCGCGCGCCGATCGCGGGTGCAGACATGAACGAGATGCTGCGCAAGATACTGCGCGGCGATATCGTCCCTCCGGTGGGCTACAACCATCCGGAAACACTGCCGGAACAAAACCGGCCATCCAAGCCCCCGGTCTTTCCCCATTGTCCCGAAGGGGTTATCCCGGAACCGCTCTCCAAGATCGCAATGCGCGCGCTGGCAACCGACCCGGACGAACGGTATGCCAGTGTCCAGGAACTGCAGGAGGATGTCGAGGCCTACCAGAACGGATTGATCTGGCATACGGTATTGGACGACGATTTTTCCGATCCGGACGTGGCCTCGCGCTGGCAACTGGTGGGCGGCTCCTGGGAGTTGAAGGACGGGGAGTTGAGAGTTTACGGGGGCGAACCGCAATTGCTTATCCTGAAAAAAGATGTTCCAGGCGATGTTCGGATTGAGTACGAGTGCAGGCAGGAAAGTCCCTACCTCAACGATATGTCCTGTTTCATGGCCGCGCGCCGATCAAAGAGCAGCAAGGAGATCGCTTACAGTGGGTACGAGTTCAAATTCGGCGGGTACGATAATTCGATGAACCTGCTGGTGCGCGGCGACCGGCGGTTGTGGAGCGAAGTGGCTTCTCCCATCGAGCGCGGCAAGCGCTACCGTATTCGTGCCGAGCGTGTCGGCTCGCGGCTGCGGCTGGTGGTGAATAACAAGGAAATACTGCGGGTGCACGATGCAGATCCGTTGACGGGCGGCGACCGGACCGCGATCGGGTTGTTCGGTTGGATTGCCGACACCCGGTTCTCGCGAATCACGGTTTCCTGTCTTGGCGCCCCGTGGAAGAGCGATGTGCTCGACCTTGCGGACCGGCAGGCCCAGAAGGGGAGTTATGAAATGGCTGAAGCGCTGTACCGCGAAGCCATGGAGTCTTTCCCCGATACGGCGCGGGCGGAACGCGCGCGCCGCGGATTGGAGTCGGTCCATCGCTGTAAGGAACTGAACGTCCAGCTCCCGGTCATCCGGGCTGAACTTGAAAAAGCATGGCCGGATTCGACCATCCACCTGGGCATGGATAACGACGGGTTCACGCTGGATATCGCGGATGGGGAAATTGAATCGCTCGAGCCGTTGCGTGGACTGCCCCTCCGCACGCTGTATTGTCAGAACAATCGCATTCGCAGTCTCGAACCGCTGCGAGGAATGAGCCTGGTGACGCTCAATTGCGGCGGCAATCCGGTCGGAAGTCTTGAACCGCTGCGCGGCATGAGCCTCACGACCCTCATCTGCGAGCACTGTGATGTGGATTCTTTCGAGCCGCTGCGCGGGATGCCGCTGGCGATGCTGATTGCCGGGGGGAACCCGGTACGGACGCTGGACCCGTTGCGCGGGATGCCGATGACGAACCTGTCTGTCTGGGGATGCGAGATCGAAGATCTCGAACCGTTAAAAGGCATGCCGCTTTCCGTGCTGTACTGCAATACCAATCGCGTACGCACGCTCGATCCTTTGAGGGGCATGATGCTCGTGATGCTCAATTGCAGCGGGAACGAGATAGATAGCCTTGAACCCTTGCGGGGCGCCCCGCTGAAAGTGCTGCACTTCGGTCTCAACCACGTCAGCAGCCTGGCGCCCTTGCGCGGGATGAAACTCAATATGGCGACCTTCACGGGGAACCGGGTCTCCAGTCTGGAACCCTTGCGCGGCATGCCGATGGGCGTGCTGACCTGTGCGAACAACAGGCTCGCGACGCTGGAACCGTTTGTCGAATCGCCGCCGGAGGATTTTCTGTTCGATTGCGATACGATTCCCTCCGAGGAACTGCAACGCGCTCTGAATGTCTGGTCCAGAAAACCGGCGCTGGCTCACCTGGTCCGGAACACGGAAGTATTGCTTGCGTTACGCCGGGACGGGTTGAAGGGACTCCGGCCGCTGGCGAAGGAGTTCGAGGGACGCCTTTATCTCTTCGTCCCAAAATTCCTGCGATGGGAGGATGCCGAGGTGCTGTGCGAGCAGGCAGGCGGACACCTGGTCACTATCCGCACACCCAATGAGCAGGGATTCCTCGAGTCGTTGTTTGTCACCGGCTGCTGGGCCTGGATGGGCATTGAAGTGACGGAGGAGGGGACCCGGTGGATAACCGGTGAACCCATGACCTACCAGAATTTCATGGATGTACTGCAGGCGCGCAAGCCGGGTCGCAAGGTCTTCGCCGGTCGCTGGCAGTCGGAAGATGTCCCGTGGTCCGAGAACAGTTTCATTATTGAGTGGGACAAC
>CAZTYH010000082.1:0-12544 GCA_964617565.1 uncultured Verrucomicrobiota bacterium
CCCGGGGAAATGCGCTTGGCGGCATTACGGGCCGTGCGGACGATCCATCGGCCATTTTCTTCAACCCGGCCGGCATCACGCAGTTGGAAGGCACGCACTTGATGGGTGGTTTGAGCGTGGTTTCGCCTGTGACCGATGTGCAGGTGACGACGCCGGCGGGGCCGCTCACGACCACGACGGAGCGGAATTACTGGATGCCGCCACACCTGTATGGAACGCACCAGGTCAATGACAGCGTCTGGGCAGGGCTCGGCATTTATTCACGTTTCGGCCTTGGCACGGAGTTTGATGATGCATGGCCGGGCCGTTTCAATAACTACAATGCGGTAATCCAGAGTCTGACCTTCAATCCCAACATCGCCTTGAAGTTGCACGACAAAGTGTCCGTGGCGGCCGGTGTTTCCGCGATGTGGTTTGATCTGAAACTTGAGCGGAAAATTCCGGCACCGGGAGCGGAGCTTGATTTCAGCCTCACGGGCGATTCCATCGGATATGGCTTCAACGCCGGCGTCCGGTACGAGGTTCTGGACTGGGTGGCGCTCGGCGTGGCTTACCAGAGCACCGTGAAGCAGGAAGTTGAGGGAACGGCTGATATCGGAATAGGGAAGAGCGACGCATCGGGCGATGTGAAACTCCCCGATATGCTGTTTATCGGCGTGGCCGTGAATCCGGTGGAAAAGCTGAGCCTTGAAGCGGGCGCGATTTTTACCGGGTGGAGCACGTATGACGAGCTCAAGGTGAAGATTGACAACCCCGCACTGCTAGGCGTCGGCGAGGTTCGTTCAGAAAAAGATTGGGATGATACCTGGCGTTATTATGTCGGCGCGGAGTACGCCCTCAATGACGCCTGGGATGTTCGCGCGGGATACACCTATGATCCGTCGCCAATACCGGATCATACCGTTGATTACCTGGTTCCCGCCAACGACCGCCACCTGTATAGCGTCGGTTGCGGATACAAATGGGATAGCTGGTCCATTGACTTGTCCTATACCTATCTCTCGATCGAGAACCGGACGGTCAAAGGTCGTCCGGAGGACGGGGTGTTCGATTCGGAGATCAGCGATGGCTATGCTCATATAATCGGCCTGAGTTTGGGCAAGGAACTGTAATCCGAGACGTAGATCTGCTTGGCAAAAACGGCCCGGGCGCAATGCCCGGGCCGTTTCTTTTTTCCTTCTAAACCCCGTCTTTAATCGGAATAGATAGCATTGATCTACACCTGCGGAAATACTGAAAAAACCACATATTTATAGCCTCTCAACTTTAAATAACTCAATAAACAGGCCTTTTTAAGCTATAAAATCGGTTAATAATTCACTTGCAAGCATGTTCATGAAATGTATTAATTAATCACTGTGAACGCTCTCATAATAATTAATAAGTAAAGTAAACGATTACAGGGAACAATATGCCATGAAATTTACTGAATTTGGGCAATTCGATGCCTCAGCGCATGAGTTTGTTATTTCTCGGCCGGACACACCAAGGCCTTGGATCAATTTTTTGTCTGATGGGGAGTATTGTGCGATCGTTTCTCAGGCTGGCGGCGGATTCAGTTTTTATCTTGATCCTGCCTATAACCGAATTACGCGATGGGCTCCGGCAAACTACTTGAACGATAGACCTGGCCGATATGTTTACATCCGCGATCCGGAGACTGGGGATATATCGAGCGGTACCTGTGCGCCGGTTAATGCAAGCGATCGGTTTGAATGCCGTCATGGTCTTGGCTATACGACGATCAGGAATCGCCACAAGAGCATTCAGACCCGCGTGACATTCATGGTGCCCGGTGGAGAGCGGTTGGAAGTCTGGATGGTGGAAGTCAAGAACACTTCGCGGAGGCCACGCAAGGTTCAGATATTTCCGTTCATCGAATGGCATCTTGGCTTATGGGAGCCGGAGCTGTGCGCGCGCAACCTTACCGTCCTCATGAACGAGGGGGTATTCAACGATGACTTGCAGGCCGTATGGGCGGGTAAATTTCCATGGGGCAATCGCCCTTGGCCTTATCATGCGTATATGGGCTCCAGCTTGCCGGTGCAGGCGTATGACCTGGATTACGAGAGTTTCATCGGCGCCGCCGGTGATTATGCAAAGCCCGTTGCATTGCTGCGTGGGGCGTGCGCGAATACCCGCGTTCGAGGCAACAACATGGTGGGGGCCTTACAACACGAGATTGAGCTGGGCGGCGGTGAGGAGAAGCAATTTGCGATCATCATGGGGGTCGCGGAGACCCAAGACGAAGCGAAGGCCAAGCTGGAGAAATACAGGGATTGGCCCAACTGCGAAAACGCACTGCGCGCCGTGAAGCGAAAGTGGCGTTCGCTGATGGATCGCGTGATGATCGAGACCCCGGATCGTGAATTGAACGATTTCTTCAACACGTGGCTCAAGTACCAGGTGGCAATGAACAATCACTGGGGCCGTTCGGCGACTTATTACCACGAAGGGCATGGCGAATTCGGATATCGGAACACGGCGCAGGATGCATGGGCCTATCTACCGCTGGATGTTGATTTCGCGCGCGATCGCATGATCAAGCTGGCGATGCACCAGCGCAACACCGGTCAGCCGATGGCAGGCTGGTCCTATGTGTCGGGCACCAACGAAGGCAAGGCCCCGGCCGATTTCCCGGTCTGGCTGCCGTTGCTTGTGAGCGCATACGTGAAGGAGACAGGCGACGTTAAAATCCTGGAAACCGAGATCCCGTATTACGATGGCGGCTCGGATACGCTGTACGGGCATGTTCGCAAAGCGATGCAGTTCCTTCAGGACCGCGCGCGAAGCGAGCGGGGTCTGCCGCTGATGGGTACACAGGATTGGAATGATGCATTTGACCGAACGGGCATTGGGGGGAAAGGCGAGAGCGTCTGGCTGGGCATGGGCCTCTGTTTCGGTTTGAAGCTGCTGCAGGAATTAGCCGAGTTCATCGGCGATGCCGATACAGTTCGCGAATGTGAATCGCGTTACGAGGCCATGAAGTCTCTGATCAACCGATATGCATGGGCAGGGGACCGATACATATACGCCTTCAATGATAAAGGGGAGCCGATCGGTTCACCTGTAAACCAGGAAGGCAGTTGCCAGCTCAATTCGCAGACGTGGGCCGTAATGGCGGGCATTCCCGACGAGGAACAACTGCCCAAAGTGTTGAAGCAGATTGATGAAACGCTGGACACGCCCTTCGGTCCCGCTCTGTTTGCACCTCCTTATACCACGTACAATGCGGATATCGGACGCATCACTGCCTTTGCGCCCGGCACAAAGGAAAATGCCGCCATCTTCATCCATGGAGGCGCCTTCAAGTTAATGATGGATTATGCGCTGGGACGGGCGGACCACGCGTATAAAACAATCAGGCAGCTTATCCCGAACGCGCCGGACAAGGATATCGAGCTATACAAAACCGAACCCTACGTATTCCCGGAATATGTGATCGGTCCGGGCAATCCGCGATACGGAGAGGGTGCTTTCTCCTGGCTTACCGGGAGCGCAGACTGGTTCTTCATGGCCGTGGCCGAAAGGATGCTTGGCGTTCGGCCCACCTTGCAGGGGCTGGTGATTGATCCATGCCTTCCCTCCGGTTGGCCGAAAGCGCGGATCGTCCGGCGCTACCGGGGCACGAGGTATGATATCCGCATATCAAACCCGGATAATGTAAATCGCGGAATCCGCGAAATTCAGGTGGACGGAAAGCCACTTCAAGGCAATATATTGCCCGAGTTTCACGATCACAGCGTGCACGTGGTGGATGTGATCATGGGCGGAAGCTGAACGAAAAGAGTTTTAGTCTTTGATAGAACACTGAACGCAGAACATTGAAGGAAACATAATGAGCAAGCTGTATTCAAATAAGTACGGGTATTTTGATGCGGAACGAAATGAGTATGTAATTACAAGACCCGACACGCCGAAGCCCTGGGTTAACATCATTTCGACCGGAGCGTATGGATTCACCATCAGCCAGGCGGGCAGCGGTTATTCCTGGCGTGATCACGCACAATTCAACCGGATCACCCGGTGGGACCAGGATCTGACCCGCGACAACTGGGGCAAGTATATCTACATTCGCGACGAGGATAGCGGCCGCTTCTGGTCGCCGACTCCGAAACCGGCCGGCAGCGAACTGAAAAACTTCTCATGCCGGCACGGCACGGGCTATACGGTCATTTCCGGCGTTTGCCGCGAGATCGAGTCGGAACTCCGGTTGTTCGCGGACATGGACGCGCCGGTGGAAGTCTGGGAATTGAAGCTCAAAAACACTTCCGGGAAGAGGCGCAAGCTGAGCCTGTTCACGTATCTCGAGTGGTGTCTCGGCGTATCGCCCGACTGGCATCGCGAATTCGACAAGATTTTTATCACCACCGAATTCGAAAAGAAAACGGGTATCTTCTGGGCAACAAAGACGAGATGGGGATTGCCGGATCCAAGCGGACGCCCCTGGGCACGCCCGTACGAGTTTGTCGGATTCCATGCGACCTTCCCGAAAGCCGAATCGTTCGACAGCGATCAACGCGAGTTCCTCGGTGTGTTGGGTGAAAACGGCTGCCCGAAAGCGGTCAGGGAAGGACGCCTCTCGAAGCTCCAGGGCCGATGCAACGACGGAGTGGCATCGCTCCAGAGCAGCATTGTTTTGAAACCGGGGGAGAGCAAGACGGTCGTTTACCTGATGGGCGCCACTCGAACCCGCGAGGAAGCGCGAAAGATTGTCGCGCGATATTCCGCGAAAGGCGCGGCGGAGAAAGCGGTCAGGAAAGTACAGGACTACTGGCGCGGCCTTCTTGGCGAGCTTGAAGTGAAAACTCCGGATCCTTCCCTGGACTTGCTGGTCAATCAATGGTTGCCATACCAGGCCATTTCTTGCCGCATGTTCGGTCGCACGGCTTATTATCAGACCGGCGGTGCGTATGGCTATCGCGACCAGTTGCAGGACAGCCAGGCAACGTTGCCGCTCGACGCGAAACTTTGTCGTGAACACCTGGAGCGCGCGGCGCGACATCAATTCTCTGATGGAACCACTTTCCACTGGTGGCATCCGATCACGGAGGACGGACAGAAAAAGAAGAACAGCGATGACCTGTTGTGGCTGCCCTTCGTTACGACTCGTTATATACAGGAGACCGGCGACACGGCGTTCCTCGAGAAGAAGGTTCCTTTCTTCGACAAAGGAGGCGCCACCATGCGCGAACATTGCCGCGCAGCGATCGAGCAAGTGCTGGCGCGGCCGAACCCGCGCGGAATTCCAACGATGGTTGAAGGGGATTGGAACGACGGGCTTTCGTGCATCGGGTTCGACGGCGTTTCGGAATCAATCTGGCTGGGCGAATTCCTGTACGGCATTCTTACGGATTGGTGCGAGGTGCTGGATCTGATTGACGATGCGGAAGCGCGCCGGAATGCGGCCCGCTATCGCAAGGCAGCAGAGAAGGTTAAAAAAGCCATCAATAAGCATGCATGGGACGGCGATTGGTATATCCGGGCAACTTATTCCAAGGGTGTACTGGGCTCGAAAAAATCGCGCATCGGCAAAATCTGGCTGAACGCCCAGACGTGGGCGTTGATGTATGACATGGCACCTGCGGCCCGCAAGGCGAAGATCTTGAAGGCGCTCAACAAGCACCTGTATCGCGAATTCGGGCCGCTGCTGTTCCATCCGGCCTTCAGCAAACCGGACCCCGCCATCGGCCACATCAGCCAATACGCGCCGGGGTTACGCGAAAACGGCGGATTGTATACCCATGCCGGTTGCTGGGCGATCATTGCGGAAGCGCTGGCCGGTACGCCGGAACGTGCATTCAAGGTCTTCAACAGCTTCAATCCGATTCGCCGGGGAGCCAAGCCCGACCATTACCTGGCCGAGCCCTACGTAACCCCGGGCAACGTGGACGGCCCGCAGTCCCCGAATTTTGGACGCGGGGGCTGGACCTGGTATTCCGGTTCGGCGGCATGGATGTATCGCTCGTTGACGGATTACATTCTGGGTGTTCGCGCAACCACGCGTGGTCTTTTGATCCAGCCTGCGATTCCAGCAGCATGGAAGGGTTTTTCCATGAAACGCAGATTCCGTGGCGCAACCTATCGAATTGAAGTTGCCAACAAGTCGCGGAAGGGCGCGGGCCGGAAAGTGCAGATCACGGTGAACGGCAAAGCGTTGCGTGGAAATGTTCTGCCCATCGCAAAAAAGGGTTCTGTCGTCAACGTGCGCGTGACGATTGAATCCGAATAATGAGATTATTTGCTGAATGAAAAGAAGCGGGCTGCAACAAGCTGCCCGCTTCCGTTTTCTGTTGCGTTCGTAGTGATTCATGCTAGCGTAAACAAGTCGTGCCTGCGTTCCGAATGACGCGATGGAGGTTCAGGATATGGCAAGATCTATGGTTCGCATTGTTTCGGCCGTTTTGATGATGGCCGTACTATTGGGTGTTCGTTCTGCTGAAGCGGGAGCGGATCTGTTCGAGGAAGCTCCGTGGACATTGAGCCTTGGAGGCGGACATGTCGTTCGCGAAGGCGATGAGCCCGTAAAAGACAGTCAGTTTCTGTCGCTCAAGGTCGGCTATGATGTTTCCCCGCGTTGGACCTTCGAATGGGACCTCATGCTCATGCCGTATCTTCGCAACAGGGAGTTCAACTACGAAAAAGAATTTATGCTGGACGACAACACCTGGGGCTTGCGTACCGGCGTGGATGTGTTGTTGCATCTGCGCACCACCAAGAATCTTCGGTTTGATCCTTTTCTCTCCGCGGGAGTCGGTTTTGCTCTTTATGGCGAGGAGGTTGGACCTGGTGGTGGAAGTGTTCAGCTCTCCCTTCCCGTTGGGGCTGGACTCTTTTATCACTTCAACGATGAGTGGGCCATTCGCGCCGACTATCGTCATGAATTCCATGGCATAGAAGGATCACGTATTGCTTCCGAGCATCACTCGATTCTCGGCGTCGGCGTAACGTACCGCTTCGGCGCAACGGTTCCGGCGGCATACACAGTCGCTGGCGCAGGCGATCTCGACAGCGATGGAGATGGGCTTTTCGACTGGGAAGAGAATCAGCTTGGCACCGATCCATTCAATCCGGATACGGACGGCGACGGCCTGACGGATTATGAAGAGGTTAGAGTCCATAAAACGGACCCACTCAATCCGGACACGGACTACGATGGCCTGACGGATGGCGCCGAGGTGAATGTTTATCGCACGGATCCGCTGAACCCCGACACGGACGGCGGCGGCGTGGCAGATGGACACGAAGTGATCGAGGACGGCACGAATCCTCTTGATCCGTCTGATGATCTTCAGCTGTTCACCCTGAATATTGAATTCGATTATGACAAGGCGGTGCTACGTCCGCAGTATTTTGATCAGCTCGATGTTATAGTAAAGGTCCTCGAGCGCGATCCAGAGGCGACCGCGCGTGTGGAAGGGCATGCGGATAAGCGCGCGAAGTCGAAGCATGACTACAACATGCGGCTTTCGGAGCGCCGAGCACGCGCGGTAGTGGACTACCTGGTTGACGTAGGCGGCATTGCCCGTTCGCGGCTCACGCCGGTTGGCTATGGCTTCACGCGACCCGTGGCGCCGAACGATTCCGAGGCCAACATGCAGAAGAATCGCCGCACGGAAATCTATATACGTTCGAGCCATCAGCAGCCAGGCGCTGCCCCTGCGGCCGGCGAGGTGATTGACGTACAGGAAGAAGTCATTCTCGATATCAAATGAGGGGAGTGACGCGGATCGCGCCGGTATGCCTATAAGGGAATATATGCTGCGCGAGGGCTCGAGCGGCTGCGATTACTGCCGGGCCGGTTTTGAGCAAATTGAAAAAATGGGGCAGGAGCCGTTGACTTCCTGCCCCCGTTGCGGCGCACCCGTCAACCGTTGTATTTCTCCTCCATCCATCAACACGGCGCAAACAAATCTCGACGACCGGGCGCGCAGCGCCGGCTTCAAGAAGTATAAACGCCTTGGACATGGTGAATACGAAAAGCAGTACTGAATATCTCGCCGAAGCGCACAGGCTGATCTCGGGCTGAAGCCCGCGCAGGACTTCCGCGTAAACGCGGAACTCTGACACGCTTCAAAATTAAGGCGCGATCTGGTACAGAGAGTGTTTTGAGGCAGGATCGGCATCGAGCAATCGCCTGAATTCGTTCGCGTCGTTCAATGCCTTCACGGCTTCGGGATAATCCGGTTTCAGTTGCATCGCCTTCTCGTAGTAACGGATGGCTTCATCCACCCATCCATGTCGTGCGCTTGCAACGCCAAGATTGTACCAGCCCTCGGCGAAGTCCGGATATCGCTTGGTCAGTTCTTTAAACACCACGATGGTATCGTCAAGCCGGCCGCATTCCGAAAGGCTGGAACCCAGGTTGACCAGCAGTTGGCGATTGACCATCCCCTGTTTGTAAGCCCGGGCAAACATCTGTGCTGCCAATCCATGGCTTCCCTTGCGCATGTACACAATACCGAGATTCGCCCAGGCTTCGGGTGGTGGGGTTGGAGTGAGTGTTGCGTTCTCCAGCGCAAGGATCGCGCGATCCAGATCGCCACCCTCGGTGTAGAGAATGCCCATGAGCAGCCATTCCTGAACATTGGTGGGTTTCAAGCGGATAGCGTATCTCAATGCCTCTTCCGGTGCATTCGTCAGGCCGGCTTTTCGTCCGGTCATCGCATAGGCAAGCAGGGTCGCTATGTCCGCCGATCCAAGGATATCCTTTGCCCGATTAAACGTGTCTTTGGCTTCCTCACCGCGGCCCATTTCAAGATACGCTGTCCCCAATGCAATCCGCGCATCCGCACGGAAAGGTGCTGCGGCAATCGCCTTGTTCAGGGCGTTCAATCCGAGCTCACGCTGATCCATGCGCAGGTAGGCCTGTCCCAGTTGAATCCATGCCTCGATGTAGGAGGAGTCATGTTGCAGAACCCGCTTGAAGCAATCAACGGCGTCGCGATCGCGCCCAGTCAAAACATGCGCCACACCGACATTATACAACCGCACCGCCTCCCCCCGATCCTGACCCAGACAAACGCCCTGCACGAGAGCGACGATTACAATGCCGCATAGGACACGAACATGCATGACATCAATCCGCCAGCGCGACCTCAAGCGCGATAAGGGAATAGGCGGTCACCAGCACCGGATCGGATTCCCACCAGCGGCCGGTCTCATTGAGCCAATAGCCTTCACCAGTATCCGCATCAACTCGCTGTAGATTAACAAGCTTGCGTATGAATTCCTCGCGCCAGTTCAATGCATTACCGGCCTCATCCCTGATCACATCCTGCCCGTATGTCGCCAGCGCTTTGGCCAGAACATTGTAAAAATAATAGAGACCTTCCTTGCCCATTCCCGGATTTTCATCCAACGTCCAATGGCGTTGAGCCCAGTCAAACGCGGATTGAACCCTGGGGTCGTTGCGATCAACTTCGGCGTAGATAAGGCTGAGCAGCCCGGCGTACGTCATGCTGGCATAGGTCCTGAACCGGACTACACCTTCCGCGTCTGTGTACGTGCCGGCCTGGCTTGATTCGGGGGTATAAATGAATCCTCCGCGTTCTTTCTCGTCGTCTGACACCCAGGATCCTGCGTTTTGGCCCGGGAGATTTTGCACACGCGCGAGAAATTTGCGCGCGGCCTCCCAGTCGAGATCGGCCTTGCCATCGGGTCCGGTTCGCAAGTCTTCAACGCTCTCTGTCAGGCGCATGGCCTCGTAGGCGAGCATGGTGTTCGAGAGGTCCGCGTAGGCGCGTCCTGTTGATGCATCGTATCCCATGCCGCCTTCATAAACATCGCCGCCGAAGTGTTGCGCACCCGCGAGAAATCGCCGGGCGTTTTGGATGACAGGCACCAGGTCTGCGCGTCCGACCATGTGCAGCGCCACCATACTAATCGCCGTGTTATAGGTGCTGAGACCTCCACCGCGTCTTTCTTCAGATGGTTTGCGCCAGATAGAGCCATCCTCATGAACGCTGGCGAGGATATAGCCGACGGCGCGATCAACGGCCTCTTGTGGTGCGTTCCCGCTTTTTGCAATGGCCCATAGAGACAATGCCGTGAGCGCAGGGAATTCCGGATTGGACCAATAGCCTTCTTCGTTCTGGCGGGCGAGAAGCCACTTGACCCCACGGTTGAGCGCCGCGTTCGCTTCGTTTTGCAGTGATGAACTTACGCCAGCGGCCGGTTCACGCAACAAAGCGACGGGAGACGATGGGGGCACTCGCAGAGGCTCCGATTCAGCCATTGCGTTGAAGACACATGAGACAGAGACAACAAGGCTCAAAAGGTTTTTCATAAAAGGCTCCTTATATGTAGACATTCATCCTACAGAAGTGCTGTAGATGACAACAGGTTAAACGCTTGCCATATACTTGTCGGTTCAGTGGCAATAGGGTATATATACTCTGATATAGTAAATCGTTTCACCGGGAGCTGCCATGAAACTGATAAAATGGATATCAGTCTTTTCCTTCATTGCTTCACTAACGGTTTTTGCCGATCCATCGAACACAGCCCGGCTTGACGGCCGTCCGACGGAATACGATGGCACCGATCTCCGCGGAACGTTCATCGGCGCCAGCACGTGGGGGGCGGATGCAACGATCACCAACCTCTATGTCACATGGGATGAAACCTATCTGTATATCGCGCTGCAGGGATGGGAAAACGGCAACAAGCTGGTTGTCATGCTGGATGTGGATCCGGGGAACGGCACGGGCGCCACTACAACGACGAACTGGACCGGGGTGGGTGAAGGCTATGTTCGTTACAATGATGTCGGCTGGCAGAAGTCGGAAGATGTTACCGCAACGGATTTCGGACTCGATTACATGTTCGCGACGGAGGGTTTTTTCCACGACGTTTTGCGGGTCACTTACGATGGCCTCAGCTTCGACACAAACGAAATCGCCCAGATCGCCGGCAATTCCGGTCCAAACCCGAGCGGAAGCGCCACAGATATCGTTGCGCTGGAAGACAGTTCCGCATGCGATTTGAAGGGCATGGAAACGCGTATTCCCTGGACCGTTCTTTACGGAACGAATCGCTTCGGCACGGTTGAACCGGGAGAGGTGATTCCTCGAGGAGCAACGCTCCGTCTATTCGCAAATGTCCACAATAACGATCCGGATGACGCGCACAGTTCACCGGACACGATTCCCGTCCAGGTGAGTCCGAATGCTTCGTGGAACAATGGTCTTTTGACCACGGATACCTACATAGACATCCCGGTTGACCAGGATAACGACGGCTTCCCGGATCTTGCCGTCGGCGATGTGAATGCGCCTTATCTGATCATGCTGCAGGGGCTGACCGGCCAGAGCAATCTCTACGCGATGTTCAATGAGGCTGTGACAACGAATACGGCCGAGATTCCCGCAAACTGGTCTGTGAACGGCGCGACGCCTGCCAACGTCATGGCCGTCCAGGAAAACGCAGTGCTCATAACGATGACCAATGTGTTGCCCAGCGAGGCCACGCAGGTGAGCGTCTTGGTATCGAATGTGGAGGATGCCTCGGGAAATTCCAAGGATGTGCGGTTCTGCTTTTTCCCGACCAGCGGCGGCATCGAAATGCCTGTGACTGTTCGCTTCTATCTTGAAACCGCATCCGGATTGGGACTGAGTCCCGGCGCGTCGAATTTTTATATCAACGGTTCCACGCCTCCGCTTGAGTGGGGCTATCCGCCTGCCACATCGTCCCGGCTGAGCCTTTCCGGAGGAAGTGTGTACTACCGCGACGTGACGTTCCCAGCCGGAACGCCTCAGAAAATCGCTTATAAATACAGCGGCGAACTCAGTTCAGGAACCGGGCAGGGGACCAATAACTACGAAGCTGTTCGGTTAAACCGGTTTGCCGAGGTTTCGCGTGAGCTGACGCTGAATATGCTCGGTACACCCATGGTTGTGACCGACTACCTCGGCGCCGCCGCGCATCCATGGCGTGATCCGAACGACACAAACAATGCGGGTTATAATGCGCTCTATATTGACGCCCGGAGGGGAGATGCAGGCGTTCGAGAACGCACCACGGTGATCTTCCAACTCGATCTTTCCCAGCGTGATCTCAAGGGGGTCACCCGGGTTTTAATTCTCGGCACCGATCCGTTGCGGGGCTTCAACTTGAACAATGAGCCGACGCCGGTCAGCGATTATCCTACAGCTCCCGTGATGACTTGGGACACCGCAGGATTGACGATGTATGACGACGGAACGCATGGCGATCTTGTGGCGGGTGACAGGATTTACTCTCGAGAGTGGACATGGTCTACAAACGGGCTCGATTCTGCCACGGTTTCAACATGGCCGTATTCACTCGTCGGAAGCGGCGAGTTTGATGAGCCGTATTATGGAACGGATTTCTGGGCCGCACGCAGAAGCCCGCGAAGTTTCGCGTACAAGTTTGCGGTGTACAAGGCAGGTTCGGGCGACGCTTTTGAAAGCCCATCTTATGATGTCGAACAGTTCATACAATACGCACCGACCAGCGTGGTCTTCGACGCCTTTGTGTGGGACAACCCTTCGCTGCCGCCGCCTCCTCCGTCCAATGCGCC
>CAZTYH010000083.1:0-12347 GCA_964617565.1 uncultured Verrucomicrobiota bacterium
GATCGGTCACGGCGATGCCGTACGTAACTACGTGATGATTGATACTGCGGGCATGCGAAAGGTCGGAAAGGTTCATCAGTCGGTCGAACGATTCAGCGTCTTCCGCGCGGAGAAGAGTATCGAGCGTGCCGATATCGTGTGCCTCATGATCGAGGCCGTCCAGGGGCCGACCGTGCAGGACAAGAAAATCGCGTCGAAGATTCTCGAATCGCGCAAGGGATGCGTGATCCTCGTGAACAAGTGGGACATGGCCAAGGGCGCGGATGCAGAGGAATACGAGAAAGCACTCCGGCGTGAATTGTTCTTCCTGGACTACGCGCCCATCGTGTTTGCTTCTTCAACCAGCGGTTACAACATTCGCCGGAGCATCGAAGCCATTGACCACGTCGCAGCACAGGTCAGCACGATGCTGCCCACCGGGTTGCTCAACCGCACCCTCCACGATGCGTTCAAGCGCGTGCAACCGCCGGAGGTCAAGGGGCACCGCCTGAAGTTTTACTACTGCGCGCAGACGGGCGTTCAGCCGCTCTGGTTCCGGATGTTTGTCAACGATCCGCGCCGCATTACGGATGCATATCGAATCTATCTGCAGAAGGCGATGCGCAGAGCTTTCGGGTTGGAAGGCGCGCCACTCGTCCTCGATTTTCGCTCGAGCCACTCCCTGCGACCGGAAACACATCGCCGCGGCACTCGTCGAACCCCCTCACGCTGAGGAAGAAACAACTATTGCAAGCATCCGGTTGTTTTTCTCTTGCTTCGCTATATGTTGGGGTATTTACTGGCCAACGGGGTTGTTTCACCCATATGTAGTAGTGTTGGAAGACCTTTTTACGACCTAAAAGACGCTTGGGCAGGAACTTGTAGAAGTGGAGGAAGCAGCATGTTGGACGCGCGGCAGACTGTGGATATCCGGGACAGAAAATCATCCGCCCGAACCAGGAAAACAGGAGCAAAGGAAACGCGCGCCCGCCCGGCTGCGCGCGGGGCGACTCCACCTCCAAGCGGACTCAAAATCAGGCGGGTTTTCAGCACTCCCGGAGTCAGCCCGTTCGACCAGGTTGAGTGGGAGCGTCGCAAGGCCGTTATCGGCGACGAAAAGGGCAATACAATCTTCGAGCAGGAGAACGTCGAGATTCCAAAGACGTGGTCCATGCTGGCAACGAATGTTGTCGCATCGAAATATTTTTACGGCGAGATCGGCACCTCGCAGCGCGAATTTTCGCTCCGTCAACTCATTCACCGCGTCGCCCGAACGATTGCCGACTGGGGCATCCAGGATGGCTACTTCGCTACGCCGGAGGACGGCGAGACGTTCTATAACGAGCTCGTTTTCCTGTGCCTGAATCAATACGGCTCGTTCAATTCCCCGGTGTGGTTCAACTGCGGACTCTACCAGCAATATGGCGTCGGCAAGGGGAATAACGCGGGGACCTACTACTGGAACCAGAAGAAACATGCGATCGCCCGTGCCGCGACGCAGTACGAACACCCGCAGTGTTCCGCGTGCTTCATCCAGTCCGTGGAAGACACGATGGAAGGCATCATGAGCCTCGCGCACAGCGAAGCGATGCTCTTCAAGTTCGGCAGCGGCACCGGGTCCGACCTCTCCACGCTGCGCAGCGCGCGCGAAAAGCTGAGCGGCGGCGGCCGCCCCAGCGGTCCGCTTTCCTTCCTCAAGGTGTACGATTCGATCGCCAGCGTCGTGAAATCGGGCGGCAAGACGCGCCGCGCCGCAAAGATGAACACGCTCAAGTGCTGGCATCCGGATATCAAGGAATTCATCGAGGCGAAGTCCAGCGAGGAGAAGAAGGCATGGGCCTTGATCGAGCAGGGCTATGCCGGCGACTTCAACGGCGAAGCGTACGGATCGGTTTGCTTCCAGAATGAAAATCTCAGCGTGCGGCTTACGGACGACTTCATGCGAGCGGTGATCGAAGACCGCGAGTGGACGACGCACTGGGTCACAGACCCCAATCGCGCGGGCCCCAAGTACAAGGCGCGCGACCTGATGAAGTGGATCGCCGAAGGCACGTGGGTGTGCGGCGATCCGGGCGTACAATATGAAGATACGATTCAGCGCTGGCACACCTGCAAAACCACCGCGCCGATCAATTCAAGCAATCCGTGCAGCGAGTACATGTTCCTCGACGACAGCGCGTGCAACCTCGCGTCGCTGAACCTGATGCGTTTCCTGCGCGAGGACGGCACGTTCGATGTCGAGCGGTTCCGGTCCGCGGTCGAGATTTATATCACCGCGCAGGAAATCCTCGTGGACAACTCCAGCTACCCCACGGATCGCATCGCGCTGAACAGCCATCTCTTCCGTCCGCTGGGCCTCGGCTATGCGAATCTCGGCTGCCTGCTCATGGCGCTCGGCATGCCGTACGACAGCGACGAAGGCCGCGCGCTGGCCGGCGCCGTGACGGGGCTGATGCACTTCAGCGCCTACGCGCAGTCTGCCCGCATTGCCGAACAGCGCGGGACATTCGAAGGTTTCGAGAAGAACAGGGATACGATGCTGGAAGTACTCCGCATGCATCGCGAGGCAGCCGACAGGATTCCGCAGGCGTGCCCGGACTATCTCCTCAAGGCGGCGAAAACCGCGGGCGACGCGGCGGTTTCGCTGGGCAACCGCTTCGGCCTGCGCAACTCGCAGGTGACTGTGCTCGCGCCCACCGGCACGATCGGATTCATGATGGATTGCGACACAACCGGCGTCGAACCGGACATCGCGCTCGTGAAGTACAAACTGCTCGCGGGCGGCGGCATGCTGAAAATCGTCAATCGCACCGTACCGATGGCGTTGCGCCGCATGGGCTATGCCCAACCGCAGATTGACGCCGTGATTGATCATATTGACGAAAACGACACCATTGAAGCCGCGCCCGGCATCAAGGATGAGCACCTGAAAGTGTTCGATTGCGCCTTCAAGCCGCGCAACGGCAAGCGGTACATCCCGTATTCGGCGCACATCCGCATGATGGCGGCGGTTCAGCCGTTCCTCTCCGGCGCGATAAGCAAGACGGTGAATATGCCGCACGAGGCGACGGCCGATGAAATCATGCAGACGTACATCGAAGGCTGGAAGCTGGGCCTCAAAGCGCTGGCGATTTACCGCGATGGCTGCAAGCGAAGCCAGCCCGTGAACACCGGCCGCAAGAAGGACGACGAGAAAGCGGCGGAAGTACCGGCGCCCGGCGGAAACGGCTCCAAGGCGCGGCCCCTGCGCAGGCGCATGCCGACCACGAGGCAATCCATCACGCACAAATTCGACATCGCGGGACACGAGGGCTATCTCACCGTGGGGCTCTATGAAGACGGCAACCCCGGCGAACTGTTCATCACCATGGCGAAGGAAGGCAGCACTGTGGGCGGATTGATGGACTCATTCGGCACCGCCATCTCGCTTTGCCTTCAATACGGCGTACCGGTGAAGACGCTCTGCGAAAAATTCGCGCACTCGAGGTTCGAGCCCAGCGGGTTCACAAAGAATCCTGACATTCCGATCGCGAAATCGCTCACGGACTACATCTTCCGATGGATGGGCCACACGTTCCTCGAAGGGTTCAAGGCACCCGCGCCGGCGAAGTCGCTGCAACCGGACAACGGCCATGCCGCGGTCGCGGTCGAGCCAGCCCCCGCCAAGAAAGCGGCGGCCCCGAAGGAAGGTGTGAACGTCCAGGTCCTAGACGCCCAGTTCAAGGACTTCATGGAAGACGCGCCCGTCTGCGACCAGTGCGGCGCCATTACCGTCCGCAACGGCGCCTGCTACCGCTGCTACAACTGCGGAAACAGCATGGGCTGTTCGTAGGAGCGTGGTGATGGGATAATGATTGATTGGCCCGGTTGCCCTATCGCTTCAGGTTTGCTCACGGAACAGAGGAATTGTGCAGCGGGAACTATCAGAATTTCGCATTTTTCGCGACGAAGATACCGCCGAACTGGAAAGCATGGCGCTTGCGTTGTATCGGGAGGATCCGCCGGGGCATCGGATGTCCCGGCTTAAAATCCGCCGCACGATCGCCGAATTTTCAAGGCATCCGGACAAGGGTACGATTACGATCATTCATGTTGGTCGCGAAATCATCGGATACGCCATCGTGGTCCATTTCTGGAGCAACGAATATGGCGGCAACATAGCCTGTCTGGATGAGCTCTATATCAAGCCGGCGTGGCGAAGCCGAGGCGTCGGATCTGGCTTCTTGAAGCAACTTGCACGGACTTCGGGCCTCAGGGGAATCCATCTTGAAACAACACCGAAGAACAACAGGGCACGCAGGTTTTACTGCCGTCAGGGCTTCAGGAGGTCAAACAACATACACCTGATTAAAGAAGTGCATCACTCGACAAATATTTGACGGAGAGGTCACATCTTACTTGTGAAGGGTGAATTGAGGAAAAGGAACCCGCAGAAATGCCGGAGCATATCAAGCTTAACAAGGAGCTCGGAATCATCGAAGTCGATTCCCATGATAAAGTGAGCTACGAGGAGGGCATGGCTTCGCTTGCGTCATTGCAGACCTTGATAGCAGAGACTGACATCAGGAAAGTCCTGGTGGATACTCGTCGGCAGAAGTTCCGTCCAGACTTGTTCAAAGTCTATGATTTCGCAAAGCGCTTGCCAAGTAGTGTAGAAATCGCGCTTATTGTCTCACAGGAGCAACCTACAGTAGAGGCGATATCCCTTCTTGATGACGTGGCCCATAACCGTGGTGTCAACGTCAGGATATTCGGCTCGCGTAGCGAAGCGCTTGAGTGGCTTCATTCTTGATCAATCGAAGAGGCGGTCAATCAGGGAACCAATCAGAGGCTAAGCTGCGACAACCAATTGGCTGTCAGATGGTTATGTAGATTTTGGCCGTGTTTTTTGGCCTTAGAAGCGATTTTCGGGTGGGGAAATGAGCGTCCAAGACAATCTCGAAATGTGATCTCGATGGCCTACTCAAACAAAAGTGCATTCCTCTATTGCCACGAGCTGGTGCGAGTGATGAGTGACGAGAAAAGGCTTTCCCCTTCTATTTTCACCCCGAGCTAAATTCGCAAGCGCGGTCAAGAAGCACGAAGCGACCTCCGTTATGATCGGCGGCATGAAGTGGAAAGAGGAGCAACT
This sequence comes from uncultured Verrucomicrobiota bacterium, assembly GCA_964617565.1. Taxonomy (GTDB): domain Bacteria; phylum Verrucomicrobiota; class Kiritimatiellia; order CAIQIC01; family JAGNIJ01; genus JAKJGV01. The sequence continues at coordinate 5,111 of CAZTYH010000083.1, forward strand.
GTGCTGACTCACTGGGAGAGAATTAAAGCCGTCGAGAGGATGCAGGCGTACATCGAAGCACACCTCGGCGAGAAGATCACGATGGCGGCGCTTGCGCGCGTGGCATGCTATTCACAATGGCATGCAGCCCGGACCTTCAAGGAAGTCACAGGAAAATCGCCCTTTGAGTACATCCGGTTGCGCCGCCTCTCCGCCGCCGCGCAGGCGCTTCGGGACCCCTCGTGCAAGGTCGTGGACGTGGCCTTCGACTTCGTCTTTGATTCTCACGAGGGATTCACCCGGGCTTTCGCCCGGCAGTTCGGCATGGCACCCTCCCGCTTCCGACGAACAGAATCTCCCGTCCAGCTTTTCATGCCTCCGCAGCTTCGGGAGTGGTACACGCGGAGGCAAAGAGGAGAAACGTTCATGACGGAGAATAAAAAGCCCGAAGTTGTCTTCATTCAGGTACTCGACAGGCCCGCACGCAAGGCGATCATCAGGCGTGGCCGAAAAGCCACCCACTACTTCGAATATTGTGAGGAAGTGGGATGCGATGTTTGGGATCAACTCGCAGCCATCCCGAACGCATTGCAGGAGCCGATGGGCATGTGGCTTCCGCCCAAGCTCCGCGCGCCCGGAACGTCCGAGTACGTTCAGGGCGTTGAAGTTGCGCTGAATTACGACGGGAAAGCGCCCGAAGGGTTCGACGTCATTCAACTGCCCGCGTGCAAGATGATGGTATTCCAAGGTCCTCCGTTCGAGGACAAGGACTTTGAGAAAGCAATCGCATCGCTCTGGGATGTGATAAAATCCTGCAAGCCGGAAACCTACGGGTTCGCGTGGGCCGATGACGACGGACCACGGTTTCAGCTCCGCCCGGAAGGCTATCGAGGATACATTGAGGGACGTCCGGTGCGCTCCGTGTAACCGCGTTTCCGGGAAAAACATTCGACGCTCAACGTCGAAACACAAGACCGAAGGAAAACAATATGAAAGCGACACGCTTTGTACTGATCCTGATTGCCGCGCTCTTCGTCATACCCGGCACCCCGGCGCATGCGGCGGAACGGGTATCGCGGGATGAGCACAGCCTTGGACGCAAACTGCTGTTTTACATTCCGAATCGAGTGCTGGACCTCTTCGACATGGTGCGCGTACGTCTGCGCATCGGACCCGGGTTGGCGGCCGGAGTTCGCGCGACGGAGCCGTTGAGCGTTTACGTCGGCAGCTACGCTTCGGTCTATGCCGGACTGCCAGGCCCCCGCCAGAGGCCCTGGCTCCCGATTCCCGTCGGGCTCGAGACGCACACCGGGGTGACGGCCAGCGTCGCAGACGCAACCCTCGACGCAGGGATCGGCCCGGACTATTCGCCGACGGAAATCGGCGCCAGCCTTCATCTGCTACTTGTTGGAGCCGATGTCGGATTTGATCCGATGGAGATTGTAGACTTCCTCGCGGGGTTCATTCTCTTGGACCCTCGCGGCGACGATTTCTGAACCGTTCGGCAACGACTCTACCTCGTTCCACACCTTCACGATCTCGCCGACATCCCGGCTGCTGTTGTCCTTGATATCATGCCGAGCTTGTCGAGGCATCTCCATTCCGGCATTACCGACCAGCCCGAGCGTGATTTTTCCAATGCCTGGAAAAACGCCCCGAAAATTTTCCAATGCCTGGAAAAAAGTCAGCGGCGTTCTTCTTTCAACGGCAGGATTGTCCACGCCGGGCCTGAAGGAGATTCCTGCACTTGAAGCAGTTCAAATGATGCTTGAGCCCGGTCACCAGCCTTGTTGAGCGTCAGATTGCCGCTCATGCCTTCTTGTTTCGCCGCAATTTGCGGGATGAGATTTCTCAACACATCGGCGTCGGCTTTCCTTCCCGCGCGCAAGTGAGCCCGGACCAGAAGCCAGACGGCATCGTAGGCAGCCAGCGCGTAGGATTCGGGCTTGCGCCCGAGTTGTGCCTGCAGGCGAACCATCAGATCCTCAGCCTCTTTTCCGCTCGCACCCTTCATCTGCGGAGCCGTCAGGCGGACTTTCGCTGCAAGGCGTCCTGCCTGTTCGTCAGACACAACCAAAGGATTCATAGCCACGCCGTCGCTCGCATACCAGGGCAGAGAGGATAGCACCGTGCTGCCTGCGGCCGCCTGCATCAGGGGAATTGCTTCCTCAAAAGCAACCATGAATACGGCGATCTGGGCTGCACCAAACGCGGAAGCCGTTTCTTCAATGCATTGACGCAATTGCTCCGCAACAGCCTCCGCATCCATGTGAACATGATCATACCGTACGCCGCGCATCAGGAATCCGCCCTGGGCCAGGAAGACTTGCCGCAATCCCGAAAGCAAATCCATCGCATACTGATCGTCCCTCCAGACGGGAACAACCACGCGCTTTCCGTCCGAGATGATGCGCTCCGCCATAACGCGCGCCTGATAGCTGTCGTCCGGCGCCAGCCGGAACAAATTGTCGCCCGCAATGGCCAAAGATGGCGCGGTGCTTGAAGGGCTGACGAAGATCATCCCGAGCCGATTGGCCCACGGGACGATTTGAAACGCTTCCTCGCTGGTGTCCGGACCGACCACGGAAAACAAGCCGGACTGGCGCAAGATGTGCATTTGCTCATAGGCCTGCTCGGGGTTTGATCCCGTGTCTTTATAGGTGATGCGTACTTCGACCGGCCGTCCCCTATATTGAATCGTCCTCCCAACATCCGCCACCGCGATTTCCATGGCGGCACGTTGACCGATGCCGGACTGCGCCAAGTCGCCTGTAAGAGATAAAAGCGCTCCGAGTTCTATCACATGCGACTTTGCGCCGCCGCTCCGCCACGTCCGGCACCCGGCACCAAGGATAACAATCACCACCCAAGTAAGTACGGGTAAAAGCCTGCATGTGGTCTTATTCACGTATAAGCCCTTTCTCGGTAGCACATCCGGGAAAGCGGGAGGGCGCTCCTTCCATCCTCCCCGCTCCTGGTTCACTATATCCCGCCGCTCCTGGAGATAGAAACCTTTTTCAAGAGCGGAAAAGGGCCGAATTTCGTCTCGTCTCGTTACCGGAAATAGCATAGGTTTTTTGCTTTTACGGGAGCCGGAACATGAGTGTTCAACTTCAAGTAAGGAATCGTTGGGAAGAGAAGCGCAATTACTTCCGCATTGCGTGCAACCTCACGGCGGAACTCGCGGTTGGTTCCAAGGTGTTCGGTTTTCTTTTCACCCGCAGCGCTCGATTTCAAGTGCAGATCAAGGACCGATCCACCGCCGGCATGCGCGTCGTCTCCGAACAACACGTTCCCTGTGGGGCCGCCGTGGAAGTGCGGGTTAAAATCAACACCGAGGGCATCTCCCAAGTCCTCAAGCTCCACGGCCGCGTGGTCTCGTCCACGACCAACGATTCCAACCAGTGTGTCGCTGGAATCCAATTACGCACCCGGCCGACACGGGAGATGGATCTGTGGATACACGATGTGGCCGAGAGCATCAGGCGCATGACCGGACATTAAAGCGATTCCCCTTCCGAACCCCATAAAAAAATCGCGTGTCACGCTCGAAACACGCCCGCGCAGGATGTAAGTTGTGCCTGGTTTGAGACTCCGAAGAAGCGGTGGACGTGGAATGGAGAAAAAGAAACCAGAAGACTCGATGCTTTCGGCAACAGCCGGAAAAGCAACCTCCCCGCGTGATTTCGATCAAATCCGCGTGAGCGTCCCCTGCCAGCACGCATGCCCCGCGCGTACGGACATCCCCGGATATCTCGCGGCTATTGCCGAAGGCGATTACGAACGCGCATACCGTATCAATTTGAGAGACAATGTTTTCCCGGGCGTGCTGGGGCGAGTCTGTACGCGCCCATGTGAAGAAGTATGCCGCCACGGCTATGAGGGGCTTGGCGAACCAGTCGCCATCTGCACATCCAAGTGTGCAGCAGCGGATTTCCGAGCAAGCAACGAACCGATCGTGCTGGAGCGCTTATTCCCGGACAGCGGCAAGCGTGTGGCGGTTGTCGGCGCAGGCCCGGCAGGGCTAACCGTCGCGCGCGAGCTCGCGCGATTCGGGCACCACGTCGAGATATTTGAGCAGGATGACCGCCCCGGCGGCTTGATGGTGCAAGGCATTCCGGCATTCCGCCTGCCGCGCGAGGTCGTTGAAACAGAAATCGCCCAGGTCCTGGCATCCGGCATTCCTTTGCATCTTGGATCAACAGCCGACCTCGAAGCATTACGCAGGAGTTTCGACGCCGTGATATGGGCCACGGGCGCGCAGGATCCGATAATGCCCGACCTGCCCGGCGTGGAGCTGAAAGAGGTGGCGCACGGCCTGCCGTTTCTGCGGCAAGTGAACCGCGGCGAGAAACTGCCTGTGGGCGACCGCGTTGTAGTGATCGGCGGCGGCTTCACCGCGGTGGATTGCGCGCGGATGGCCCGCCGGCTGGGAGCAAAACAAATCAGCGTTTTCTATCGGCGCTCGGAAAAAGAGATGTACATCACCCCCGCAGAAATCGAGGCCATGAGGGCTGAAGGAATTGCATTTTCAACGCAGGTGATGCCTTTGGGGTTCAGCGGCAATGGCCGGGTTCAAAGCGTAAAACTGGCGCGCACGCAGCCGGGCGCACCCGACGAGTTGGGACGCCGGATGTATGAACAGATGCCGGGTACAGAATTCGCGATTGAAACCGACACGGTGTTGCTGGGCGTCGGCCAGCGCCCCATCCTGCCTGTCGCGCTGCACGAAACGGGAGGGCCAATCTTCCTTGCCGGCGATGTCGCGACAGGATCAACTTCGTTGATAGATGCCATCGGTCACGCCCAACGCTGCGCGCGCAAGGTGGACGACTTTCTGATGAGTGCGCGTCGCGTGGGCGACGAAATGGAGATCGGCCCAATCGTGCGGGGAACAGGCCGCACGCGCGAGATGGACGCCATTCCGCGTCAGCCCATGAAAATGTCGCGCTTCGACCCGGCCGCGCCGGATCGTGAAGTGGAGACGGGCTTCACGCAGGAGCAGGCGGCGGTTGAGGCGCTGCGCTGCTATCAATGCCAATACCTTTTCGAAATAGACAACAAGCGGTGCATCTACTGCGATCTGTGCGTGGCCGCATGTCCGGTACCAAAATGCATCGTCAAGACCGCCGCGGTGACTCGCGACACAGATGGCCGTTGGAAGGGGTTCAAGGAATCCACAAGTCCGAAAGACTACAACTTGCTGTGCATTGATCCGGACCTCTGTATCCGCTGCGATATCTGCGTCAAGATTTGCCCGGTGAACTGCATCCCGGCGAAACGCATGGACCTGCAACTTGCGGCACCGGGCGCAACGGGTTCGTACGAGTTGTCTGTGCGCAAACCGGAAAAGGAGACCTCTCATGGCTGACGTCCTCGATCTCCTGCTGATCTTTCCGAACAACCGCGTACGCGCCTATGGAACGCTGGCCGCGGACATCGCCGCGGTGATTCCGCCTGTGCAATCGGGAATGACGGCGGCGTATCTGCGCGAGCGCGGGCACACGGTCAAGATTCTGGATGCCGATGCGCTGGAGTGGCTGCCCGGCCGGGTCGGGCGCGAAGTCGCGGCGTTGCGGCCGCGGCTGGTGATGTTGAGTACGGACCATGTAAATTCGGGCGACGTCACCAAGATGGCGGCGGCCTGCGAAACGGTGGCGGCGATCCACGCGGAAGCGCCGGGCGTCCCGGTGTTGCTGGACGGCGTCGTGCCCACGGCGTATCCGCGGTGGATGCTGGAAGACGAAGGCGCGGACTATGTTTGCCAGGGCGAGCCGTATGAGCCGATCCTGAAACTGGTGGAAAAACTGAAGGCGGAGGGGCCGGAAGCACGCGTGGGAACCAACGAGATCCGCGGAATCTGGGCGCGCTACGGCGACGAGATCGTCGAAAGTCTCCGCGCCCCGATGTTCCACAACGTGGATGAGCTCCCGATGACGGCTTGGGATCTCATGCCGCCGTCGAACTATCGCACCTATCATTGGCATTGCTTCGACCGACTCGATCAACGCAGTCCATACGCCGCAATCTTCACCAACCTCGGCTGTCCTTACGGCTGCACGTTCTGCAGCGTGAACGTCGTCGCGGGCGGCCCGAACTTCCGCACGCACTCACCGGAATACGTGATGCGGGAACTCGAAGTGTTGAAGAAGGTGTACAACGTGACCAACGTCCGCATCCTCGATAACGTTTTCACGATCCGCGAAGACATCGTCGAAGAGCTTTGCGACCGGATCATCGCTTCCGGCATGGATTTCAACCTGTGGGCCTACGCGCGCGTGGAATCCGTCCGCAGCCTCGACCTGCTGAAAAAGATGCGCAAGGCGGGTATCCGCTGGATCTGCTACGGCATAGAGGCGGCACATGAACGCGTTCGCGCGGCCGTGGACAAGCCCTCCAATCCCGAGGTCATAGCCCGGGCGCTGGAGTGGACGAAGGAAGCGGGCATCTGGATTTTAGGCAACTTCATTTTCGGATTGCCGGAAGACGACATGGAATCCATGCAGATGTCGCTGGATATGGCCAAGGAATACAACTTCGAGTGGGCCAATTTCTATTGCGCGATGGCCTATCCGGGCACGAAGCTGTACGAGGAGATGAAAGCAGCCGGTGTTGAATTGCCGAAAGACTGGTCGGGTTACGGGCAATTATCGGCCAACGCGCAACCGCTGCCGACGAAGTACGTGACGGCGAAAGAGATCCTGGCCTTCCGCGATGCGGCTTTCATCGAATATTTTTCAAGTCCTCGCTACCTGGACATGCTGGAAAAAACCTTCGGGCCGGATGCCCGGGACTACGTGCTTCGCATTCTCGAGCATAAAATCGTACGCAATCTCCGATGAATTATCACGGGCGAGTTGCCCAGACATGAACGAGAACGCTCTTCTTCCTGCAGGTAGGCCGCAGGCGATGCTTCAACACTTTGGAAGAATCAAGGTAATGCGCGTTCCGCTGCCGGGAGTGGAGGCAACCTTCAGGTCGCCGCCGAAATGCACAGCCCGTTCCCGTATCCGGAACAGCCCCAATCCGACTGACCTGAGCCTGCTCACATCGAAACCCCTGCCCCGATCTCTAAGTTCAACGCGAATCGTCTCTCCGCCGGAGAGACTCACACGCAACCCGGCCTTCCTGCTTCCGGCATGCTTAACGATATTCAGCAGCAATTCGCGCACCGCGCGACAAATGAACACACGCATGGCTTCCGATTTTGGCTCCGCGACGGCACTCACCTTCAATGTCACAACCAATCCGCATTGGT
>CAZTYH010000084.1:0-12124 GCA_964617565.1 uncultured Verrucomicrobiota bacterium
TTTCCGATGACGATGAACAGAATTCCGGTTACGGCCAAAACGACGCGCGGGACGTTAACGGGTTTTCCCATCGCGGCAAGGATCATGGCCGCGTGCAGGCAAAGCATGAACAGCAGGATGCCGGCGCTCGTGATAATGTAGGCCCTTGACGATTGCAGTAGATTGCTTTGCCGGGGTTCGAACAGGGGCAGTGCCATCAGCAACGCGGCCAGGCCGACGCTGATGAGGGGGATAAGCAGCAGCCCTTCGAACAAGCTTCCGTAGCGATCAATTTCACCGGCCGCGTTCCAGTGGACGGGCATGCGCGCTCCTTCCGGCAACACCCTCCATGCCCATGCGGAAAGAAGAAGCATGGACGTGATAATCGGCACGCTCCACAGGATGATGGATTTAAGAATCGGCAGGTTTTGTGTTTTCACTTGAGCCTCTTTTTGGGATTAACTGATTAAAGCGAGCAATGAAAGTCTTTTAATACTGAATCGCGGATGGATTCATGTACTCTTCGTCAAGGTGAGAGGAAGGCCTGGATGTTAAGAAAAGCCCAGAGCTGGGCGATGTTATTGCTTCCGGTTATCTTGGCCGGCTGCTCGACTACCGGCCCCAACCGGCCCCTGTCGTCCAGCGCCCGTGCGCAGGTTAGGACGGTTACTGTTGCGATCAGAAATTATTATCCCGACAGGACCTATTTCCCGCAGGAGCTGAATCAGTCGGGAGGCAAGCGCAAGAGAGCTGAAACCGAAACGAGTCCCTGGGTGTCGTCCGGCGCAGCCTTGGAGCGGGAAAACCAGGTTCGTCGAATTCTCGATCGGTACAAGCTTATAGACACCGCGATGAGAGAGGCTTTCGTCGAGGAGGTCCGGAAAATTCCCTATGTGGTGTACATAGATGACCCCAGGGGGTACGGCGTTAAAATAGATGCTGAATTTGTGCTGGAAATACCCGTTTTCGGATTTAAGGACCAGGAATGGCCCTTGTATTCGGACAAGAAAGTTCCTTACATGCGCGGCACCGCGTTGCTCATCGCAAATCCTCCATACGAGTTAAGGTTGTCCCCGAATGTTGCTGATGAGCATCGCGTAACGAGAGATCCCACGCTCAATCCGATTCTCTGGAAAAACAAGGTGCATGTGAACGCGAGCGATAAAGGCGTGGATGCTTCGGTTCACACGCTTTCCGAGTATTTGCAGGAGCCGGAATTATTGCGCGAGAATGTGCGAAAGATGGCGCGGAAAATGGCGCGGGACATGGTGGCGCCGCTCCTTAAGGAATAGCCGGGCGGATTATTCCTCAACCACGACAGGCATGCCGATGCGGATCATCCGCACGAGCTTGGCCGCGTTCCAGTTCGCGAGACGAAAGCACCCGTGCGATTCGGTTCGCCCGATATCCTCCGGATGCGGTGTGCCGTGGATGCCGTAGCCGGGCAGGCTCAAGCTGATCCATGCGACGCCGACAGGATTGTTGGGGCCGGCCGGGATTACCAGCTTGCGTCCGATTTCCCGCGCTTCCGCGTCCTCGGTGAAGATAGCGGGATCGAAGTAGTAGTTGGGATTTTCCGCGCAATTGATGACCGTTAATTCGCCGACCGGGCGCTTTTCACGATGCCTGGCAATTGAGCAGGGAAACAACGAGAGGATGTTTCCGTTCCGGTCCAGGGCATAAATTATTTTTTGGCCGAGATTGATGTGCAGGCTGTCCGCCACTGGCGTGGAGAAGGGGCGCGGATTGGGCACGTTCAAGATGGTTCCGTCTGGAGGGTTTGGCCATGCGACACCTGGATTCCATTGACGTATCAGCGCTTGCGAGGAATGGTATCGCTCAGCGATGGCCTCAAGAACCGTTTCGTATCCCAGCCGCTCCGCTTGCGATTTTCCGGCCCAGGTTGATGGCACAGGCGCGAGTCCCTGCCTGTCCGCTTCGGTGACTACATGCGTCGTGAATGCCCGGTCCAGCGCGCCGATTTTTTCCAGCGTGTTTGAGTCGAGATCCCCTGAGGGCGCGAGCCCGTTGCGCTCCTGCCATGCGCGGAGTGCCGTCCGTGTTTTAGGGCCGAGAACACCGTCAATAACGCCCGGCGAAAAATTGGCGCGATCGAGCAGCGCCTGGACCGCCGCGATATCGCGCGCCGCGAGCGTCGCTGGTGGCGGCGGTGCGATAACCGGGGGTATTGTTCGTGTTGGCAGCGTGGGTGGTGGCAGAGGGGATGGTGGCGCGTAGGCTGGGTCGGTGGCGACGCGGGCGGGCGGCAGATCCGGATGCGGGGATGCGCATCCCGCGGCAAGCAACGCGAGAAGCAGGATGGAACAAAGAATGCGTACGCTCATTTTTCGTGAACCATGGGGACGAAACGGACGGGCAGATCGTTGATCACTTCGACGCGGCCCTCCCGTTTCTGGAGGATGACCAATCTTTGAAGACCTGTGCCGAGCGGAAGAATCATCCGTCCTCCGTCCCTGAGTTGATCAACAAGAACGGGAGGGATTTCGCCCGGCGCGCACGTCACGATGATCGCGTCATATGGAGCGTGTTCGGGCCAGCCCTTGTATCCGTCGCCGGCGAGGACGTGGACTTTGTCATAGCCTTCCGCGGCCAGAACATTTCGCGCGTGCGCGGCGAGTTCGGGGATGATCTCGATGGAGTACACTTCAGCGCTCATTTCCGCGAGGACGGCGGCCTGGTAGCCAGAGCCGGTTCCTATTTCCAGAATCTTCTCGCCGGCCTTTGGCGCGATGCGTTCGGTCATGTACGCGACGATGTAGGGTTGGGATATGGTTTGCCCGTAACCGATCGGGCAGGGGTGATCCCCGTAGGGATCCGCCAGGTGGCGATGCGATTGCGGGATATACTCGTGCCGCTTCACGGTTTCCATCGCCCTGAGAACGGCCGGCTCGCGGATGCCGTAGGCTTTGAGTGTGTTGATCATTTTATTGCGCTCCGATGACCAGTCCCGGAGCCCCGTCACCTCGCTTGCGCGGACACACCCGGCGCCCATCAGGCAGGCGAGAATCAGGGGGGTGAAAAGGCGGCGGCTGGATATTTCCCTTCTCATACCTTCAGCATAAGCTCAGGGAACGGTTTGTCCAGTCATTGAAAACGGCCAACGGGTGCGGAAAAGCCACTGCTGATCGGCGGCGGCTACCGTGGGAAATGCCGGGGAATGCGTGCCCGCGCCTGATAAGGCGTGGCATTGAAAAAGTCGGCGCCGTTCTGTATGCTGTGGTGAGTGTGTAGGGTTATATGACAACGAAAGACAACAACACAAAAGTGCGCAACGCCGGTTTCGAGGACACGGCGGCGATCTTTAATCTCATTCGTTCACACCCGCAGGAGTTGGTGCCGCGCTCGATGAGCGACATCATTCAAAACGTGGACCGTTTTCTTGTCGCCGAAATGGACGAACGGATTGTCGGCACCGTGTCGTGGGGCATCCTGCCGGAAATCGGGAACGCGGCACACCCGACGGTGGAAATCAAATCGCTGGCGGTTGAAGCGGCGGCGCGGGGGGGTGGATCGGGTCGCGCGTTGGTTGAGGCGGCGATCGAAAGGGTGAAGGTCCTTCATCCCGAGCAGATTATTGTGCTGACCTTTGCGCCGGACTTTTTCCGAAAGTTCGGTTTTGCCGAGATCTCGAAAGAAAAGATCATGCACAAGCTGTACACGGGGTGCCTGAACTGCAGCAAGTATGATAATCCACTGACCTGTCCCGAGATAGCAATGAGCCTTTCTCTGCGCTGACCGCACCGTGTTTCCAGGCTTGCATGTGTTGGCCGAGCGAGCCATGTGAATAATGAGAACAGCGCTATCACGGATGAACTCCATACTCCGCAACAGTCAACAAAACGCCATGCTATAGCATGGCGTTTTGTTGAATTTGTATTCGTTGTATTTCGTGGACTTTACCGGAGTTTGGAATGGATGAGGGTGACAAAAGCCTTGTGCCGAGCATACGCCTCAACGCCCAGGTAGTCGGAAGGAAGCAGTGAGTGCGGCAAGAGAGGGTCGGCGTTCATTAGCTCTCGATAGGCGAGTGCTTCTTCGCCTGCTGCACGAGTGAACTCCGCGTGCGCCAAGTTATCCTTTTCGATGCGGGCAGCAAGCGCGTCGCAGGTTTTAATGAACCATTGATGTTGACTATGCAGCTTCCGCATATCCCATGCATCGCGAACCACCTCCGCCGATTTTCTTCCGAGCACGGTTCGTGCTTCAAAGAGATATGAGTCGAAATGGAACTGAGACGTTTTTATGAGATCGTCATATTCCGGACGGATGTCGCGGGGACTTACCCATACGCTGCGCTGCAGGCATCCCATTTTCATTCGGCGTAACAGGAGCACAAGGCTGTTTCTGAAACTTTTGTCTGGCTCCGGAATATCGTAGACGAGCAGCCGCCAGATGCCGTCCCATCGAGCGTTCCAGGATTGCTCCGGATTCAGCAGGGGGCGATTTGATATAGCGCGCTTGTCTAAACGCAAAGTGCGGCGACCATCTTTATGGATGCGCAGGTTTACAACCCCCAGATGTTTAAGACGGCCAACCGCTGCATAGTAAGCTGTTCGAGAAGGAAAGCAATGGCTCCATGTTAATGATCGGCCGCGGGTAAGAAGCAATTCGCCGTAAAACTGCAGGCAATCAATCAAAGCCTCGGTGGCGCGTCGGCGAACCAAGGTCGGACAAAAGTCGGGATGGTGAAAGAAAGGCGTATTTTGCATGCGCGGAAGCTAGCAAGCCTGTTTCCTGTGTCAAAACAAATTCAACAAAACGCCATGCTATAGCATGGCGTTTTGTTGAATATAGGTTTTATGACGGAGGGGTGAGCGGGTGGCGGTTGCACAAGGGCACGCTCTTGCACGCGGGTCCTTTTCCTTTCACCTTTTCTCCTTGCATGCCGGATGTTCCCTGCTATAGTCGCCCCCGCTTTGCCCCTGAAAAGGCAGGGCACCAGTCCCGCGTGTGCGGGACGGAAGCGAGTGTTCCGGCGCTCCGGCCGGAGCCAAAGCGGATTTTCCGCCACAGGCGGAACAATAGACGGAGGAAGTCGTGATTAGTTCAGCAGACGTGGTCCGTTCGGACCTTTCCATTCAGGACCTGATCGAGTCGGGCCTGCATTTCGGCCATCAAACCAAGCGCTGGAATCCGAAGATGAAGCGTTACATCTTCGGCGAGCGCAACGGGATCTATATCATTGATCTCGCGAAGAGCCTCACTGCGTTGCTGGAAGCGCGTCGTTTCATCTATGACACGGTCTCGCGCGGCCGCCGCGTTCTTTTTGTCGGCACCAAGAAGCAGGCGCAACAGCCGATCCGCGAAGCCTCGGAGCGGTTGAAGATGCCGTACGTGGTCAACCGCTGGCTGGGCGGAACGTTGACCAACAACCAGACCATCCGGCAAAGCGTCTCGCGTATGCGCACGCTGGAGAAGATGGAAACCGACGGCTCGATCAATGAGCTGCCGAAGAAAGAGATCGCGAGCATACGGCGCGAGCTGGAGAAAATGCGCTACAATCTTTCCGGCATCGCAGACATGGAGCAGTTACCCGGCGCGGTTATCGTGGTGGATATCACCCGCGAGGCGATTGCCGTTGCGGAAGCGAACCGCCTGAAAATTCCGGTCATCGCCATGGTGGATACGAATTGCGATCCGGATCCGATTGATTATCCGATTCCCGGTAACGATGACGCGATTCGAGCCATTCGTCTTGTGATAGATGCCATTTCAACGACCATCCAGCAGGCGCAGAATGAGTACGCCAAGGTGGCTGCGGAAGAGGCGCGTCGCAAGATGGCGGAGGAAGCGGAACGGGCAGCCAAGATCAAGGCCGCCGAGGAAGAGCGCAAGGTTCGCGATGCGGAAGCCAAGAAGGCCCGCGCCGAAGCGATTGCGAAATCCAAGACCGAAGAGGCTGCCAAGGCCGGCGAAACGGCCGCCGCGAAGAGCGAGCCCGCGCCCGCCCCCGAGGCGTCGGAGCCTGCCGCTCCGGCCGCAAGCGAGCCGCCGGCATCGGCATAACGAGCAACGGAATCAAGGAAGGAGCTTTGAGTCATGGTTGAAATTTCAGCAGCATTGGTAAAGGAACTCCGCGAGGAGACCAACGTCGGCATGATGGAGTGCAAGCGCGCGCTCGTGGAAGCCGGCGGCGACAAGGAAAAAGCGGTGCGCATTCTGCGCGAACGCGGATTGGCTGTGGCCGGGAAAAAAGCGTCGCGTACGGCGAAGGACGGACAGGTCGCGGCGGATATCACCGATGGCGGCCGAACCGGCGTGATGGTGGAAGTGAATTGCGAGACCGACTTTGTGGCGCGGAACGCGATTTTCCAGGACTTCATGAAGAAAGTCGTCGAAAAAGCGCGGACGGTCGAGGGCGACCTGGCCACGGCGATGAAGGATGAAGTCACCGCGAAGATCCAGGAGATCGGCGAGAACATTATCGTTCGCCGCCACGTGCGTTACCAGGTCCAGGGCAACGGAATCGTTGCGAGCTACATTCATCTTGGGGGCAAGGTGGGCGTGCTGCTCGAAGTCGGCTGCGAGAAAGCCGAAACGGCGCAGAAAGATCTTTTCAAGGAAGTCGTGAAGGACGTGACGCTGCATATCGCGGCGTGCAATCCGCAATATCTGAATCGCACCGAGGTGCCTGAAAAAGTGTTGGCCTCCGAAAAGGAAATCTATGCGAAGCAGGTTCAGGGCAAGCCGGCCAACATCATTGAGAAAATCGTGCTGGGCAAGCTCGACAAGTTCTTCCAGCAGATCTGCCTGCTCGAGCAGGGCTTTGTAAAGGATCCCGATCAGACGGTCACCGAACTCCTGGCCACGAAAGGGAAGGAGTTGGAGGACACGCTGGCGATTCGCCGGTTCACGCGGTATCAGGTTGGCGAAGAGATCGCGTCCTGAAGTTTTTTCCAGGGATTGGAAAATTGCGCGCGCCGTTTTCCAATCCTTGGAGACTTTTCTCCGGACTACGGTTCGTCCGGCAAACAGATGAAACAGCCTGCGGCCATTTTTGATTGGGATGGCGTGGTAGTGGATTCATCCCGCCTTCATGTACTCAGTTGGGTGCGATTGGCCGAGTTGGAAGGCAAGCATCTCCCCGAAACGGAACGCCTCGGCAGCCTGGGGCTGAAGAGCCAGGCGGTTGTGTCCGATCTGTTTGGATGGACGCAGGATCCCTGTGAAGTGGAGCGTATCACACTGCGCAAAGAACAGATCTTCCGAGAAATGACCCGGGAACATGGAATTGATTCACAACCCGGAGTGCTTGATTTTCTCAAGGGGCTGCAGAAACTTCGAGTCCCGGCCGCTGTCGGATCTTCCGCGCCCCGGCTGAATGTGGATGCGTGCATGGAGGCTCTTGGCGCAAACGGTTTGTTCGCGGCGGTTGTGTCCGGCGATGATGTGGTGCATGGCAAGCCAGCCCCGGATATCTTTCTCAAGGCGGCAGGGCATTTGGGTCGGGGCCCGGCGGAGTGCGTGGTCTTTGAGGATGCGACGGCCGGAGTGAAGGCCGCAAAAAATGCGGGAATGCGCGTGGTGGGGGTGCTGACAACCCACGAACGCAACGACCTGCCGGATGCTGATTATTACATCAGAGATTTCTCCGAATTTACGGCGGAATCGTTTGTCCGTTGGTGCGGAGGGGCGTGATGGGGCAGCTTATATTTCTTTTTGGGGGCGCCTTCGTGGTCGGTTTTTCCGGCGCGATGATGCCGGGGCCGGTCCTTACGGCAACGATCAGCGAAGTGATGAAGCGCGGGTTCAAGGCGGGGCCGCTGATTGTCCTGGGGCATGCCATCCTCGAACTCTGCGTGCTGGCCCTGGTGGTGACGGGCTTGGGCGAATTCATTACGCGCAACACCACGCTGGGCGTGCTGGGCATTGGCGGTGGCGGGTTGCTGGTGCTGATGGGCATGCAAATGGCCCTGAATTCGAAGCGTGCCGCGGCAGAGGCGCTGGGGGCGAAAGCCGATCCGAAGACGGCGATTCGCGGACCGATTCTCGCCGGCGTTTTGACGTCCGTATCCAACCCCTATTGGACGCTCTGGTGGGCGACGATCGGATTGAATTATGCCGGGCTCGCATTGAAGAGCGGCATGGCGGGGCTGGCGAGTTTTTATTCGGGACACATTCTTTCCGATCTCACCTGGTACAGCCTCGTGGCGGCAGCGGTTGCCTCGGGCCGACGCATCTGCCCGGAATGGCTTTATCGGCTCATGCTGGTGTTGTGCGCCCTGGCTCTTGTTGCGCTCGGCGCTTACTTCGCGGCGGATGGCGCTGCGCGATTTACGGCGTAGGACTTTCGTCCGCGTGGAGAGCGTGATCGCGGTTCCGGATTTCCGCGCGACGGATTTTTCCGCTGATGGTCTTTGGCAATTCCGGCACGAATTCAATGATGCGCGGATACTTGTAACTTGCCGTGATGCTCTTCACATGGTCCTGAAGCTCATGCACGAGTTTTTCCGAGGGTTCATATCCCGGCCTCAGCACTACGCTGGCCTTAACAATCTGACCCCGTACGGGGTCAGGAACACCGGTGACGGCGGTTTCGGCTACGGCGGGATGAGTGACCAGTGCGCTTTCTACCTCAAAGGGGCCGATGCGGTAGCCGGAGCTTTTAATCAGGTCGTCGTTACGGCCGATAAACCAGAAGTAACCCTCTTCGTCCCGCTGCGCTTTGTCCCCCGTGCGATAGAGCCCGTTGCGTAGGACTTTTGAGGTAAGAGCTTCGTCGGCAAGGTATCCATTGAAAAGGCCCAGGGGGCGTTTTCCATTCAGCCGAATGCAGATTTCGCCTTCCTGGTTCGCGGCCACTTCGCGGTCGTTTTCATCCAGTAATACGACGTCCCATCCGGGACAGGGTTTTCCGATGGAGCCGGGCTTGATCGGCATGAAAGGGAATGTCGCCAATTGCAGCGTCGTTTCTGTTTGGCCATATCCCTCGTAAAGAGAGATGCCGGTGGCCGCTTTCCAGCCGTCGAAAATGTCGCGATTCAGCAGTTCGCCCGCGCTTGTGCAGTGGCGAAGCGATGAGAGGTCGTATTTGTGCAGGTCATGATGAGCGAGCATGAGGCGATAGACGGTGGGCGGGGCGCAGAAGGTGGTAACCTTGTGATCGGCCATGACTTTCAGCATGCGGGTGGCGACGAAGCGTCCGCGGAAATCGTGAACGAAAACAGTCGCGCCTGCCATCCACTGTCCGTAGAGCTTGCCCCATGCGGCCTTCGCCCATCCGGTGTCGGCAATGGTCAGGTGAAGATCGCCCGGCCGGAGGTCCTGCCAATATAGCGCGGTGGTAAGGTGGGCCAGGGCATACGTATGGTCGTGAAGCACCATTTTCGGCGCACCGGTTGTGCCGGAGGAAAAGAAAATAAAAAGCGGATCATTTCCGCCGCTTGTTTTTTCCACGCGGGGCGCTGCGGTGCCGTTTTGAAGGACGGAATCGAAAGAGACCCAACTGGCGCTGGCAGCGCCGCCGATGCATACCGCCATCCGGCAGCCGGGACAAAGCCCCCGCGCGGGATCAACCAGATGCGTTACGGATGCATCCGCAATAATGCCGCGGACGTCAGCCATCTTCATGCGATACTCGATATCTTTTGTGGTCAGCATCGCCGGGGACGGAATGGCGACCGCGCCGATTTTGTGCAGCGCAAGCACGGTGGTCCAGAAGGCGACGCGCCGGTAAAGAATCAACATGATCCGGTCGCCCTTTTGAACCCCGAGACGAAGCAATCCCGCGGCAAGGCGGGAGGATTCGCGGCTGAAGAAGGCAAAGTCGAGATCGGTGCGCTGGTCGGCATCATCCACGTGAACCATGGCCAGCCGGTGCGGATCCGTGGAGGCAACATGGTCCACGAAATCAAAAGCGAAATTGAAGTCCGGCGGCACAGCAAGGTTCCACCGGGCCATGAAATCATCGTAACTGCTGAAAGTGTTTTTGCTCATACACCTCCTGCGCAACGCAGGAGCAAATCCTACGCTGCGAGGAGGCGTAATCGAAGCAGTATTTTCAGTTTAACTTACTTCGCCTGCACGAACAGGGCTTCCACCTTTTCCCAATTCACCACGTTCCACCATGCGCCGATATAGTCCGCGCGGCGGTTCTGGTATTTGAGGTAATAGGCGTGTTCCCAGACATCGAGGCCGAGCACAATATGTCCCGGACATTCGGAAACACCGACCATGTGCGGGTTGTCCTGGTTCGGCGAAGAGCAAATACAAAGCTTGCCGTTCTTGACGCTGAGCCATGCCCAGCCGGATCCGAAGCGACCGACGGCGGCCTTGGCGAATTGCTCCTTGAACGAGTCGAAACCACCAAAGGTGGTGTCAATGGCTTTGGCCAGCGACCCGACCGGTTTGCCGGGACTCTTGGGGGTGAGCAATTGCCAGAAGAGGCTGTGATTCCAGTGGCCGCCTCCGTTGTTGCGGACGGCGGTGCGGATGTCTTCCGGAACCCTGGCAAGGTCGCCGATCAGTTCATCGAGGCTCTTTCCGGCCAGCTCAGGATGTTTTTCGAGTGCTGCGTTAAGGTTCGCAACATAGGCCGCATGATGTTTGCCGTGATGGATTTCCATAGTTTTTGCGTCTATGTGCGGTTCCAATGAGTCTGTTGCATAAGGCAATTTTGGTAGTTCGTGTGCCATGGTTATACCCTCGCTTCCGTTTCAATTTGTTCTTTGTTTTTTCCGGAGCGATCCGCGCCGGAAGTTTAATATAGGACGGTATGCCGGATTTTCCAGTGGGGTGGTGTCATTTTTCAAAACGCCTATATATATAACCGGCCCATCGAAGCGGCGCAGAGCGCCGCCCTACGGGATACGATCTTCTGACATAGAGTCGAATGCGGATCGGAGCGGATCCGGCAGGGGGCCGGAGGAATCGAAATGCTCCAGCTTGCGGTGCAGGACGGTCTCGAAGTTTTCAGCCATGCGTTCCCGCACGCTAGAAACGTCGGGACTGTAGGACCCAAGAATTTCTTGCAACGAGGAAACGGGTTCGCCCTGCAGGCCGCAGGGCACGATCAGTTTGAAGTGATCGAGATTGGGGCACACGTTGAAACTCATGCCGTGCATGGTGATCCATTTTTTCAGGCGGAATCCAATGGCGGCAATTTTGCCTTTGTCCGTCCACGCCCCGTTCATTCCCTTCCGCCGCCATGCCTTGACCCCGAAATCGGCGGCGGTTCGGATGGCGATTTCTTCGAGGTTATGAAGATATCCATGCGCATCGGTTTCCTGCTCGCCGAGGCGCAGGATCGGATACATGACGAGTTGGCCGGGGCCATGGTAGGTCACGTCGCCGCCGCGCGAGGCCACCGCAGTTTCGATGCCCTGCCTGTGCAACTGTTCCGGCGTGACGAGAAGGTATTGTGTTCGCCCACGCTGCCCGAGCGTAATGACGGGCGCGTGTTCGAGAAAAAGAACCGTGTCAGGGATCTTTTCCGCCGCGCGCGCTCGAAGGATGCCTTCCTGCAAAGACACCCCGCGCGGGAATGCCACGGGGTGTTTGAATTGGATGGCCCACGCGTTCATGGCTGATGGTTCAGATGCCGCGCGGAATACATGCCCGATCAATCCTCGGGCGCTTCGGGCAGGAGCTCCTCGTACTGGTCGGCGTCGAGCAAAGTATCCACTTCATCTTTGTCCGAAGCGCGGATTTTGAAGAGCCAGCCAGAGCCATAAGGATCGCTGTTCACCATTTCGGGTGTCTCCAGGACCTCGCGATTGACTTCGACCACGACCCCGGCGATGGGAGCGTAAACATCGGAAGCGGCCTTGACGGATTCGACCACGCCGATTTCATCATGCGCGGCCACCTCGTCTTCCACATCCGGAAGCTCGACGTAGGTCAGGTCGGATAGCTGTTCCTGCGCAAATTCCGTTATGCCGACGGTGACGATATCGCCGTCGAGTTTCACCCATTCATGCGTCTTCGTATAGCGGAGTTCCCTTGGTACGTTCATTCAATGCTCCTCGTGCCGATTTCTGCAAATAATGATTTCCCGCCTCTGTTATAACACCCGGCGCAAGCTGACAAGCCCCTATTTAAAAAAATCGGGGGGTGGGGGTGGGAAGCCGGCCTGCCCAGCCGAAGCTTAAGCTCTCCAAAGCGATTAGCGGAGGAGAGCAAAAAG
>CAZTYH010000085.1:0-4160 GCA_964617565.1 uncultured Verrucomicrobiota bacterium
ATCGTAGCAACGTTTCGATCGTCCGCATCTATCTCGATTTCGCCGGCAGGAAGTTCTTTGAAGATGCTGAAGATTCGGCGCGCAGGAAGGGTTGTTGCACCTGCTTTTGAGATTTCCGCCGCCACGGAAGTGCGAACGCTGACATCGAGATCCGTTGCACCGAGCACGATTTTATCTTTTTCGGTTTTTACCAGGATGTTCTGCAGAATAGGAAGCGTCGTTCGCGAGCTGACGACGGACTGGATTTTCTGCAACCCTTCAAGAATTATGTCTTTGCTGATTTTGATCTTCATGCAACGCCCCTCCAAGGGTTTTCAACAGCATCAATACTGATACTCAATTTAATATCTATATAAAGTCTTATTATTATGGGTTGTGGACATGTTGAACAGCAAGCAAAGTTTGCAGCCTGTTTGACGAAAACACCTGTCGAGCCTGTTCATGAATCTGTTCAGAACCACCCAACAACAGACCATATCTGATGATAACAGAGAGTTGTTCATGTTGTTCAGGCAAGAGCAGACAGGTAGTGTACAGAGATATTGACAGAGTGAACGGAGAGATACTTCGAGTGCGTGTGAACGCGACGGCAAGATTTGAGAAATGGAAATCAACGCTGACCAAGACGTTGTTTGATGGTTGTGATTTGTTGCCGGAATGAGGAGTCTGCTTTCAAACGTTCCGACACCAGGCGATAGGCGTGAAGGACGGTGGCATGATTTCGTCCAAAAGCATTACCGATAGCGGGTAACGACTGCTGGGTGAGCGTTCGGCAAAGATACATGGCAACTTGGCGGGGGAAAGCAATGGACTGAGGACGCTGCTTGCTGGTCATATCGCCCAAACGGATATCGTAATACTCCGCAACAGCCCGTTGGACCGCTTCTACTGTCACCGCTTCCTGTTGTTCTTGATCCAATGTATCGCGCAACAGGTATTCCAATGTTTCCTGGGAGACAAGTTTTCCCGTCAGCGAAGCATAAGACGCAACGCGGATCAAAGCACCTTCCAGGCGCCGGATATTCGAGCGGATATGTTCTGCCATGTAGGTCAGCACGCTATCCGGCAGCGAAAGTTTAAGCTGCGCCTGTTTTTTCCGAAGAATTGCAATACGGGTTTCGACATCGGGGGTTTCGAGCTCGGTGACAAGACCCCATTCGAATCGTGAAACCAGGCGGTGTTCAAGACCGGGAATCTCGCTGGCAGGGCGGTCGCAGGTCATCACGATTTGTTTGTGATTATCAAACAGCGTGTTGAAGGTGTGGAAAAATTCTTCCTGCATACGCTCTTTTCCGGCCAGGAAATGGATGTCATCAATCAGAAGGATATCCATGCTGCGGTATTTGCGGCGGAACTGAACGGTGGCTTTATTCTGCAACGCATCAATGTAGTCGTTGATAAACGCTTCGCTCGAGGTATAGCAGACGCGCATGTTTTTGCGGGGGAGCGCAAAATGGCCGATCGCCTGCATCAGGTGTGTCTTACCGAGACCGACGCCACCGTAAATGAAAAGTGGGTTGTACGCGCGCGCGGGGGATTCTGCGACGGCGAGCGCGGCCGCGTGGGCGAAGCTGTTGGATGAGCCGACAACAAACGAATCGAAAGTGTAACGTGGATTGAGCGGGCTTCCGGCAAGCCCGGACTTCTGGGAGGAACTTTCCTTGCGAGGCTTTTCCTGCGCAGGCTTTGTTTCGTCCGCTTCCGACTTTCGCGAAGCATCAACCGTAAAGCGAATCTGCAGTTCCCTGCCATGAACCGTTGTAATCGCATCGCGGATCAGAGGCAGATAATTTTCTTCGAGCCACGATTGATAGAAATCGTTGGCGACAGTAAGAATAAAAGTATCTTCCGAAATGGAAGCTGGCTCTATAACCGCGATCCACCGATCAAAGACATCCTTTGAAAGCGTGTCGCCAAGATGCTTACACGCCTGGGACCAGACCGTCGAAGCTTGATTCTCCACAGCTCTTTCCCCCTCGCCACACGATCGCGCCGCACTTAAACAGAGCGCACACGGTCGCGAGTATCTTTTATTCATTTCCGTCTGGCGAGCAGCTAATGCCGGAACTCCTCAACCGGCCGAGCGGCAACAAAGCATCAAAATTTTTCGCTGAACAAATCGAGTCGCAAAGCATCAAAACAAAAAACGACAAGCAACTCTTTCCATTGACTTCTGGAGACAACTTGGTGAAATCTGTTACGTTTCCTTGTTCAGCGAGTTATGCAAAAACACGTATGCAACATTGCCACTTATCCACATCTTATTAACAGCCCCAGACCTTCCTCTGTATTGCCTGTACGGCTGCGAGACTACGCAAAAACACGTATGCGACAAGTGAAATTGCGAGAAAAGAGTTAGAAAAAATGCACAACACCAGTAATGGTGGTTTTGTTCTTCACAACCACGAAATGTGGATGATGAGACTATGCGCTTTTAGGATTAGAATACTTGAACAGTTACCGAGAACGATTGATCTTGGCGAGAGATGAATGCGTGAGCGAGGAATACACGTGACAATCAAGCGACAACGCAACCGGCGAAGATGGAAGAAGTTAACAGGGCCGATCGTTCTTATCGGTGGATCCGGCGATTCGGCGGACCTCAGGTATGCCTCCGGCTACTCGGCCGTGGACCCGGCGATTTTCGTTCAGCACGGAAAGCGGAAGTGGTTGGTGGTTCCCGTGTTAGAAAGAGGGCGGGCCTGTCGCGAAGTGCATTCGGATGTGAAGGTTCTCACGTCTTTCGATCTTGAATTAAACAAGCAGGATCGTCGCCGCTTGAGTAAGTGGATTGAAGCGGTGGTGAGGAAAGAGAGGCAACGCAGGGTAACGGTCAGCGCATGGTGTCCGGCGGGCATTGTGGAACGATTGAGAAAAGATGGTTTGAAAGTTGATGTTTCGCGAGAGCCTTTGTTTCCCGGACGCGCGATAAAGAACGCTGGAGAAATTGCCGCGATACAGGAAGCTCAAGGCGCCGCGGTGCATGCATACAAGAGTGCGGTGCGGTTTTTAAGGCGCACGAAAATCGCGAAGAACGGCATGCTGAAAATCAGAGGACGCGCGGTGACGTCGAAGGATGTGCGCCTGGTAATAGATCGCGCATTGTTGGAGCGCGATTGCATCGGGAGTGGAACCATTGTCGCATGCGGTTCGCAGGGCGCAGATCCGCATGAGCGGGGCTCCGGCCCGCTGAAGGCGAATCAGCCTATCGTACTGGATATTTTTCCGCAGCACAGGAAGACGGGATATTGGGGTGATCTTTCGCGAACCGTGGTTCGAGGTCGGGCCGGCGGAAAAGTGCAAAAAATGTTCAGGGCGGTAAGAGCGGCTCATGCTGCCGCTTTACGCGATGTGCGGGACGGAGTGCCGGGGAACAAGGTGTACGACACGGCATGCAAAGTTCTGGCTCACGATGGGTTTGAAACCAGGATGGCAGGAGGACGCCCGGAAGGATTCATTCACAGCCTGGGGCATGGCGTTGGATTGGATATTCACGAGGGACCTGCTGTTGGGCCGACGAATGACCTTCTGCGCAGCGGAAACGTGATTACTATCGAGCCCGGTCTTTATTACAGAAAAACGGGCGGTATGCGAATCGAAGACACAGTGGTTGTGACAAAAACCGGGTATCGTTTGCTTCAAAAAGCGCCGGTACAACTGGAAATCTGAGAAGGCCTGATCATGTGTGTTCCATGGAGTTGGGCGGGGTGGTCTCTCGCGTTGGGAGGCGCTGCATGGTTGGGATTAAGATTTTTTGAATGGAAAAACCTTTACTACCCGAGCATCCCAATCGAAGTTACGCCGGAAAATTTCAGTCTCGAATATGAAGATGTGCAATTCGTGGCGGAGGATGGGAATGAACTTCACGGGTGGTGGATCCCGCATCCGGCAGCCCGCGGGACCATCATTCATTGTCACGGGAATGCCGGAAATATCGGTGATCGCGCCTGGATGGCGGCCGATTTTCATCGGCTGGGCGTGAACGTGTTTCTCTTTGATTACAGGGGATACGGAGACAGCAAGGGTCTGCCGACAGAAAAAGGCACATATGCCGATGCGCGCGCGGCATTCGAAGTGGTACGCGCGCGGCATGGCGACCGCGAAGATCCGCCTGTGATCGTTCATGGACAATCGCTGGGCGGCGCCGTGGCCATTCAACT
>CAZTYH010000085.1:4260-6160 GCA_964617565.1 uncultured Verrucomicrobiota bacterium
GTTGCTTCGGCGCAGCGAATGGGGGGAGGTCCCGGTGGACCGGGTAGGGGGCCGGGACATGGACCGGGTCCGGATGCGGGCATCGGAATTCTGCTGCGCGATTCCGCGATAGCAAAGCAGGCGGGAATCACGGATCAGGAACTTGCGGCGCTTCGCGAAGCGGGCTTTGCGCACCGCAGGGAAATGATCGGGCTGGAAGCGGATGCGGAAAAGGCGAAGTTGACGTTGCAGCAACTGCAGTCACAAAAGGATGCCGATTCGGCCGCAGTGGAAAAGGCCATTGAGGAAGTCGGACGAAAAGAGACGGAAATCGCAAAGATGCGATATCGTCATCGCCAGAAGATTAAAGAGCTTGTTGGGGAAGAAAAACTGCAGAAGGTGCTTGAGCTGGCGAGGGAGCGTCGCGGTGAAGGGGCCGGCAACCAGCCCGGGCTGCGCGGGCAGAAGGGGCAGAAGGGGCAAAAGGGAGGCCGTGGCGCAATGCCGTGTCCAATGATGACACCACCGCCGGAAGATATCGAAGATTAAGCAGACAACAACAAAACGTGGAACAACCCCGGAGTTCAATCCCGGGGTTGTTTTTTTAATGGCACGGTTTAAATCTCGCGAACGATATCCGCTCCGAGCGCCTGGAGGCGCGATTCAATGTTTTCGTAGCCCCGGTCCACGACTTCGGCATTTTCAATTATGCTTCGGCCTTTTGCGCAAAGGGCCGCCACCACCAGCGCCATCCCGGCGCGTATATCGGGCGTTGAGAGATGTGTTCCGTGCAGGCGTGACGGACCGGCCACGACCACGCGATGGGGGTCGCACTGAATAATATGAGCGCCCATTTCAATTAAGCGGTCCACGAAATAGAGCCGGCTTTCAAAGAGTTTTTCGAAGAAAAGAACAGCGCCTTTCACCTGCGTGGCGAGAACAATCAAAACGCTCATAAGATCGGAGGGGAACGCGGGCCAGACTCCATCCTCGATCTTCGGAATAGTCCGCCCGAGATCCTCCTGCACGCGACATTTCTGGTTGCGCGCAAGGGTCAGCCCGTCTCGATCACGAACAAGGTGTATGCCGAGGCGGACAAACGTTCTCTGCATCACTTCAAAAGCTTCTTCATCGAGTGATGCCTGGACGCGAAGGCTGCCGTGTGTCGCGGCGGCCGCTGCAAGAAAGCTTCCGACCTCGATGTGATCGGGCTGAACGGTGTGGGTAGCTCCGTGCAGGCGGGAAACACCATGCACGACAATGCGATTGCTTCCCAGCCCGTCAATACGCGCGCCCATTCGGATGAGCAGTCGGCCCAGATCCTGCACGTGAGGTTCGCAGGCGGCATTACGAATGACAGTCCTGCCCTTCGCAATCGTGGCCGCCATGAGAATGTTTTCCGTCGCCGTCACGCTGGCTTCGTCGAGGAGAATATCGGCGCCGCGAAGGGCCGCGCGCTTGAATGCCAACTCCTTTATTCCATCCATCCGAATGCCGAGGAGTCCGAGACCGAAGCGATGAGTATCGAGCCGGCGCCGACCGATCACATCTCCTCCGGGCGGGGGCAGAACGGCGCGGCCATGTCGCGCTGCAAGCGGGCCGGCGAGAAGAATGGAGGCGCGAACACGGCGGCAGAGATCCGCCGCAGGGCGTCCATGGCGGACTGAAGAAGCGCAGAGCGTGATTGAATGACCTCGCTGAGAAACGGTAACGCCGAGCGAGGAAAGAAGGTCGAGCATTACGCGAACGTCCATGATCTGCGGCGCATTCTTCAAAACCACCGGCTCATCCGTAAGGAGCGATGCCGCAAGCATCGGGAGTACAGCGTTTTTGTTGCCGGCGGGGCGGAAGGTGCCGGTCAGCTCTTTGCGTCCGTTGATAATGAAGCGCGACATGGGGGAAGGATGATGAATCCGGGGCC
>CAZTYH010000085.1:6260-11330 GCA_964617565.1 uncultured Verrucomicrobiota bacterium
CCGTGCCGGGCCTCGACCTCTTTCATATTGGAGATCATCTTGTCGTACACTTCGTCGTCCGTGCGCGTGCATATGCAAATGACGGGAAGGTATTCATTAATCAGGGCGATGGGCCCGTGTTTCATTTCGCCCGCGGCGTAACCCTCGGCATGCTGATATGAGATTTCCTTGTTCTTGAGAGCGCCTTCGAGAGCGGTTGGATAGTTGAACTTTCTGCCGAGATAAAGAGAGCTGGGGCCGTCGTGATGTTTGCCGGCGATTTTCTGAATTTCCGTTTTGCGTCCGAGTACATAATGAACCGCATCTGGAATACGGCGAAGCGCATCGGCCAGCGCGCGTTCGAGGTTGTCGTCAATCGTTCCGCGGGCGCGCCCGATGAAGAGCGTGAGCAGGCAGAAGGCCATGAGTTGGGCCGTGTAAGCTTTTGTGGAAGCGACGCCGATTTCCGGTCCGGCCTCGGTATAAAACACGGCATCGCTTTCACGCGTCAGCGAACTCCCCTGCACGTTGCAGATCGAAAGAACCTTGCAGCCCCACTTTCGCGCAAGCCGGATGGAGGCCAGCGTATCGGCGGTTTCGCCCGACTGCGAAACGGCGACGACCAGCGCACCCGATTCCAGGCGCGGGTTGCGATACCTGAACTCGCTGGCGAGATCTGTTTCCACCGGGATATCGGTGAGATTTTCCAGCAGCAGCTTGCCGTACATCCCCGCATGATAGGCCGTGCCGCAAGAGATGATCATGATGCGCGAAAGGTTTTCGAAGTAGTCGGCCGCCAGGGGGAATCCGGGCAACTGGACCCGGCCGTTTGCATCCAGGTGTTTGTCCAGTAATCCACGCAGCACGCGCGGCTGTTCGTGAATCTCCTTCATCATGAAAGTTTCGAATCCGGCGCGCTCGATTGCTTCCGCCTGTATTTCCACTTTCTTGATCGCCGGCTGCACGGACCTGCCTTCCAGCGTGGAAACGGACACCCCGCCGGGCTTCAGCGCGGCGATTTCACCGTCGTTTAAATAGATCACGCGTGATGTTTCGTTCAGGATGGCGGGCACATCGCTGGCGATGAAATTTTCGCCGACGCCGACGCCGACGATCAGCGGGCTTCCGTGACGCGCCGCATAGAGCGTGTCCGGTTTGTCCGCAAAAAGAATGCCCAGCGCGTACGCGCCGCGGGCCCGGCCGAGTGCGCGGCGCAGGGCGTCTTCAAAATCTGGCGCGCCGGCGGCCAGCTCGTCTGCGATCAGGTGAGGCAGGACCTCGGTGTCCGTCTCGGAACGAAAGGTGTGACCCCGGGCTTCCAGTTGCCGTCGCAGTTCCTGGTAATTTTCGATGATGCCGTTGTGAACGACCGCGATCCGGCCCGAGGAATCGGTATGGGGATGCGAGTTGATGTCCGACGGCTCGCCGTGCGTGGCCCAGCGGGTGTGCCCTATGCCGGGGGAGCCGGCAAGCGGGGTGTCGTGAAGCTGGCTTTCAAGGTTGCGCAGCCGGCCGACGCACTTCCGGATGTTCAAACGTCCGTCTTCAAGCGCGGCGACCCCGGCGGAATCGTAACCGCGGTATTCGAGACGCTTGAGCCCCTCGATCAACACGGGCACCGCGTTCCGACTTCCCACATATCCAACAATGCCACACATCAGAAAGAACCTCCGATTACATTCCTGCGAGGCGGAAGAATGTACCTTTAGAAGGCGTTGTTCTCAAGCCGGAACGTGGGGGGCACAAAAAAGCGGCGGGATGTTTGGGCATCCCGCCGCCTGGAAACATTGCTTCTTTCTTTACGGACCGCCGCTGGCTTCCGGCTTGATAACAAGGTTTTCGAGCTCAAGTTTATTGAAATTCGGGGCAACATCGCGTGTGCGCAGCGCCATCGAAGCACCGCCTTTGTATGTAACCACCATGGCCTTGTTTCCGAAAGGCGCATTTTCCGCGCCACCGGACAGGGTCGCGGGCATCCTGGTATCAATATCACCGGAGTTCGCGGGCTTCATCTGACCCAGATTATCAATGCGAAGGTTTTTGGTGAAAAGAAGCGGTGTCCCGTCAAGGGTACCCTCTCCAACATCACTGGTAACACACCATGCATTATTTGCCGCCGTGAAATTCAAGGCATTGGTTCCTACAGCGGAAATGAGACCAGGCGCGGCGAAAAACGAAAATTCCACGTTCATCACGCCGGTGGTAACGACCCAGCGAAAGAAATCGGTGGAATTCGGAAAGGTGCGAGTATCCGGATTCAGCGGTGTTCCGAAAACCGGATAGGGCGCCGCCCGCATCAATACCGCGTCCGCCATTTCCTGGGCAAACAGCGAAGTATAGATGTTCTTTCCGTTCGTCATGATCTGCGTCAGACGACCGCGCAGCAGAGCGTCGGAAACGGCAGGAACAAGAATGGCTGCAAGAATGGCGATAATGGCGATCACGACGAGCAGCTCTATCAAAGTGAACCCACGGACATGCACACGGCGCCAGAGCTTCATCATAGCGAATCTCCTATTAGTAGGCTTATCGAAAAGGGAAACTCCCTGTTAACCGAAGCATAAAATAGCATGTACGATGCAAATTCGTCAACAGCACCCGTTTAAATAGCAATGTTTCTGCCGGAGCGAACACGGATTGTCAAAACGGCGACGACAGAGCAAACTGGCGGCCGACGATATGAAAACCGAGGAGTTTGATTATTATTTACCGCCGGAGCTGATTGCGCAACATCCTGCGGCGCGGAGAGATGGGGCAAGAATGCTTGTGGTTCAGCGGACCGGCGGTGTCCTGCTGCACCGCAAATTCGAGGACCTGCCGGAGTACTTATGCAAAGGCGACCTGCTTGTGCTCAACAACACGCGCGTTTTTCCTGCACGTGTTCGCGGTTGCAAGGCGGGAAGTGGCGGGAAGGTGGAACTGCTGTTGCTCGAAGAGAAAGAGCCGGGCGTCTGGGATGTGCTGATGAAGGCGCGCCGAAGGCCTGCGCCGGGCGCGCGCATCGTGCTGGGCAACGGCGAAGCGGCGGCGATTCTTCTGAGCGACGGGGCGATGGGGCGTGCCGTGGTGAAACTGGAGTGTTCCGGTGGCGTGTTGGATTTGCTTGAACAAATCGGGGAGCCCCCGCTGCCGCCGTATATTTCCAGGAAAGGGATTCCGCGCGGAGACTTGACGGAAGATCGTGAAAGATATCAGACGATCTACGCGCGTGAAGTCGGCGCCGTTGCGGCGCCGACAGCCGGACTTCATTTCACGCCCGAAATGTTTGCGCGACTTGAACAGAGGGGTGTGAAGAGGGCGGAGGTGACGTTGCATGTCGGGATCGGGACCTTCCGCCCGGTTGAAGTCGAAAACGTGGACGAACATGTCATGGAAGAGGAGCGGTATCACATCCCCGCGGGGACGGCGGCCGCAATAAACGAGGTGCGGACCCAAAAGGGGCGGATTCTGGCCATTGGAAGCACGAGTGTCCGGACGCTGGAAAGCGCCGCGCGGGAAAATGGAGAACTGGTTGCCTCGGAAGGCCGGACGGGGTTGTTTATCCGGCCGGGATACCGGTTTCGTGCGGTGGACGCGATGCTGACGAATTTTCACCTGCCGCGGTCCACCCTGATTATGATGGTTTGTGCGTTTGCAGGGCGGGAATTGATCATGCGAGCCTATCGGGAAGCCGTTGAGCAGCGGTACCGGTTTTACAGTTATGGGGACTGCATGCTGATCGTTTAACTACGCTGGTCCCGGCCGCCCTCCACACCAGCGCAGTCGGGCTTGCATGAGAGAAACGATCTTGGTAAACCCGTGCAACATTTCAACCCAAACAACACAGAGGTATGACATGGCAAAGAAGAAATCATTGTCCGGAAACATGTTGATCGCGCAGAGCGGCGGGCCCACGATGGTCATTAACCAGAGCCTGATCGGCGCGGTGCTCGAAGCGAAGAAGCACAAGCAGATCAAGAAAATCTACGGTTCGCTCCACGGCATCAAGGGCATCCTTGACGAGCGCTTCATTGATCTCGGCAAGGAAAGCCGCGCGAATCTCGAACTGGTGGCCAACACGCCGTCGTCGGCGCTCGGTTCCGTCCGCAAGAAACCGAAACCGGAAGATTGCGCGAAGATGTTTGCGGTCATGAAGAAGAACAACATCCGCTTCTTTTTCTACATTGGCGGCAATGATTCCGCCGAGACCGCGCATATCGTCAACGAGGAAGCGAAGAAGCAGAGCTACGAGCTTCGCTGCTTCCACATTCCGAAGACGATTGATAACGACCTGCGCGAAAACGATCACACGCCCGGCTTTGCCAGCGGCGCGAAATTTGTTGCGATGGCGTTCATGGGCGACAATCTCGATAACCGCGCGTTGCCCGGCGTGAAGATCAACATCGTGATGGGCCGGCATGCCGGATTCCTGACTGCGGCGTCCGCGCTCGCGCGTGTGTATCCCGATGACGGTCCGCACCTGGTTTACCTGCCGGAGCGGCCATTTGACGTGGACCGTTTCGCGGCGGATGTGAAGTCGGTGTACGACAAATATGGACGCTGTCTTGTTGCCGTGTCCGAAGGAATCAGCGACAAGGCGGGAACGCCGATTGCGGCGGCCTACACGAAGGAAGTGGATTCGCACGGCAACGTGCAGCTCAGCGGCAGCGGCGCGCTCGGCGATCTGCTCGCGGGCATCGTGAAGCAGAAGACCGAGATTTCCCGTGTGCGCGCCGATACGTTCGGCTACCTGCAGCGTTCGTTCCCAGGCATTGTTTCGATGACGGACGCGAAAGAAGCGTGCGCGGTGGGTCGCATGGCGGTGCAGGTCGCAGCGAAGAAGAACGTGGACGGCAGCGTGGCGATCAAGCGCAAGCCCGGCAAGACGTACCGCGCGGAACTCAAGATTGTTCCGCTCGGGTCCGTGGCGAAGGAAACCCGGCATATGCCGGATGAGTTCATCAACAAGCAAGGCAACGACGTCACGGCGGCATTCATCCGTTACGCGAAGCCGCTGGTCGGCGATCTTCCGAAGATCGGCCGTTTCGTCGGCAAGCCGGTGGCGAAGAAGTAGGCACGCCAAAAATCAATGAGAAGAACGGGGCGGCTTCC
>CAZTYH010000086.1:0-9845 GCA_964617565.1 uncultured Verrucomicrobiota bacterium
CATCTCGAAGGCAAAACGATCCGCAAGGAAATCTACGTCCCCGGCAAGATGGTGAACCTGGTGGTGGGATAGGGCGGAACATTTAACGTCCAACATCGAACGTTGAACATCGAACCCGCGGTTTTCCAGGCATTGGAAAATATTCTGTGTGTTTTTCCAATGATTGGAAATTTTTCTTTTCACTCTCGCCCGCCGGCGGGAGAGGGGTGGGGTGAGGATTATATTTCGTCTTCGCCGCGGCGCTTGTGCGCTGGAGCGGAGAAGGGGTAATGCATGACCACCCGGTTGTACCAATAGGGATCGGTTTGCTGGACGGAACGGTAATTAACCTCCAGCCGTCCGCGTATGTTTTTGCTCTTGGCATCTTTCATGCGGCGGCAGAATTCCGCGAAGACCTTGTGAATCGGCGCGAGCATGTCGGGCGTTACGCCTTCGCCAAAGAGATAGAATCCGGCCCCGTGATCAAAGAGCTTGATGGGATAGGGCTGATTCAGTCCAACGGCGGCCAGTGTGTCCACACGGTGCCGGCTGCGCTTGGCCAGCCATATCTTGATTCGTTTACCCTTGATGACCGGGGTAATATTCTCCACGAACCATTGCACAATCTCTTCTGGGACCGGGTCAATCAGCATGATTTCAGTATACATTCTGTGGTTGGATTTTGCAGCCCTAAATTAGGAAAAGTGACAAATCTCGATAGAGATTCTTGCATGAGAGAGAAAAGGGCATTAAAGTTAAACTCGTGTGAGTGTCGTGTCAGCCCAGGTGAAAACATAGAGGATTGAAAGGAGACGCGTAATGAAGAAGACAAGCCGATGGATTTTGGGTTCCGCGATTTGTATTCTGGCCGTACTTCTGAGTTTCCAAGCGTCAAACGCCGAATGGTGGTGGAGCGTTGGTCCCGTGTATCGCGGCGGCATGGAGGTGGAATTCTCCGGTCGGTCCTACGTTCAGGAGCTCCAGATTCAAGGAGGGCGCGCATACTGGGACTTGGCGGGCATTGGTCTTCCTAATGAGATTGGGGATCGCGCATACGACAACGGATTTGTGAATATGGATCCCATCACGTCCTTCGACGGGTTGACCTGGTTCTGGGGCTATCAGAGTGCAGCCCAATATGTCACCGAGGTTCCCGGTGGGGCGCTGTGGTTCAGCAAAGATGGTGTTCGGCAGCAAACCCGTTCCGTCGTGTCGAGTACCAGCATCAACAGCAGCGACGACATGGATGGTTGGGGCCTCGGCGCCGTGGTGGGGCGCAACCTGGCTGAGCAAGGCAACGTCCGGATCGGTGTCAATGTCGGCGCAACCGCCTTGTGGGACATGGAAAGCAAGAAGACGGAGTCTACGTATAGCGAACAATTTGGTTTGTTCAGTTACATGGTTGTGGATGCTTATCCGACATTTGGACAGGCGATTCCGGTTGCGCCGTATGAAGGGACCTTTTTCGGGCTCGGCCCGACCATCCCTAATATACCCCTGCGCCGTGAAGAGATGGAAACAGGCCGGACATTCTGGCGCGCGGAAAACACCGTTGCGCTGTCTGTCAACGTAGCCCTGCAGGAGCTGTGGTTCGGTCCGCGTCTTGAGATGGATGTGGCCAATGATGTTTCCGCTTACCTGACGCCGTTCGCTTCCGTGAATCGCGTGGAAGCGCGTCTCGAGCGCAAGGAAGATTTTGCACTGGTATATCCGGATGGCCGTCGCGAAGTGCTGCAGAGCTGGAACGATCGCAAGACCGACGAGGAATGGCTGCTCGGAGTAGGAGCACGGGCAGGCGCGCGCGCGAATTTGAAGAACGACTGGTTTGTTGATGTCGGCGTCGCCTACGAGTGGGTGGATGAGATGAAGGCAAAGATCGGCCCTAACCAGGCGAAGATTGATCTGAACAGCTACAACGCGCATGTGCATGTCGGCCGTCCGTTCTGAGTTGCCGGCTTGAGTCTTTGATCAGACGCCCCGTCTCATCGGAATTCGATGGGACGGGGCGTTCGGCTTTCATCGTTTTTATTGCCTCAAGCCGCGTCCGCCGTTATCTTGTCCCGCCAATGAAATGCTTTATTTATTCGCTGTGCGCGATTCTTCTCCTGGGGATAACCTGCTTTGCGGTTGAACCGTCCGTGCAGCCAATGACCATTCGTGTGCGGGGATTGAAGTCGGACGATGGAACCGTGCGCGTAACCGTGTTCGATTCCGAAGAGAATTTTCGCGATCGCAAGCCCCTGCGCGAAAACGAGCTTGTCATTCGCGAGGGCACGGCAGAGTGGGTGCTGAACGATTTGCCGCAAGGCAGATATGCCATTCGCGCATATCATGACGAAAACGACAACGAATTGCTGGATCGCAGCCCGATGGGGATACCCGAAGAACCTGTTGGATTCTCCAATAATGCGCGCGCCCGTTTTGGTCCGCCCGCCTACAGCGAAATGGAATTCATGCTGGATGATTCGATGGCGGCGATGGATATCACTCCGGTGCGCATGTTGTCGCCGGGTGGGCAATTTGGGGTCGGCGCGGCCGTGGTTTACACGGAAAGTCCGTACAAAGGCGCGGGATATCAAGTCTGGGGTTTCCCTTCCATTACCTATATGGGGCGTCGCTTGTCCGTTTTCGGGCCGCGAATAAGTTATCTGCTTTCGGGGTCCGACGCTTGGAGTTTAAGCGCTGCAGGGCAGGTGAGGTTTCGCGCGCTCGATCCGGATGACAGCAAGGAATTGGAAGGCATGGAAGAACGCGGGGTGACGTTCGAGGCCGGATTGCGTTTGCGCTGGCGCGGCCCGCACAAAATGGAGGCCGGGCTTGGCGCGATGACGGATGTGCTGGGCGAGCACGGCGGACAGGATATAGGTGTGGATGTTTCCCGGCCGACCCGCTTCGGAAAGTGGATTTTATCTCCATCGTTCGGCGTGCTTTGGCAAAGTCCGAATCTGTCCGCGCATTACTACGGAGTGAAAGAAAGCGAAGCTCGGGAAGGCCGCCCGGAATATTCGCCGGGCTCGACATGGACGTATGGTCCGAATCTCGGAATCACCTGCCAGGTACTCGATCCGTGGATCATCACGGGCTCGGTCGGTTTGGAATGCCTGGGCGCGGGCATTGCGGATAGCCCCATTGTCGGCCGCCGCGTACTCTTCAGGGGCTTTTTCGGGATCGCGCGGCAACTCGGGCCTGGTGCCGCGCGATAATTTTGTGGTTGGGATAAGCTCTGCTTGTGCCTGTCTTTTCCCCTGTCTTCGCCTGACCCCATATTGCATCCAGAACAACGATCGTGTCATTGGATGCAAGATCTCGCTTTTGTGTTTCAGGGTTGATCACGCGAGGAGAGCGACGGTTCGCTGAAGATCTTCCGTTAGCGGAGCCTCGGAGCGGACTCTTTTCTTGCTGACCGGATGTTCAATCGTCAAGGCGGTGGCGTGCAGGAAGTGGCGTGCGAGCAAAGGATCATCACCGCCATATAGTTTGTCGCCCGCAATCGGAAATCCCACGGCGGCAAGCTGGCATCGGATCTGGTGCGTCACGCCGGTCCTGATCGTGACATTCAACAACGTGTACTCCTCGAAGATGCGCGCGCGTCTGTATTCCGTAATCGCTCGCATGGGGCGCAGGCCTTTCCTGGCGGGCGCGTTCGACGAAGCAATCATTTGTCCGCGCCGCGCAGGATTGTGCATGAGGTAGTGCTCCAGCTTTCCGTGTTCCGGCGTCCGGCCACGCACAAGGGCCACATATTCCTTGAGCACCTTGCGCTCCCGGAATTGCCGGCGCAACGACGCATAGGCTTCGTCGGTTCGTGCGGCAATCACGAGCCCGGAAGTGTCCGTGTCTATGCGGTGCGCCAGCGCGGGGAAGAGCGGATCATCACCAATCACTGCAAGTTCGGGGTATCGCGCCACCATCGCGTTGGCGAGCGTCCCGGTTTCCTCGATGCGCAATGGATGTACCGGTATGCCGGGCGGTTTGTTAAGCACAAGAAGCGACTCGTCCTCGAAAACGACGTCGAGCGGCAGCGCAAGGTCCGGCAGAACCCTTCGATCGCTGTCCTCATGCAGATTGAGAATCAGGATTGAATCGCCCGGGTGAATTCGGTCGCCCTTGGCGGCAGGGCGGTTGTTGAGCAGAATCTGTTCATCTGCCAGCGCGTTACGAACAAGCGCACGGGTGGATGAAGGAGTTTTCGCCAGGACGAACGCGTCCACGCGCATTCCGTCCTCGTTCTCTTGCGCGACAAGTTGAACCTGTTGGATCATGAATCCTGCCAGTAAAGCAGAGTTAACCGAGGGATTCAACGCAGCGTCCGCGTTGCTTGACGCGCGTGTGTTTCAGCCTCTATGCTCACGGCGTGAATAGATTTTCTCACATGGAGGGTTTCCGATGATTTATCTGCGCAGGCCTTCAGCCGTTCTGTTATTCGTGTTTGCCGTCATGCTCTTCTCCGCCGGGTGCGCTTCGTATCGCGTCGCAACGACCATGGAGCCGCCGAAGGGCGCGGTGAAGCTGCCTCCGGAGGTCCGTTTCCGGATTGCATCCGTAACGGTCGTGGCGCCCACCAATGTACCTGCGTTCGGCACGTCGGACTTCGGCATTTACCAGGCGGACAGCGAGGCAATACGCGAGATGCTGGTCACCGCCGGTCGGAAGCATTATCCGTGGGTCTTTGCAGAAACACCGCAGGCGATTCCGCTGGATGTGACGATCACGAAGAAGGCGCATGACATGACCGTGGGAGGGGATGCCTGCGTTTCCTGTCTGACCCTCACCATTATCCCGTTGCGCTCGAAAGAAAAGACGGATTACGAAATCCTTATCGCGTCCGATGCGGAATCGGCCGAGGGCTTGATGGCGCTCGAATTCAGCCGCGAGGAGTTGAGCTGGATGTCTCTTTTGCCGACGGGATGGATTCCCGTTCCGGGCGGGAGAGGCGAGCGGGCATGGGGGACGGATTCCGCGTGGAAGAAGACGGGCGAGCTTATGAGTAAGTCATGCGTGGATGCCATTGTGAAAATCATTCGACGAGTGGAGCCGGCCGTCTGGCAGGCCGGCCCACCAGTGAAATGAGCTTGCTGTGTAATGAAGCTCAAATCCATCGGCGTGATTCGAACTCCATTCAAGGAGCAGCCCGGGACCCCGATACAGGGGATCTATTCGGAAGAGGCCGAGGGTAAAATCGAGCTGCTGCCGGAATACGCGGATGGCCTTCAGGATTTGGCCGGCTTTGATCGCGTGTGGCTTGTTTATTGGATGGATCGCGCGGCAAAAGCGAAACTGAAGGTCACGCCGTACCGGGACACGCAAGAGCGTGGCATCTTCGCCACGCGTGCGCCGTCGCGGCCCAATCCCATTGGCCTGTCCTGCGTTCGCGTGACCGGTATTTCAGGGAATGTGATTTCCATACGGGACGTGGATATGCTGGACGGCACGCCCTTGCTGGATATCAAGCCATACATGCCTGAATTCGATTCGTACCCGGAATCCAAAGCCGGGTGGTTCGACGAAAGGCGCGCTGAGCGCACGCATGCCGACGGGCGGTTTTCGGGGCGCGTGGACACCTGACGGCCTGGAACGCCGATGAAATCTTTTCTGGTTAGCCTCCATTCGCCTTAATGAGCGGTGGCACCGAGCAGCGCGTCGGCTGGTGCAACTTGACCGCGATAACCCACGGGTGCAAGATGTGGCTCGATGAAAATACTCGATGCGCTGATTGACGGTCTCGCGGGCAAAAACGAGCCGGTGAAGAAGGTTTGCACCGGTGCCTTCTGGACGGCGGTGACCACGCGATTCACGGGCCTGTCCACCACGTATCGCGACATGGATCTCCAGCACAGCGACGAACCAAAGTTTGTCGAGGGCGCTGGAAGTTTTGAGGGCATGCCCGCCGGCAAACTGGCGGAGTATGCGCGCTCGGAGAACACGGTCAGCGCTTCGATCGGCATGGCGACGATTAACTCGCTGATCGAACTGGATGAGTCGAGATGTGTTGAGCGCGGCGCATACGATATCCTTGCGGAGAAGGGCAGGGGACGGAACGTCGCGGTCGTCGGGCATTTTCCGTTCATTCCGAAATTGAGGGATGTCGCGCAAAATGTGTGGGTGATCGAGAAGCGCCTGCGTCCCGGTGATTTCGCGGCAAGCGAAGCGTCTGAGATCCTCCCGAAGGCGGAGGTGGTCAGCCTGACCGGCACAGCGTTCATCAATCACACCATCGAAGACCTGCTTGCCCTGTGCCGCGACGCGTATGTTGTGCTGACGGGGCCGACCTCGCCGTTGTCGCCCGTGCTGTTCGATTTTGGTGTGCATGCGATCTGCGGCACCCGTGTGACCGATGAGGCGGAAGTGGTCAGGCACATCAGCCAGGGCGCCTGCTTCAAGCAGCTTCGCGGACATGGGGTGCAGTTGCTGACGATGGTGAAACCTGGATGAAATTCGTGATGCCACATATTCTCGCCGTTGTTGTAGCACTGGCAGCGAGCGGTTGTGGTGTGAAGGCAGGCAAACAGGAAGCTACAGGCCCTTTGCCGAAACAAGAGGACCGTTTTCATGTTCGCGCGATGATAAACGGTCTTACCGTTGAAGTGGTGAGGATTGGGTCTGACATTTTCCGGTTTGACGTCAAACCGTTGGAGGGCGAAGGGTCCGAAAGCAGGCTGGAAGTTGAAGCGATTTCTCTGCCATCCCCCAGCGGTCAGATTTGGAGTTGCGCGCTTAAAAAGATCGAGCGGTTTGGCCGCGCAGAAGTTCCCGGTCTTGAGCTTTGGTGGGAACCGTGGGACGGCGAGGCGCTGTTCGGGCTCGGCGAGCGCTTCGACAGTCTGAATCAGGCCGGCAAAGTTGTGGATATGTGGATCGAGGACGCGCCGGGGCAGGGGGACGCGGGGCATCACACTTATTTCGCCACTCCCGTTCTTTACAGTACGCGCGGTTATGCGTTTTTCGCCGCGGATAATCCGGACGCCGTCTTCGATCTGAATTCCCGCGGCGACGGCATGAACCGATATCGGCGTGCCGGGCAGGCCATGACGTTTTATGTCGCGTTCGGCGATTCGCTTAAGGATCTGGTGCGCAAGAGAAAATCGGTGCAGGGGCCGTTCAAGAGCATTCCGGATTGGGCGTGGGGTCCATGGATCAGTCGCAACAGCTATGAGAAGCAGAGCGAGGCTGAAGACGCGATTAACGGGATGATCCAGCGCAAGCTGCCTGTCGCGGCGATCGTGCAGGAGGCGTGGAAGGGAAGGAGCGAGACGGGCGACTTCAACAACTTCAGCGCCGAGCGGTGGCCCGATCTCCCGCGTTTCTTCGAGTTGTGCAACCGGCACGGCATCAAGAACGTGTTGTGGCAGGTGCCGATCATTCATCCTTCTTCGCCGGAATTCGCGATGTGCAAAGAGAACGGCTACTTCGTAAAGAAGCCGGATGGCGCGATCAGTTTTCGTCGCCACTGGCTGGAAGGTTTTGCCAATGTGGATTTCACGAATCCCGACGCGGTGAAATACTGGCAGGATTTGATTCGTCCGACCGTGCGGCTCGGCATCTGGGGTTTCAAGGCCGATGACGGCGAAGACATCAAGCCGGACGATGTTTTTTTTGATGGGCGGCGCGGCTGGGAGATGCACAACGAATATTCGACGCTCTACAACCGCGCGCTGACGGAACTCCTGGAGCAGGAAGGCGTGGACGGATTGCTCTGGGCCCGAAGCGGGAGCCTGGGCATCGAGCGATATCCGGCGTTGTGGGCGGGCGATCAGTTCGCGCGGTGGGATCAGATGGCGTCCCTTATTCCGGCCGGATTATCGTCCGGCATGAGCGGCATGCCATTCTGGGGGCATGACATCGGAGGATACATTGATCAACCCTCGTCCGAACTTTACATCCGGTGGGCCCAGTTCGGCGCGCTGAGTCCGCTGATGCAATATCATGGCGTGCTGCCGCGCGAGCCGTGGTTTTTTGGTCCGCAGGCGGAGGAAGCTTACAAGTTGCTGGCTTATCTCCGGATGAATCTTGTGCCGACGCTGATCGCGCTCGGCCGGGAAACGGAAGAGACCGGGTTTCCCATCATGCGCCCGATGCTCATGGAGTTTCCGGATGACGCGCGGTTTGTCGGCGAAGACACGCAGTACATGCTCGGGCCGGACCTTCTCGTTGCGCCCGTTATCGAAGAGGAGGCGATGGGGCGCAGAATCGAGTTCCCGGAAGGTGTCTGGCAGCACGCCTTGTATCCAGTGGCATATACAGGTCCGGCGAGCGTCGAAGTGCCGATCGGGCTCGTGGATGCACCGCTGTTTGTGCGAGAAGGTGCGACGCTGAAACTGCAATTGAACGATGATGCGAGGCTCGGAGCGTGGCGGCCGGATGATCCGATCCGCGATGTGCAGTTTGAAGAGGGGCGCGCCGTAATACGAAATTTGAGGGCACCTTTGGCCGGAAACATCTTGAACCGCAGCACCGTCATTGTGTTCGATATTTCGGATGAGGCTGCAGCCGGATTGATCGTCAACTGGTTCATGGACGACAACGCGCGCGAACAAATGCCTGCCAATGTCGAAGTGGATGCGTTGAAGGTGCGGGCGGATATTACGCCTCCGCCGCAAATGCAACTGGCGGGTCGTCTTCAAACCTATGTTATTGTGAGCCGCTATGGCGAGGAACTGTTCCGCGGTTCGATTCGCTGGAAATCGCCGGTTGCATTCGATGCCAATCGCCATCGCATGCCTGTTATCGGTGGTGCCTGTCAGACTTATTCGACCAGGCTGATCAATAGCGGCGAGAGTGCGGTTACCGTTCGTGTCAGCGTGGCAGCTATGGCCGGCGCGCGCGTGGAGGGAGGTCCGCAGGCCGTTGAAGTATCCGCGCGCGGCGATGCCGAGTTGAGTTGGAGCGTTGTGTTTGACGAAATGAAAAAGGTGGGCGACACCCGGATACGCTTTACCGCATCGTCGGACGAGACGGTGTTTGATCAGCAAATTGTCACATTTGTGCGCATGCCGCGCTGGATTGTGGTTGGTCCGTTCCCGGCGCCGCCGCGCCGTGCGTATGGGATGGAGTTTGAGCCGGAACGGTTTGCGGCCGATCCCCGTATCGCCTTCCAGACGGCGGAAGGCGAGGTGTCATGGCGGCAGGTCCCTTCGGAGCATCTTGGGCAATTCGGAGGGATTGATTTCAACGAATTGTTCGGGTATCGCGAGCATGCTGCGGCGTATGCCTTGACGCGCATTCGCGCCGAGCGCGAGACGCCGGTGGAGTTGCGATTCGGATCGGACGACACGCTGACCGTGTGGTTGAATGGCAAAAGAATTCACAGTGTCGAGACATATCGGCTTGCCGAACCCGATCAGGAGATCGTCAAAACCACACTGCGCAAAGGTGTGAACACACTGCTGGTGAAGGTCGCGCAGGACAAGCATCCGTGGAAACTGCTGTTCCGCGTGACGGCGCCGGACGGCGTGCCGGTGATCGGATTGTCGGAGGGATTTGAGGACTTTGGCGCGTATGCTGACGGTCGTTCGGTTTCTATGAGGTGAAGGAGAGCCAATCGGAGTTGGGACTTGCGTAGAGCCGAAAGCTTTTGTGAACCCACACCTTTTCCATCGAGTTGACATTTCCCATCCGTCCGTGTGATTTTGATGCCATTCAACGGAAGGGTGGCTGCCTGTCCGCCGTAGCCCGAAGGGCGAAGGCGGAAGTGGTTTGCCACGAAGACAACACGACGGAGCATGGCGACGGAGGGGTGGCTGAGTGGTTTAAGGCGCCGGTCTTGAAAACCGGAGTGTCCTTACGGGCACCGGGGGTTCGAATCCCTCCCCCTCCGCCAGTTTTGAATTGCGCGATTTTCGGCGACGACCGACCACGGACGCGGAAAG
>CAZTYH010000087.1:0-2905 GCA_964617565.1 uncultured Verrucomicrobiota bacterium
CCGAGGATCCATGCCATCGCCGTTGCCGGGCCGAAACGCAGGAACATGAAAGCCTGGTAGAAGATGTGGAGGTCGGCCACTTCCGTGTTCGAGGCGCCGCCGGTCATGGCAAGAATGTTTCCGCTGGCATGCAGCCACGACCCGATGAACACGCCGACGAAATTAATGATGAGCAGTATCTTCAGCATCGGGAACACGACAAACAGAATCTTGTCCGTGAACGTCGCGCCATCCATGTCCGCCGCCTCATACAATTCGTCGGGGATACCTTTCAGCGCGGCAAGATAGATAAGACAGCCTGGACCCACGCCCGCCCACACCATCGGCAGCACACAGGCGAACATCGCGGTATCCGGATTCTGAAGCCAGCGATAAGGCTCCGGCAGGGTCATCAGCAGGCGTTCGAACAGCGGCACGCCCGCCATGTGCAGGATGGGCCGGGCGACCTTGTAGCACGTGTAGAACAGCGCCGCGCCGACACCGAACGCGAGCAGGGCCATCGGGCGCAGATGGTGATACATCAGGCGCCGGGCAAACGATGCCGCCAACAGAAAGAGCGCGAGCCCGGCCAACAGGAAACCACCCGCTGGAATCCGCAACACAAGCGCGTTTAACACGCCCGCCTCGGTGGGATCGTAAAACGACTTCCAAAGCAGCATCACCACGAGACCGGTCATTACCGCGGGCAGATAGAAGATCACGCGGAACAACACCTTGCCGCGCGGCACTTCCTGCAGAAGAATGGCGAGCAGGACGGGCGGGATGAACGTCAACGCGAGCACCAACAGGGTGTAGCGCAAAGAATTCCAGACCGTCTGCCACCACTCGCCATCCCAAAGCACGGCGCCGAAATTGTCGAGCCATACGAACGTCGAACCGCCCATAATGCGGTAGTCCATGAACGCGATAACGGAACCCTGGAGGATCGGCAGATATTTCCAGACCAGGATCGTTAAAAGCGCGGGCAGGAGAAGGAGCCATGCATAGGCATATTTGCGGAATCTGCGACGATCCGGTTCTTCAACAAGGGTTGACTCGGGTGGGGCAAAGGCCCGCAGAACCCGCTTCAGCGCCAGCGCGAAAGCTCCCACGATACAGAGCAGAACGACCAGGGCCGAAACGCGGCGCAGAAACCGCTCGCGCGGGGTGAGGATACCGATCATCTTGCGGTTCGTCAGCTCGACCGCGTCATCAAGCAATCCCTTCATGACAGCCAGCCTCGCGGTCGAATCCGCCGGCAGCGCCCCGCGAAGGGCTAGATCTTCCGCCACCTGCAGCGGTCGGGTCATCAGATTGTAAACCAGTTGGCAGTTCCGCCCGTACGGCTCGGGGCGTCCCGTCTCGATCGCGATATCGAAACACTCTTTCCAGCCGCGCGGCGCAAAGCGGATCAATTCCGGATAGCCGAACATCTCCAGGTAGCGCGGATTCACAAACCGACCCAGCCCGCCCTCGACCATCACACGCGTCTTGATCGCCACGGCCTCTTCGCTGTCAAAAAACCGCATGTACTCCCAGGCCGCATCGCGAACAGCGGGATGCTCAATGCCGGCGAAGAGCCCCATCATCCGGCTGTTCAATTCCGCGCCACGCCCTCCTCCGGGTCCGCGCGGAACCGGCACCATTCCCGTCACGTCCGGGTTGATTGTCGCAAACAGCTTTTCGTCCACGTACTCGAAAACCATTCCGATTTCACCGCGCTCCCACTTGTGATTCTTGTCCGTCTCCTTATAGGCATATCCGTAGCGCCGCTTCCCCTGCGCATCGGTCCAAGGCTCGGCGCTCAGCCGCGTGTAGAAATCCAACGCGACAGCCGCTTCGGGCGTGTCGAATACCGCGCGCCACTCGTCCCGCTCCTCGTCGTAGTCCAGCACATCACCTCCGGCCGACCAGAGG
The DNA here is from genome assembly GCA_964617565.1 of uncultured Verrucomicrobiota bacterium. Classification (GTDB taxonomy): domain Bacteria; phylum Verrucomicrobiota; class Kiritimatiellia; order CAIQIC01; family JAGNIJ01; genus JAKJGV01. Next base: position 1,897 of record CAZTYH010000087.1, read on the forward strand.
AAGGTGACCCAGTACCACGATTCGTGCAGGCCCCGCCCCATGCCGAGCCCATAGATGCCCCGCGCGGGATCGGTAATTCGGCGACAGGCATCCAGGAATTCATCCCACGTCCAGTTGTTATGCGGATAAGGAACACCGGCCGCATCGAAGAGGTCTTTTCGGTAGATCACCACCTTGCCGAGCGCGCCGCCGTATGGCATGGCCCAGACCTGCTCGCGCGCTTGCGGACCCTTGCGGCGGATCACCGGCCAGATTTTCGGGTGAATGCGGAATTCAATCTCTTCCGGCGTCATGGCCGAAAGATATCCGTCTTCCGGCCTGTCGAGCGGATAAAGAAAGCCCTGTTGAATATACGTATCGGATTGCCTGAAATTGACGTACAACACATCCGGCGAAACCCCGCCCGCGATGGCCATGAGCGGACGCGCGTCCATGCTCAGGTTCTGAATCGTAATTCCGGTGAACGGGTGCAGCTCGATCTCGACATCATCCCAATTATGGACGCCGTATTTCTCGGGCTCGGCCTTGTAACGTGCGCGGTATCGCTCGGCAAAAATGTCGGGGAACCGCTCAACGAAGGCGCGCACGGTGGCTGCGTCGGCGCGGGTCGGTGTATCGGTCCGGCTGCGATCGGGCAGGTCAAAAACCTTCACGTGAATGATGGTCCGGTCGCCGCGCGACTCCACCCAACCGGCGTCGGCAAAAGGGGTGAACCCGGCCGAGGCAAATGCCACGCACAAAAGTGTGATGATTCGGTTTCTGCCCATATTGGTCCCGGCGAGTTTACCCTCTCCCGCACGGCTGCGCAATGGATACGAGATACGGGGTACACGAAACCGTTGAAAAGAGAGGAGGTGTTATGCTTTAGTATCCCCTCTCTGGGCACCCGTAGCTCAATTGGACAGAGCTTCTGACTTCGGATCAGAAGGTTACAGGTTCGAGTCCTGTCGGGTGCGCCATGAAGTAGAGCCTCGCGTTGCTCGGCTCACTTCATGGCACGGCCATGTTG
>CAZTYH010000087.1:3005-9729 GCA_964617565.1 uncultured Verrucomicrobiota bacterium
GCTCCACAGATGGGCGTTGATTGCGGTCTTCGTTCTGGCCGCTTCTTCGTTCTCGTCCGGACAGGAAATTCGCCTGGCCAACGGCATTGTTATCAAGGGTGAAGTAGTCGGCAGCGGCAAAGACGGCCTTGAAGTGAAAACCCCCCCTGCGCACCCAAACCTATTCATGGGAAACGCTCTCCCCGGCCACGCGGTACAGGTATCAACCCGAGTTCCGGGCCAACTACGATGTCATCCTTCGCGGCTTGCCCCCACACATGCGAACGAACGCACCGGATCCGCAGGTGGTTCTCGAGCTGCCCAAAGCCTCGGCCACGCAAAAACCGGAAACGCCCACCCAAGAGACTGCAGCACCGGAAGAAGACACAGCCCTTCTCTTCGATCAGTTCGAATACCAGCACGTGACGCCGATCCATTCAACCGCGTTCCCGGACGCCGAGTTGCGGTCGGCTCCACACGCATCCTACATCGGTTTTCAATACGGCCCCGGGCGCGACGAGGTTCTTTACCTTGCTTTCGACACCAAGGGTCCTTCCGAATTAAGCGATGTTCTTTTTGCGTACAGCCCCGCCGCCGGGGAATTCAACACTACGCAACGGATCACCGGCTTCAAACGCGGCTCAGGCTCGGCGCGTTATGTGAACTATCGCAAGTTAAAAGTTTCGACATCGTTCGGCAACATTACCGCGAACATGGAATTCGATTCGGAAACATCCGGTCTCGCAACCAACGAGATGGGAATGACCATTTCGGTCGAGCTGCTGCGCGACAAGACCCGGAGTCGCTTCACCCTGAACCAGCGCTTCACCGACCTGATTCACGGGCCGGGCCTGATCCCCGTGAAAGGTGTTCTCGACATGCCGATGCTCTGGCTCGCGCTGGACTCAGCGGAAGATGCTTCGAAGCTTGCAGGCAATTTGAACATGTCGAACATGAAAATGGCGCCGCGCGACGGCATGGACAGCCGCGTCGCCATCTCCGTTACTGATGAAGACGGCAACGCCGTGCAGCGCGAATCGGTCCGACTCGACGCCGCCTCCTTTTCGGCGCAATACGGGATCATATCCGAATTGAAGCGCACGCAGCCGGGCACCACTTACAAAATCAAAGCGTCCATAGACCTGGGTCCCTTCATCGGTCCCGTGGAGTTCGAGGACGAGATCACAACCCCGCGCCGCTGAAGCGCCCGGCTCACGAGCGCTGCCGGACAACCTCGTATAGAAGAATGGTTGTGGCGGACGCCACGTTCAACGAATCCGCTTGTCCAAGCATTGGAATCCGGACCTTCACATCCGCCTCGGTCATCCACCGGCTGCTCAGCCCGTATTGCTCGGACCCCACGACCACCGCCACGCCGGTGGTGAAGTCGGCGTCCGTGTACATTTGTTCCGCATGCGGCGACGCGGCCACCGTCCGTATCTTCCGCTCGCGAAGCCACGCCATCGCTTCCTCCGTGGAGGCCTCCACCACTTTCACGGAAAACAAGGTTCCTATGCTTGCGCGAACGACATTCGGATTGCTGATGTCCGTGCAGCGGTCGCAGACGATCAACGCGTCCACTCCCGCGGCATCGGCGGAGCGGAGGATGGTACCGAGGTTGCCGGGCTTCTCGATGGATTCAGCCACGACGACAAACGGCACGGCGCGAAAAACAATGTCGCCCAGCTTGTGGCGAACCTGCGGGCCGACCGCCACAAGGCCTTCGGGCCGGTCGCGATACGAAATCTTGCGCAACACCGGCTCCGAGCAATCGTATATCTCAGCGCCGGCCGCCCGGCCTTGCTCGATCAGCGCATTTTCGTTGCCGCCGAGAAAAAGATCGCGGCAATAAAACAACTCCACCGGCTTCCAGCCATTCTCCAGCGCGCGCCGGAGTTCCCGGTAGCCCTCCACCAGCAGCACCCCCTGCTCATCGCGAACCGATCGCTTGTTCAATTTCACCACATTTTTAATGCGGGGATTCTGAAGACTGGTGATCTGCGTTGATTCCATGCTCATCACGTTCTTTCCCGGCAAAAGCGCCGCTTATCAGCGGCGGGCACGGCGTCTCCCACACTTGCGGTTCCTTCTGCCGGCTTGACCTGCCGCACCAGCGGAGTACCCTTATTGATGGAGAGCATAACGGGAAAGACGGTTGAGAGGAATATGAAAAACATTGTTCATCGTGCGGCAGCGATCCTTCTTTTCGCGACGCTTTTCGCGGTGCAGGGGATGGCCGACTTCACGCGCTACCAGGTCATTCTCGACCGCAAGCCTTTCGGCGAACCGCCTCCCCCGGACTCCACCCCGCGACCGTTGCTGCCCAGCGAATCTTTTGCGCGGCACCTTCGCATGAGCGCGCTGCTGGAGACCGAGGATGGCGAAATCCGTATCGGTCTGATCAACCAGCAAAATAACCAGAACTTTTTTCTGACCGTTGGGCAAACCGAGGAGGGAATCGAGCTGGTATCCGCTTCCTACGAAGATGAAGAGGCTGTGGTGCGCAAAGGCAGCGAGATGGCCGTCATCAAACTGCAGTCGGGCGAAATCCAGCCCCTGACTGCCGCGGAACAGCAGGCCCGATTGGCCGCCCCGCAGTCACAACGAATGTCGTATGCCGAACGCCGAGCCGCCCGCATGCAGGCGCAACAGCAACGCGCGCAGGAACCGCCACCGGAGCCCAAGTACAAAGGCGAGGAACTGGAACGTCACCTCAGAGATTACCAGATGGAAGTCATTCGCCAGGGCCTGCCGCCCCTGCCCATTCCGCTTACTCCCGAAATGGACGCCCAGCTCGTTTCCGAAGGCGTGCTCCCTCCGATGGAATAGGCGGTTCAGTTCAGAGCTTGGTAAACACCGCCTGCGCGATCTCGCTGTTCTGCAAACCATCTTTTGTGGCAATGGCTCGGACCGTGCCGCTGGAGAGCAGGACGATCGGCGACGTGTACACTGTGCCTGAAGACGGATCCGTATTGTTGATCGTGAAACGGATCGTCGCGCCCGCAGTGCCCGTGGTTATCGTCACGGTGACAGAATTGGTGAAGTTGCCGCCATTTGGCGAGATAGCGGGCGTCGCGACCTTGTCGGTCACATTCGTATCGGGTTTGTTGGTGGCAATCTGGTTGATGATTGCATCGCCACGCAGTGTGCAATACCGGTCCGGCTCGATCCAGGTGCCGCTCATTTGTGCGGTCGTGCCCTGACCTTCCAGGTTTCCCGAAATCGTTACGGGCTGCCCCGCGGTCGTGTTTCCTTCCAGCGTGAACGACGCGTAAGCTGTGCCGCCATCGAGACGAACCGCCCCGATCGTGCCCTTGAACACGATGCTGTAGTTGTCAATGGCCTGAAGCTGATCGCCGGATTGCCTGAGATTGAGACTGCTCACCAGGCCGCCGCTGTTCGGCGGAGCCACAAACGGTGGATTTCCTTCGCCATCAATGCTGTCATACACACCGGAGAAATCCACGCCGACCTCCCGGGTGACACTGCCTGCGTTGCTCAACTCGCAACCGGCGAGAAAGAGCGCCGCAATTCCCATCAGCACGAACACGAGAAGAACAATGCCGAGCGATCTTATTGTCATAGAGACACCTTCGAAATAGATGATTCGTCCTGTTTACTACTGCCGGACGCCCAAAGCAAGAATGTTCACCGCCTTCGCTCTTGGCCGCAAGCCAGGGTGCTGCTACAGTGGATCCGTTGCCGAGGAATAACCGGAGGAATTCTCGCATGCGGCCGCATCATATCCGCGACGTGCTTTTCACAGCCGACCAGATCGAACGCCGCGTGAACGAACTGGTGGATGAAATGGCCTCCGCCTGCCGCACCGATAATTTTGTCATGATCGGCATCCTCCGCGGCAGCTTCATGTTCCTCGCCGATCTCGTCCGGGACCTCTACCAGCACGACGTGCACCCCCGCATAGACTTTGTCACGCTTGAAAGCTACTACTCCGGCACGGAATCAAGCGGCGCCGTGCACGTCGCCAAGGACATCTCGATGGATATTTCCGACGCCACGGTTATTCTCGTGGACGACATTCTCGATACCGGCCGCACGCTGAGTTTCGCGACAAAGCACCTGCTGGACAAAGGTGCGCGATCGGTGCGCTCCTGTGCATTGCTCGACAAGCCCAGCCGCCGGGTCGTCGCCTGCGAGGCGGACTTCGTGGGTTTCAAGGTCGAAGACTATTTCGTCGTCGGCTACGGCCTCGACTACGACAGCCACTACCGTGAACTGCCCTATATCGCCAAGGTGATGTTTACGTGAGGCCACGCACTCGTTCATTCGCCAGGGAGTTTCTCTTTTATTACCCGGCCTTGCTTTTCCAGGCAGCCGCCTGCCCGCATGCATTCCGTTGAAAGCAATGCATCTACTCCGCCTGCGTTTTAACCAGCACCGCGTGGCCGTTCAGGTTATAGACGACCGTTGCAGCGTTGAACTTGATGGTTTCGTCCACGTACTGCCGCACCCCATCAGCTCCCATAAATCCGTAATCGTCAAACAGCACCATCCCTCCCGGCACCATGCGAGGCCAGATGTATTCAAAAACCTTCTTTACCGACTCGTAAACATCTACATCAATGTGGGCCAGCTTGATGACTTGCGGGCCTTTTTCACCGGTAACATCGGGATATATTCCCTCCAGCAGACTCACGGAGGTGTTCATCGTTTTCGCCAGTTTGCGCACATTGTCGGCTGAACAATCAGAATGTTCACCACCCTTGTAATTCGGATCCCTTTCGGATGAGCGCGGAATTCCTGTAAACGTGTCACACAGCCAAACCGGCTCGGTATGCCCGCTGAGCCGCGCAGCGACACCCATCAATACACCCGATCCGCCACGCCATGTGCCGACCTCGAGAATATCGCCCTTGACGCGGGTCAGCTGCCGTACGCTATCCCACAGTTCCCACAGGCGGAACCGATCCACCATCGTGTAGTTCTGAATCCTTCTGTAGCATTCGAGAAACGCTGCGTCCGCATTCCACGGGGAGTAATTCGCCTCGGTCTGGATCGCTCCGTACAGACTCTTCCCGACGATGGCATAGGAAAAATCTATACCGAGCTTGCGTAGCAGTCGCCGGATCATCACATGCATGTTTGCTTGTTTCATCTCGCATCTTCTTTCCTGAACACCTGGATACGCTCCTCCCCGCAACAATATCACTTCAGATTCACACTAAATAATGGGTGATATCATGATGTTTTCTGCAGGCAAATGCAACTCACCCCCAGCGATTCAATCACTTCATAATCCGGCACGCAGTCGCTCCATTTTTCCGGAGCACCGGACGAAATGCATGGGCCAAGAGTATTGTATCTCCACTGCGGCTGCTATATGGTTGCGGCCGGCTGGACTTGGGGAACGGCGACAATGAATCCGCAAACAGGCAAAACGATATTCACGCTGGCGAACAAGATCACGATTGTTCGTATCTGCGCCGTGCCTGTTTTCATTCTTCTGCTCCTTTATTACGCGAAGAGCGTATCGCACAACGACTCGAACGAAATCTATCGCTTCGGCGCGCTGCTTGTGTTTACGGCAGCCGCGCTTTCAGACGCGCTCGACGGATACTTTGCACGAGCCCGTAACGAGGTCACGCGCCTGGGCCGGATTCTCGATCCGATCGCCGACAAGTCGCTGTTGCTCTCCGCCATCATCCTGCTCACGCGCCTGAAGTATCCCGTTATGGCTCCGCATTTTCCCATCTGGTTTACGTTGCTCGTCATCAGCCGCGACGTCATCCTGATCCTCGGAGCCTTCATCGTGGATGCGATGGCGGGCCGGGTCGAAGTCCAGCCCCGTATCGTCGGCAAGATCGCGACCGCACTCCAGATGGCGTGCGTCATCTGGGTCCTCACCGGATACAGCAGCTTCTGGTTTTACAAAGTCGTTATCGCCGCTTCCATTTTCACCTTTCTCTCGGGCGTGCTCTACCTGATTGATGGACTGCGCCAGATCGAACACTCTCCACACGCGCATATCCCACATCACAACTGATCACTTTATATGAAACCCATTCCTTCCCAACGTGTCGTCGCCATCGTCGGACGCCCCAATGTCGGCAAGTCCGCCCTGTTCAACCGTCTCGCGCGCCGCCGCATTGCAATCGTTCACGAAGAAAGCGGCGTCACGCGCGATCGCGTTTCGCACGAAGTCACCTGGGGCGATCATCGTTTCGAATTGATTGATACCGGCGGTATCGCGTTGCAAGATGGCGCAGCCGCACTGAACTCCATCGAACAAGGGACGCGCGACCAGGTGGACATTGCGATAGGCGATGCGGCCGTCATCATCTTCGTCACCGATCTCACCAGCGGCATCGTTCCGATGGATGAAGAAGTCGCGCGCCTGCTCCACGCGAGCGGACGCCCCGTCTTTATCGCCGCAAACAAGGCGGACCGTCCAGACCAGGACGCGCATGCCGTTGATTATGAGGCTCTTGGGTTTAAAGCGTTCCCTGTCTCCGCCCTGCATAAGCGCGGCGCAGAAGCGCTGATCGAAGCGGTGATTGAAGCGCTGCCACCTGCGGAGCCCGCCGCCCGCCTTCCGGCGTTGAAAGTGGCGGTGGTCGGCCGTCCAAACGTTGGAAAGTCGTCCTACATCAACCGCCTGCTCGGTAATGAGCGACTGATCGTTTCCGATGTCGCCGGCACCACGCGCGACTCCATCGAGGTTCCCTTTTCGATCGGTCACGGCGATGCCGTACGTAACTACGTGATGATTGATACTGCGGGCATG
>CAZTYH010000088.1:0-8956 GCA_964617565.1 uncultured Verrucomicrobiota bacterium
GACCTTGTTCAGCGTCACGACTTCGCCACCGCCGACATTGAAGACTTCGCCCAGCGCCGCATCGCGCTTTTCGAACGCGAGCAGGGTGGCATTCACGCAATCCGCCACAAACGTATTGCTGCGGGATTGCTCTCCGTCGCCATACATCGTGAACGGACGCCCATCCAGCAAGGCCCGGACCAGGATATTGTAGGCCATGTCCGGGCGTTGGCGCGGGCCATAAACCGAGAAGTAGCGCAAGATAGTGACCGGCACGCCGAAATTCGCCTCGAAGGCGCGGCAGAGGTTTTCGGCGCCGACCTTGGTGACGCCGTAAGGGGAGAAGGGGGTCAGCGGCTTGTCCTCGGGCGCGCCGACCGCTTCCTTGCCGTAAACGCTTGACGTGGAAACGTGGATGAATTGCGCGGTTCCGGCGTCGCGCGCGGCCTCGAGGAGTCGCTTGGTGGCAATGATGTTGCACGAGACGTAGAGCTCGAACTCGCTCCAGCTCTTCATCAGGCCCGCCATCGCCGCCTCATTGAAAACCACGTCGCAACCTTCGAGTACGGGCGCAAGTTCTGCTGTGCGCAGGTCGAGTTCGTGGAATTTGAAGCGGGGATGCTCGATGAGGCCCCTGAGATTTGTTTCCTTGAGCGGGCGTGGGTAATAAGGAATGAAGGCGTCCATGCCGACCACGTCGTGACCCTTGGCCAGCAGCGCTTCACTCAAGTGCGAACCTATGAATCCGGCAGCGCCGGTAACGAGACAGCGACTCATATTCCGTTCCTTATGGCTGATATGCCCTGCGATAAAACACGATTGGGGCACGACAGGCGAGCGCAAAAAACCGGAGCGGCTTGCTTAGAGGGGCGATACGCTCTACATTGATTTCCATGCCGCCAATCACCAGAGGGCCGTTAGCGGGTTTTTACATGCCGGATTACAAGCGCGGCAGCGTGGTTAATCTTCTTTCGTCCATCATCCGGTCGCGCGGGGGCCGTTCACCTCATGCCGAGTTGGATGGGGTTCCGGCCCGATCCCTGGCGTCCGCGCGGCACGTGATCTATCTGCTGGTGGACGGGCTTGGCGAGGCGCAGTTGACCCGGTTGCTGCGGGAGGGGCGGGGGCGATCTTTTTTCGGCATGCATCCGAGGCAGGTCATATCCACCGTGTTCCCTGCGACGACGGCTGCGGCGGTCACCACGTTTGGAACGGGCGCTTCGCCGGCCGAGCATGGGGTGCTGGGCTGGCATCTGCATCTTCACGATCTCGGACTGGTCAGCACGATTCTGCTCACCTCCACGCGGACGGGTTCGCCGATGGCGCACGAGGATTTCGATCTTGGCGAATACCTTTGTACGCCGTCGCATATCGCGACCGTGCCGTGTCGCAAGGAACTGCTTTCATGGGCGCATATTCCGCGCAGCCGTTATTCACGGGCCAACGACCCGTGGACTTTCCGGGGTGGATACCGGACGCTTACGGGGATGGTGCGGCAAGTCGCTACGCGTGCGGCGCGCCGGTCGCGAAGCGTATCTTACGTGTATTGGCCGGAATATGATTCCCATTGTCATGAGTACGGATGTTTTCATCGCAGGACCGTCAGCCATTTCATGCAGATTGACCGGGCGCTCGCGCAGCTTGTCCGCCTGTTGCAGGGAACGGATACCGCATTGATTGTGACGGCGGATCACGGCTTGGTGGACACTTCGAATGGAGTCGAGTTGCGTGAGGTGGAGGGCTTTTACGACCACCTGGCGGCGCTGCCGTCCGGCGACGCGCGGCAGGTTCAGTGTTTTGTCCGGCCCGCGCGGGTGGAATCATTCCTCGATCTTGTCCAAACGAAACTTTCAAGAGCCTGCGTTTGTGTGCCGGGTTCGTATCTGCTGCGCAAGCAGGCTTTCGGACTCGGTAAGCCGCACCGCGCGCTCGAGAATCGCGTGGGGGATTACACATTGCTTGCCAGGCCGGACTATTCTTTTGCTTCCACGCTGCCCGGCGCGGAGTCTTCCTTTAACAAGGCGAATCATGGGGGCATGTCGGCGGAAGAAGTGCGCGTGCCCTTGTATGCGATTCGGTGCTGACCCACAGGTTGGTGATTGCTAGGCAATGGCAACCCTGTTGCCGCCGCCTTTCTTGGCTTCGTAGAGCGCCTTGTCCGCGCGACCGATCAGCTCGTGTGCTGCGAGAGCCTCGCCACCGCTGTCGGCAACGCCGATGGAAATGTGTATCCCGGCCTTCAATTCTCCGTCGCAGAACTGATGGGCATTGACCTCGGAGCGGATATGGTTGGCCAGTTGCGATGCTTCCTGCGCCGCGGTATGGGGCATGACAATGACGAACTCGTCGCCGCCGATTCTTCCCGCCACATCGGAGGTGCGGGAGACGTCGCGGAGAAGCATAGCGAACTCGCGCAACACCTGGTCGCCGGTGAGATGGTCGAAAATCTCGTTGATCGTTTTGAGATTATCAATGTCAATCACGACGATCGAAACGGGATGTCCGAACCGGGCCGTGCTCGTGGCCGAATATTCGAGTTCTTCCTGGATTCGTTTCCGGTTGAACAATCCGGTCAGGGGATCAAGCGACGACGACTCGAGAATGCGCCGGAACGATTGCAGCAACAGCCCAGCTATGAGCGCAGCCGTTTCAACCTGCTCGTTCGCTTCCTGCTCCATGCGGCCCGCGGATCCGACGGCGAGCAAGCCGAGAAGGCGTTTGTTCACGATCAACGGCATGCTGATGAAATCGTTCACGACATCCGGGCTGTCGTCAGTGGCCGGAGCCCCGTGAATGACGACCGCGGCTTTTTGCCGGAGATCTTCGCTGCTTGCGCCCGAATATGCGGCGAGAGATTTCTCGGCCAGGCCTTCGATGAAACTCCATCCCAGTTCGCGCCGGGTGGTGATGACCAATGCGGGGGGATCGTCCTGCGAGGCGAGGATGGCCGCCGCGTCGGCCTTGATGCATTCGGCGATATCGCCAGTAATCATGCGCAAGGCAGCCAGCAAATCCTCGGCTTCCAGCGCTTTCGCGGTTGATTCTGCCATTGCAGCAAGCAGTTCAGAGCTCATGATGATCCGTATCCTCCGGGCACGTCACGAAAGGAGCTTACCCTGTATCCGGCAAAAATGAAAGCCCGGTTGCGGAAATATGGAACAGATTGACATAAGAGTCCCGTAGGTGAATCCTGTCTGAATGAGGTGCACTATGGCTCGAATTATCCGCGCGCGATGGTTGGGTTTCGGACGTGTGATTCTGGTCCTGGGGTTGTTGACGGGCGTGGTTTTTGCCGGGTGGACGGACATGCCTCACGTCGAGGGCGTTTACAGGATTCAGCATCCCATAGAGGCCCGGGGTGATTGGGATGCATTGCGTCCGGCGGGCGACCGTATCCGCATCGCAAGTTACAACATACAGGATTTTACCGATGCTATAAGCGACGGACCGAACCGGACGCCCGAGCGGATGGTTCGCCAGGCGCAACTGGTGGCGGAGCTTATCCGGGAAATTGACCCCGATATCCTCGTGATGCAGGAAATTGAGAACCCGGATTCGCTGAACATTCTCAACGATGCCATGCCGGAACCATATCCGCTGGCCTATATCACGCGGTTTTCGGACGGCGGGAACCGCGAGTTGAACATTGCTGTGCTGTCCCGTGTCGCTTTGACGGGCCTGCGGGAATTGGATTTTGGAAAGCTGCGCGGTCCGGGACGTCCGCCGCGCGGAATTCTCTCTTTTGTTCTCAACCTGGACGACCAGCACAGGCTGCTGGTTTATGGCGTTCACCTGAAGGCAAACTGGGGCGAGCGTGACCGCAATATCGCCAAGCGTTTTCATGCGCTCCGGCTTGTTGCGGAAGATGCGCAACGCATTCGGGAGCGATATCCGGCATATACATGGCAGATGATGGTGCTGGGGGATGTAAACGTGGACCCGGACTCCGAGGAGTTCGCGGACGATCCGTCCTTGAAGCCGCTTAACGACTGGAGAGATCTCTGGCGCGGGAAGTCGTTGGAGGAGCGGGCCACTATTCCGACGCGCTATGGCGATCCGTCGATGGAGTTTCCTCCGGCCGCCTTCGATCGTTTCTTCATTTCACCCGAATTGGAAGCCAGTCCCTGGATTGTGGGTGACCCCGGCGTGATTCAGCGGGGCGTGGATACGCAGAACGTTTTCGTGGTGGGCGGCGAAAACGAGTTGCACGCGTCGGACCACTACCCGGTGTTTGTGGATTTGATTCGCTGAAGGGTGCGACGGCTTCTCACTCGTACTTCTTGTGGAACTTGGGTTCCTTCGATTCGTCCGGTTTCTTCCCATCATCTTCCGCCGATGAAGCGGATGTGGGCTCCTGCGCGGCTTGTGCTTCGGTGCCGCCGTGCGCCTGGCGCGTTTCCCAGTAATTCATGCGCAGGGAATGCAGCGAGTCGGCAAGAACACGCTCTTCCTGCTGGTCGAGATTGCCGGTCGTTTTCACTCGCAACATTTCGAGAAAATCAATGCTCGCCTCCGCTGCGTCCAAGTGGACCTCGGTCTTGCCCGTGGCCGGATTCACCAGCTTGCCCATCTGTTGCATTGCGGAAGTCGTCAGCATGACCACCAATTGCACAAAGAGCATCTTGTTCTGCTCGTCCTGCGTGATTCCGTTCCCTTCGCTCATGGCAATTTCTCCTCTCCTGCCTGTTCCCTGCCGGGCAGCACCAGCGACACCGCACGACGGTCCGGACGAAATACGAATGCAGCCGCATTACGAATCTGGTCCGCAGTCAGCGCCCGCAATCGCTCTTCCGTCGAAAACGCATGGTCGTAGCCCAGTCCGTACAATTCGTTCAACGCGCAAGTCTGTGCAAGCGCCGCGTTGTTCTGCAAGCTCATTTGATGCGCCGCGATCAGCTCTTCCTGCGCCCGCTTGATTTCGTCTTCCCGCAGTCCGTTCTCGGTTATGCGCTTGGTTTCGGCGTCCATCAGCTCAAGCACGGTGTCGGCAGCATCCTCCTGTGTCCCGGCGTAGAGGACGAACATGCCCGGCTCGAGGCCCGGCATGACGAACGAGCCGACGTAATAAACAAGGCCCCGTTTTTCCCGCACTTCGATGCCGAGGTCCGATGAAAGCCCGCTGAGCGCGGAATCCACGACGTCCAGCGCGTCAGCGCGGGGGTCGCCGATGCGGACTCCGGGGTAGCCGGCCAGCACGATGGTCTGCTCGCGCGGCTCGCGTTTCTTTGTGCGCGCCGGAAGGTTACGCTCCGGTTCCGGTGCGGAGAGGTCAGGCGCTTCGCCGACAGGTACGGCGGCGAGAACGCGCTGTGTGAGTTCCTCGGCCTTCACGCGCGTGATGTCGCCGAAAATGGAAACCGCCATGTTCCCTGTATTCACGAGCCGGCGGTGCAGCGCGACGATGTCGTCGCGGGTCAGCTCGCGCACGGCCTGCTCAGACCCGAGCGGACTCCAGCGATAGGGGTGCTGAGGAAAGATCAGTTCGCGCAGGCTTTCCTCTGCGACGAAAAACGGCCGCTCGTATTGCTGCCGGATTCCGGCGATCTGTATGGCTCGCTGTTTTTCTAATTCCTCTTCCGGAAAAACAGATTCAAGCAGGCACTCGGCGAGCAGTTCGACGATCTGCTTCGCATCCTCCGCGAGGCATTGGGCTTGCAGGCCGAAGCTGTTACGGCCCGCAAACGCGCTGAGCGACGCGCCGATTTGTTCGACCGTGGCGGCGATCTCTTCCGCCGAACGCGATTTCGTGCCCCGCGTGAGTAGATCGCTCATGAGCTGGGAGACGCCGTTCAGTTTCTCCGTTTCGGCCAGCAATCCGCCGCGAACGGCCACGCAGACGTAAACGAAGGGGAGCCGATGATCCTCGCGAACGATGAGCGGAATGCCGTTCGGAAGTTCAGTCTTTTGAAGGTTGGGCACAGCCGCCGTGATGGTCGTCCCGACTTCAGATTCGGTGGTTTCCGGGGAAAGAATGATCAGGGTCTGATTTTCAGGGCGCAGGTACTTTGCCACCACGTTTTGCAGGTCCTCCGCCGTCACGCGTCTGACGCTTTCAAGATAGCGCTCGGAAAAACGCGGATCCGCCGCGTAGAACTCGCCTGAGGCGAAACTGTAGGCCTGGCCCTCCATCGTTTGCAGGCTGCCCAATTCGCCCACCAGCACCATCCGGCGCGCCTTTTCCAATTCCTCATCGGAGAAAGGTTTGTCGAGCCAGCTCTTCACTTCCTCTTCAATGGCCTGCAGGGCTGCGGACTCGTTTGAGGGCTCGAAGGTCGCGGTGATTCCGAACAGTCCGGCATCTCTCGGGGTGGACGACCATGCTGAAATCGCGTGTACAAGCCGCTGCCGCTCCTTGATTTCGTTCACGAGCCGCGAACTGCGGCCGGCGCCGACGATCGAGGCGAGGACGTCGAGGGCGGGCGCGTCGGGATGATCGAGCGATACGGTGTGAAAAGCCACGTGAAAACGTGAGACATTGTAGGCGCCGGTCTTGCGCGCGAAGCGCGGCGCGAGCTGTGGCGGTTCTGCGGGGCGCACGGTCGGCTTGCGCGCGCGCCGCGCGAAACCGCCCATCGTTTCGCGGATGCCTTTCTCGACATCGTCAGCGTTTACATCGCCGACGACCACGACGATCATGTTGTCGGGAACGTAATGCCGGCGGAAGAACGCCACGAGGTCGTCGCGGGTCATGGTCTTGAACACGTCTTCATACCCGATGATCGGCACGCGATAGGGGTGGACGCGATAGGCGGTTTCCCAGAGCAGCTTGCCCGCCTCGCGGCGGGGGTCGTCACGGCCCATCGCCATCTCGCGCAGGATGACATCGCGCTCGCGCTCCCATTCATCTTCCGGAAAAGTGGAGTTCATGACCGCGTCGGCCAGCACATCCAGGCCCACCCGCCAACTGCGCGCGGGGAGGGTGGTGTGGAAGACCGTCCGGTCCTGAGCGGTGTAAGCGTTGATGTTACCGCCCACGTCATTGATTTCGCGCGTGATGTCGCCGACATCGCGATTCGTCGTGCCCTTGAAGGCCATGTGCTCGACGTAGTGCGAGAGTCCGGCGCCGAGATATTCGTCTTCATCCATCGCGCCGGTGCCGATCCATATCTGTACGGCGGCGACGGGCGCACTGTGATCCTCTTTGACAAGGCAGATCAGGCCGTTGTCGAGCACGAAGCGCCGGATGCCGGCGTTCGATCCCTTCAGTGCCGCAAGCGGCGAGGGCGACGCCTCCTGCGCGTACATAACGGGCGGCGTGAGGACGCTCACAAGCGCGAAGAGAATAAGGATTACGCCTCCGTGCTTCAGTGCGCTTTGTGGTTTCATCTAAGATGCTACTCCGTTTGTGATGTTTCGACCGTCTTCCCGGTGGGTCGGAAAGGCGCTCGGAAAGCCTGTTCGAAATCGTAGCCGCCTGCAAAATCTTCCCTGCGGTCCTCCTCCGTTTTTCCGAGGATGCCGCTTCCGACCAGGTTGAATACAATATCTCCGAAGTCTTCACACCGGTGCACGCCCCAGCGGTTGAGTACCGTTTTTGCCATCGGCCCGTATTCCTTCAGCGCGTATTGCCGGATCCCTTCGAGGAGTTCGCCGCCCGACACATGACGCGCGCGCCCCTCGGCGGGTTTGGAGAGCATCTTGATAGTGAAGTCGAGCGCCTCGCGGATGAACAGGTAGGCGTGCTCGTCGTAGCGAGGGTCATTCTTAAGTATTTGCGCCAGTGCCTCGTTGAAAATAACTTTCTTCATGTTTGCTTAAGTCCGTTCCGGATGGCCTGGGCCGTCCGGCTCATCTCTTCCATATTATCATACTTCTTTGCTGCCCAATTCCAATGGTGCCCATCCGTCGCGAATCGCGGGATCACATGGAAATGCAGGTGAGGAACCACCTGCCCGGCCGCCTCGCCGTTCGCCTGTACGATATTGACCCCGTCGGCCTTCAATCCGTTCATCTGGGCCGCGACGATCTGCTGAACGATATTCATCACGCGCGCGAGCATGCCCACCGGGATATCGGTGATGCGCTCGACGTGTTGCTTGGGGATCACGAGGGCGTGGCCCTTGACGATCGGGCCGATGTCCATGAACGCCAGGATTTCCGCGTCTTCATATACTTTGGTGGAAGGGATGTTGCCCGCAACCAGCTTGCAGAAAATGCACGAATCATTCATGGAAACCTCCGTGTTGATGGGCCGGAAGACCGGAGGGCTGACAGATTTCCGGTTGCTGGCGGGTCAGATACATGTACCGGGCGGTCAGACCGATCAGCGCGATCGCCAGAATGCCCGCCAGCAGCAGGCGCTCTTCGGGCGCAAAATCGAACCACGACTTCAGCCAGTCGAGATCCAGCTCCAGCTTCTTTTTCTTCGGAATCATGCAGCTACTCTACATGCTTTGCCGGACTGCGCCACAACTTTTCGGGGCCTGCTGTTGCCGATGAAGTGGTTCGTAACGTCGGCTTTTGCTTTCACTGTTCAGATGCCGGCACGAGAATCCGTCGTTGCCGGTTTGTCACAACGCGTCGCGGCCGCGACGCGTTGTGAGAGTAGAAGAAGAAGGCCGGTTGAGTGTAGTGGCACGTATCCTGTTTGATACAAACAGGTTGGGAGGCCGTTGACTGATGCGGTATGCGCATTCATTTGAATGGGGGCAGTGATTTGAGGGGGATTTCGTGGCCGAGTGTTTTTTTCTGCTGATTTGATCCATCCATCCGGTATGCTTCGCGGGTATTTGCGATGAGCGAGGTGAATGATTATGGCGGCGTATCCATTTGCTGAAATAGAGAAGAAGTGGCAGAAAACCTGGGAAGAGGGGCAAACGTTCAAAACCCCGCCCCGGCCCGATCCCGCAAAGCGGAAGTTCTATGTCCTAGACATGTTCCCATATCCCAGCGGTGCGGGGCTGCATGTCGGCCATCCGGAAGGCTATACCGCCACGGACATTGTCGCACGCTACAAGCGCATGAAAGGTTTCAACGT
>CAZTYH010000089.1:0-8098 GCA_964617565.1 uncultured Verrucomicrobiota bacterium
CGTCCCGTTTTTTATGCTAACGATTGCATAGATCATTGAGGTGTATATGTCGTATCAGCGCAACATATTTAGTTTCAATGTGTTGCACATAGTTGTAACATCATTTATCTGGTGCAATCGCTTGCAACGATTTCTAATATCTTTATGTGGGTGTGTTTTGGTGTGTGTTTCTGGTCTTTTCTTGCTGTCCGGTGAAGCAACGGCTGAGACCGGCGATGTCCCGACTGTTTACCTGGTCCCGCGAATGGCGCGCACCAATGTTTTCATCGCCACCCGGCCGGTCACCATGCCGTTTTACGTTCACAACAACGCACTGAACCCACCGCCGCGCCACTTCGCGGCATCGGGCTACATGGGCGATGTCAGCGATTTGCGGGTCATGGGGGCCTACACCAATCTTCTGCAAAAAGGCGTTCCGTGCATCAAGGTCGTCTATACCGGACAGGGCTCTTCCGGTTGGGCAGGCCTGGCCTGGCAGAATCCGGCAGACAACTGGGGCGACAAGCCGCGTGGAGGTTACAACCTGACGAAGGCGCGGCAGCTCGAGTTCTGGGCGCGCGGCGAAAGAGGCGGCGAAGTCGTGGAGTTCAAAGCGGGAGGCGCCGCCGGACAATTTCCCGATTCCACCACGTTGACGATCGGTTCCATCACGCTCAGTAATGAATGGGTTCGCTTCGTGATAGACCTTCACGGAGAAGACCTCGGCTACATCAGCACCGGTTTTGCTTTCGTTTTGAACTCCATGGACAACCCAAACGGCTGCGTTTTTTACCTGGACCACATTGGGTATACCGACTGACCGACATACGACCTGAAACAAGGAAAATGCGATGAACGGATGTAAGTGTTTGTACAGGACTGCCGGCTGCTTCGTCATCTTCTTCCTGTTGGCCTCGCTCATTCGCAATGCGAATGCCGAAAGCCGAACCGGCATGATGCAGCGCCGCTCCGGCACAGGCGTCGTCGAATCGGTTTCGCGGCCCACCCGCCTGCCCGCCCGCCGGGCCTATCAGAAGAAACCCCCCGTCGAGATGCCCTTCTATATCCTCAACTACCGCATGCTGCCTGCCGTGGATAATTTCGCCGCCTCCGGCTTCATGGGCGACGTTTCCGATATTCGGCTGGCCGGATCCTACGAAGGAACGCGCGAGGAAGGCTTCCCGTGCCTGCGTGTCCGCTATGCCGCCCTCGGTGAAGCCGGTTGGGCCGGCGTAATGTGGCAGAACCCCGCCAACAACTGGGGCACGGTGGATGGTGGATACAATCTCACCAGGGCCAAGGCGCTGAGCTTCTGGGCGCGCGGCGAAAAAGGCGGCGAAGTCGTGGAGTTCATCCTCGGCGGAGCGTCAGCCGTATTCCCCGATTCCGACGGATTAACCACCGGCGACGTAACCCTGCGCCGCGAGTGGACACGCTATTTTTTCGATTTGTCCAAGGCCAATCTGAGTTACATCAGCTCGGGCTTCGGCTTCGTGATCAAGCAGGACCAGAACCAACTGGGCTGCACATTCTTTCTGGATGAGGTGAAATACCAGGAATAAGGAGGTCTGTCGTGAGTAATCTGCGTCGTCAACGTTTGGTTCTCTTTGCGGGATTTGTTCTGTGCGCGGGGGTTTTGCAATCCCTCGCGGAAACGACTACGGCGCCGGTACCCGCGCCAAAGGTGCGAACCGCGCCGATCATGATGCGCTCAACTCCCGACGGCGAATTGCTGCCCGCGGCCCGCCCTGAAAGTGCGGCCGACAAGAAACCTTACGAAGAGAAACGCATCGTGGATATGCCGTTTTATGTCCTCAACAACAAGATGCTTCCGCCGGTTATGAATTTCTCGTTGTCCGGCTTCATGGGCGACGCGGCAGATCTCCGCGTCTCGGGCGGCTATGCGGCGATGATGCGCGACGGATACCCCACGATGCGGGTTTCATACATGCCGGGCGGAAATTCCGGCTGGAGCGGCGCCGTGTGGCAAAACCCGGCGAACAACTGGGGCACCTTCGACGGCGGCTATAATCTGAGCAAGGCCCGGTATCTGAAGTTCTGGGCGCGCGGTGAAAAAGGCGGGGAAATCGTTTCGTTCACCATTGGCGGCAATGCCGCGAATTATCCCGATTCCGACGCGCTGGCCACGGGCTCCATCAAACTTTCGGATTCGTGGCACGAGTATCTCGTGGATCTTTCGGAAGTGGACCTCCGCTACATCGGCGCAGGCTTCGGATTCGTGGTGAAGAGAGACGAAAACCCATACGGCTGCACATTCTTCCTGGATGATGTCCGCTACGAGAAATGATTATGACGGTTGGTGTCTCCATTCGAAAAGCGTTCCGGGCGGGCCTGGCCACCGCCCTCGTTGCGGCGTTCTGCTGCGGATGCGCGCAAATGAGACCACCCTCCGATGCGACCGCACCGCCCATCCAGGTCGTGCGCCAACCAAAGGGACCCGGAGCAAAGCCACCGTTTAAAGTCGGAGAATCCGTGGAACTCCCTTTCTATGTTGTAAACAATGGGGTCATTCCCCCGCCCCGGAATTTCGCGCTCTCCGGATTCATGGGCGATATCACGGACCTGAACGCCGTGGGCGCATACTCCAACCCGCTCGTGGAAGGCCGCGCTGTGCTTAAATTCAAGTATGAACCGGACGGCAGCTGCGGATGGGCGGGCGCCACGTGGCAGAATCCGGCCAACAGCTGGGGCGTTTACGACGGCGGATACAATCTCAGCGATGCCACGCGCCTCGCGTTCTGGGCCAGAGGCGACAAGGGCGGTGAAGTGGTCGAATTCACCGCCGGTGGCGCGGCGGCCAACTTCCCGGACTCGGACGCGATTGCGACCGGACCGATCCTGCTGAGCCATGAATGGACGGAGTACATTGTGGACCTCTCTCCATACGAGATGTTCTACATCGCCACGGGCTTCGGCCTGATCGTCAAGCACGACCAGAATCCATACGGCTGCGTGTTTTACCTGGATGATATCCGGTACGAAAAATGAAGGGTCGAAATAACCAAACAGAGGAGGATGCAGATATGAAGAAGAGTAGACCTGTCGGGGGGAGAACAAGCTGCGGAGTGCTTACAGCCGTGCTTTCGCTCCTGTTGATTGTCATGACCGTTTACTCGCACGCGGAGGACGCCGCGCCCCTGCTGCAACAGCGAAGGCAGTCCGCGGAGAAAGCGGAGCCCGTGCAAAGGCCAACCACGCTGGCAACCGACAAGCGGCCGTTCGCGGAAAGACCGCCGGTTAACCTGCCGTTCTACGTGATGAACAACCGGATACTCCCGCCCATCGTGAACTTTGCGCTCTCCGGATTCATGGGCGACGCGGAAGACTTGAAGGTGGCCGGCAGCTACACTGCGTTCCGGACGGAAGGGTTTCCCGTGATGCGCATTCAGTACGCGGCACAGGGCAAGAACGACTGGGTGGGCGCCGCGTGGCAGAATCCGGCGAACAACTGGGGCACCTTCGACGGCGGTTACAACCTGAGCAAGGCCAAGACCCTCGCGTTCTGGGCCAAGGGTGACAAGGGCGGCGAGATCGTGGAGTTCACGGTCGGCGGCGCGGCGGCAAACTTCCCGGATTCGGACACAGTTTCGACAGGACCGATCGTCCTGAACGATGAGTGGACCGAATATACGCTGCCTCTCTCTTCCTACCAGATGTTCTACATCGCAACAGGTTTCGGGTTCGTCGTTAAACAGGATCAGAATCCCTATGGCTGCGTGTTCTATCTCGACGACGTCCGGTACGAATAATATTCGTTCCGGCGCGATGCGCTTGCGCAGAGTGGCGGCCGGGGCCGGCTCATGCATGGCCCTGCTGGCCGCCACCCTGTCGGGCTGCGCCTCGCTCCGCGCGGCGCGCGCCCCCGAGCGCATCGCGTGGGGAAAAGATGATCCGATCAAACCCTATATCGTCTTCGACTTCGACAAGGAACGGGCCAAGCGGGAGATTGATGAATTCCTCGACTCACGCATGACCCGCAGCGGCCTGCTCCCCAGCTTCGGCGAAACGGCGACCACCACGTTCTCTTCCGACACCGGGCGTTTTCACGACGTGTACCATCGCAAGGTCGGCTATCTCGACGACGGCGCCTACACCTACGACCTTGCGCTTGCCGCCATGGGGTTGCTGCTGAATGGAAGGCAGGCCGAAGGCGAGCGAATCCTCGATCTTCTTGAAAAAGATTTTTACCTGCCGAAAAACGGCATCCGCGGTTTGTACAACTCCTACCGCGTCAGCAACGGCTACACGCAGGATGATCTTCAGATCGGCGGCGATGGGGACCGCATGCACGCGGGTCCGTTGCTCTGGGTTGCATTCGCCGCGCTGAACCATGCCAAGCTGATGCGCAATACCCGCTATCTTGAGTTCACGCTCGATATGATGGAGTGGTGCCGCTCGGAGCTCACCTATTACCGATTCCCGGATGGCGGACGCGGCGGCATCTCGATGGGCATGGGATGGGGTCCCGACTGGACAAAGATTTTTTCGACGGAACACAACATTGATTACTTCGCCGTGCTGCAAATGCTCGCGAAAATGTACGAGGAATCGCCGCCTGAAGTGCGCGCCATCTTCCATGAAAAGAATTTCACCCTCGAATGGCTCCGCGAGGAGATGGACTGCACGAGACGCTGGCTCATGGAAGTGGTGTTTGACTGGAACACCCATATGTTCGGCGCCGGCGTGAATGAGAGCGGCGTCGATAGGATGCGCATTCTGGACGGCACAAGCTGGGGGTTAGGCGGTGTCGGGCCCGACAACTTCGCCAAGTGGGGCATTGATCTCGACCGCATGATCGAGTCCGCCCTCAAATACTGTGGGCCAAGCTACACGATGGAAAACGGGGATGTGATTCGCGGCGTGGATTTCACCGACCCCGAGGGCTACGACCATCAGCGCACCCCGCTGGTGTGGTTCGAAGGCACCGGGCAGTTCATTATCGGTCTCGCGGAAACCGCGCGTTATTTCGCCCGCAACGGAGACGACGAGCGCGCGCGGAAGTACACGGCCATGGCAATCAGTTTCACCGAAGACATGAACCGGTTCGCGACATTCTACAACCTGGGCTCCTGCCTGCCGTACATGGCCATACGCCCGCCGACCGATGAGATCGTGAAAACATTGAAGTGGGAATGGGAAATTCCGCGAGGCAAGACGGATGATGTGTGGGTCAAGTCCATGTCTTCCACAATGTGGTACCTGTACGCCGTTCATAATTTTTACAACACGATGGGGTGGGATTGAGGAATGAAGAGAAGCTTTCACCTTTCCAATGGAAAGCGGCCGGACCCGGCCACCGGGGATGCGACGGAGGAGACCCGCCGCGCTCCGGAAAATCATACCAACAATTTTCTCTCCCTCCGGGAGCGTGTTGGGGTGAGGGTCTTCTTCTTCCTTCTTTCCGCGCTGCTTTTCCCGCCGATTCCATCCTCCGCAACCATGCCGGACGAATTCCAGGGGATGTACATCTTCAAGGATTTCGGCTCCCGCGAAAACCACGGCGCGCCGTCGGGCTGGATGGGCGATTTCCGCGACCTGCGCATTGACGCAAACTGGACCAACAATCCTCACAGCGGCACGTCGTGCATAAAGCTGGTCTACACGGCCGAAGGGTCCCGCCACGCCAACATGGTCGGCGTCATGTGGCAACACCCGGCCAACAACGATGGCTCCGTGGACGGGGGCATTGACCTGACCGGCGCCAGGCGCATCGTCTTCTGGGCGCGCGGGGAAAAAGGCGGCGAATTCATCCACGCATTTACCTTCGGCGGCATTCTCGGCGCCTATCCCGACACCGATAAAACGGTGCTGGCCGATACGTTCCTCTCGACGAACTGGACCCGCTACGAAATTGACCTGACCGGCCTGGATCTTTCGTACATCTCCAGCTTCTTCGGCTGGGCCACCGGCCGGTTTCACAATCCGGACGGCATGGTTTTCTATCTCGACGAAATACGAATTGAATGAGTGATACGGCAACACAAAGGTGACGTTATGAGAACATCGGAAGAAGAAGTCGGCGGCGGCCCGGTGGTGATACCCGAGCGCAACAACCGCCCCACGCTGAAGCAAATCGCGCGTATTGCGCGCGTCAATACCTCCACCGTATCGCGCGCGATCAACGACAGCCCCCTGCTCCCGCGTGAAACGAAAGATATGATTCTCGCGATTGCGGAAAAGATGAATTATTTCCCGAACTCGCTCGCGCGCGGACTCGTGAGCCAGAAAAGCGAAACGCTGGGGATTATTCTTCCCAAGATATTTTTCCTGCAGGGCCCTTTCTTTTCGCAGGTGCTCAGCGGCATCGAACATGTCAGCGTGAAAGCGGGCTACAGCATCCTCATCGCCTCGGCGACAAGCAAGACCGCCGACCGGCATTTCCCTTTCAACCTGACGCGCGCGCGACGCATTGACGGCATGCTGATCATCAACGAAAACCGGAAAATCAGGAATCTCGACGCGCTGAAACAGGAGGGCGTGCCGTTTGTCCTGGTGAACCGCTACCTGGATGATCCATCCGCCCCCTGCGTCGCCCCCGATGATATCGGTGGCGGGCGCATGGCTACAGAACACCTTCTGCAGCTCGGACATCGCCGCATCGGCATCGTGACCGGAAGCCCGCGCGTGGCGGCGACCACCGACCGGCTGGCCGGCTACCGCCAGGCCCTTCAGGCTTTCAACGTCCCGTTTGATCCGCATCTCGTGGAGGCCGGGCTTTTCCAGCAGGGCATCGAAACGGGTACGCGCTGCGGAGAGCGCCTGCTTTCGCTGGCCAATCGTCCCACCGCGATATTCGCGCTCAGCGACGAACTGGCCATGGGCGTCATACAAGCCGCAAGGGCTCGGGGGCTCCGCCTGCCCGAAGACCTCGCGGTCGTCGGCTACGACAACGTCACCTTCAGCGCGCACCTCAACCCGCCGCTGACGACGGTAGCGCAGAATCCATATGCCATCGGCTCGACAGCCTGCCGGATGCTGGTGGACATGCTGGAAGGCAGAAGGCCGGAAAAAGCCAATGTGCTGATTCCCGTTCGCCTCATCGCCAGGGACTCCTGCGGCTCACAAATGTCGCAGGTTACAACCCGGGAAGAAGGAGGTCTGGCATGAGCGGCCCGGTTGTATCCCGTTTGTTCCTGGCACTTGCGCTGCTGCCCACGCTGGTCCTCGCGCGGACGACGGAAGCGGATCCCGCCTCCGGTGTGACCGATGCGAATATGGAGAACGCGAGCGTGGTGCTTTTGCGTCCCGTGCGCTCTGTGCCCGCGATGAGTTCCGCCGCGCTGACGCAGAAAGCCTGGGCAGCCCTTGAAGCCAGGCGGTATGATGAGGCCATTCTCGTGGCCGAGGAAACCGAAAACCGTTTCGGCCCCATGGCCGACCGGCAGCAACAGCGCCTCAAAACTTTCGCGCCACCCGCGCAAGCCGCGCAATTCAGCGCCCTGAACGACGTGGCCACGTGCTTGTTTATCAAGGGGCGGGCCTACCGGATGCTTGAGCGGAACGACGAGGCACGGCAAGCGTTTCTCGATATCATTCAGAACTATCGTTTCGCCCAATGCTGGGATCCGAAAGGCTGGTTCTGGAAAGTGGCCGAAGCGGCGCAGGACGAGATCCATGGCCTTGACTACGGTGTGGACTATGGCGACTACACTTCCGAAACACTGACCACCCAGGCGTGGAAGGCCTATCAGAACAGAAAATATGAAGCGGTTGAGCTGTACACCCGGAAATGCGTGGAACTATATGCCGAAACCGCGCTGAAAATGCAGTCGGAACTCAAGGACTTTCCGCCCAAGGGACAGGAAAACGATTTCTGGGCGCTGAACGACGTCGCCACCAGCCTGCTGATCCGCGGCAAAAGCCTCCAGCGCCAGCGCCGCAATCGCGAGGCCTCCCAGGTTTTCGGCGAGATTATCGAAAAATATCCGTTCGCCCTGTGCTGGAATCCGAGCGGACACTACTGGCGCGTCGCCGAAGCCGCCCAACGCAGCATGACTGTTTATTCACCGTAACGGCACCCAATAGATTTGGGCGCTACGCAGCACCGAACTCCGATTCGGCGTGTCCGTGATTCATTCAACGCAAAGCCGCCCTCCAT
>CAZTYH010000090.1:0-3115 GCA_964617565.1 uncultured Verrucomicrobiota bacterium
TCACCGCGCTTTTCCGTTTGGCGATCCGGCGCTCCGCCCGCTGTTGCTGAAAATAATCAGCTCGCAGATATTTCAACGGATACAGCATTTGCCTTCGCAACGGTGAGTCTTTGTCCAACGCGCCCATTCGCGCAGCCCATGCGAAGCTGAACCCCAATGAGCACAGCAAGGTCAGGATCACCATCATCCTGGCCCGGCGGCCCAGCCGTAGATGATGCTTCCATTTTTCGCGTCTTTTACGGTCTGCCAAGACAGGCACAAGCTCGATCAATGCAACTCCCGCCATGGCCATCATGGCAAGATACAGGGCGAACTGGCGGGCGAAAACGAGCGGGATCAACAACCCGACCAATCCGATCGTCCACGACAACCGGCGCGTGCGGAAAGGCATCAGAATCCAGGGCAGTCCGGGAGCCACTACAAAAGAGATGTAGTACTGGTTGTAACCTGCACCATGGAAAAGTCTGTCCTTGTAGATGCCGTAGTTGGTCGTTCCCAAAAAAGAGTGCGGCTCATACCACGGAACGAATACGGCGGCATAGTTTGCGAGGATTGCCATCACAGCCGCGAATATGAAGGCCCCCGCCAGTCGCGGTGTTGAAAAGTAATCCTTGCGCCGGATCAACAGCATGCACAACCAGGCAATCAGCAGGCGATCCACGGTTTGCCTGAAAGGAAAGATCGCCCAGACGGCCTGCGGCTGTATCCATTGATGCAGCAGTTCGGATTTCGAGTACGCGGCCAATTCCTCGAAGCGCGCGGCATAATCCAGCGGCCACGAGAAGAAAACGAGTACGGCTCCCATTGCTGCCATGAGCAGCCATTCGCGCTTGCCCGGCCGGGATTCGATCAGGATTCGAAGCAAAAATCCCCATGCCAGCAATACCTGCGCCCAGGCCCACGGCCTGTGGATCTCGCACATGAAAGCGGGCAACGTCATCAGCAGAAAAGGAAGACACGACGAACGGCGCACCAGCCAGATACCGCCCCACATCCACAGCGCCGCCAACCATTGCAGGCGCATGGAGTCATGCGGAAGCAGCCACTGGCCAACAATAACAAGGATTGTCCATCCCGCAAAAATCACCCAATCCATCTGTTTTGTGCGGGGAGCGATCATTTTATGATTTTACAGGTTCCGGAGCCGGGTTCGCAGCCGACATCGAAGATGCACCCTTGTACTCCGGCACAATTTCCGCAAGCACACGACGAATGATCTGCGTGTCGTGGCGCGCAGCGGCGTCCTGCAAACGTTGAATCGAGCCCGCCAAATTCTCGCGGGGTCTCTTTGACGACTGCAAGCGGCGTATCTTGGGATGAACCGTCCCCTCAACTTTTTCGCTCTGCATCCACAGCTCTTCCCGCATTTTTTCGCCCGGACGCAAGCCGGTAATCTGGATGGCGATGTCTTTTTCCGGTTCTTTTCCGGCCAACCGGATCAGATCGCGGGCCATGTCGAGGATGCGAACCTGCTTGCCCATATCGAGCACAAAGATCTCGCCCCCCTCGCCCATTCCACCCGCCTGGAGAATCAACTGGGACGCTTCCGGGATCGTCATGAAATACCGCGTGATATCGGGATGCGTCACCGTCACCGGCCCGCCGCGACGTATCTGCTCGTGAAACAGCGGAATGACCGACCCGGACGAACCCACCACATTGCCGAACCGCACCGCCATGAAACGGGTTTTGGAAGACGGCCGTGACAGCAGCAGTAATTCAGCGGTCCGCTTGCTCGCCCCCATCACGTTCGTCGGCGAGACCGCCTTGTCGGTCGAGACAAGCACAAAGCGGGCTACCCCCGCCTCCTGCGCCGCATCCATCATAACCCGGCTTCCCACCACGTTGTTATGAACGGCTTCCCAGGGACTCCCCTCAAGGATCGGCACGTGCTTGCAGGCCGCAGCATGGAAAATCGCGGAGGGCCTGTATTGCGCGAGGACGTGACGCACCAGTTCCTGATCCTGAACACGGCCAAGCACCGGCTCGTAGTTCTGCCAGTTCAACTGGTGAACCATTTCCATCTCAATGTGATAGAGATTGAATTCGCTGGCATCGAAAAGGATAAGCTTCGCGGGTTTATAGCGAATAATCTGGCGGCACAATTCCGATCCTATCGAACCTCCCGCGCCCGTCACCAGAACGGTCTCGCCACGAATGTAGTCGGCTATGCCCTCCGTATCCAGGTTCACCGGGTCGCGACCAAGCAAATCCTGGTAGTCCACTTCGCGTAACGACTGAATGGTAACCCGCCCATCAATAATCTCGTCTATGCCCGGCAACGTTTTGAAGGGAACGCCCGCCTCCTCGCAGATTTCCACGATGCGACGGGTCTGGTCGCCGCTCGCCGAAGGAATCGCAATCAGCACTTCGTTGACTTCGTATGCGGAGATTACGGATTGAAGATCGGCAATCGGACCATGAACCGGTATCCCGTGCAGCGTGCGTCCGATTTTGCGCTGGTCATCATCGAGGAAACGCACGATTTCGTGCGTCGCCGACATTCGATACAGGATATCACGTGCCAGCGCTTCGCCGGCGTCTCCCGCGCCGATGATGGCTACACGCGTCGGCTTTTCAACCCTTCGCCAGGGCAGCCATGAACCACTGGAGTCGCCGTTTCTCGCACGACGCGCAAAAGCAACTCGAATGGCGATGCGCAATCCGCCCGTAAAAAGAAAAGTCAGAATCCCCGACATGAGTATCACGGAGCGCGAATACTGGCCAAATCGCTTCCACAAGACGAGAATTGCGAAGACGGAAACCATTCCCAGAAGCGAGGCTTGCAACGTGCGGGTGATTTCATGAAGGCCCGTGTACCTCCACATTCCCCGGTACCGCCCAAAGACCATGAAGATGACCATGTGTAGCGGAACGACCAGCGGCCACAACGCGTGAAGCTGGCGGACATGCAACGCCCGCAAATGGCCGTCAAAACGGATGAGATACGCCACATAAAGAGCGAGGGCAAAGAGCACGGCATCCGCAAATACCATCAGGTAAAAATGCGGATTTACAAATTGCCGCCAGAATCGTTTTCTGTATTGCACGTCCTCACCCCTCCGGGGGTTCAACTTTTCGCAACAGCCAGCTTCATAACTTCGCGCACGACTTC
>CAZTYH010000090.1:3215-5632 GCA_964617565.1 uncultured Verrucomicrobiota bacterium
CTCCGGGGGTTCAACTTTTCGCAACAGCCAGCTTCATAACTTCGCGCACGACTTCACCCGTCCGGCGCATGTCTTCATCCGTCAATGTGGGATGCACGAGGAACATCAAACTTGTTTCTCCGAGACGCTCTGCCGCCGGTAACCGTTTCGCCGACGCCAGGTTTTCTTTCTGAAAAGCTTTCTCGAGATAGATTTCGGGGCAAATGCCCGTGAAACAAGGGATGCCGCGGGCCAGCACCTCGCGCAGGATCCGGTCCCTGTCCCACCCGCCCTCCAGGCGTTCCGGCTCCGCCCATGCATAATGCTTGTAGTAGGAAGCATGTATGTGGGAGGGCGGCACGGAAATGCGCAGGCCCGGCACATGTTTGAATGCCTCATCCAATAGTGCGGCATGGCGCCGCCTTGCCGCCACCCAATCGGACAACTTGCGCAACTGGATTCGACCGATCGCCGACTGCATTTCCGTCATACGCCAATTCGTGCCGAACGATTCATGCACCCATCTAAAGCCGGGGCCGGGATTCTGTTGCTGCATCAATTCGTAATTCTTGCCGTGATCCTTGTAAGACCATGCCTTTCTCCAGATGGCCGGATCATCCGTCACGAGCATTCCACCCTCGCCACCCGTGGTCATGATCTTATCCTGGCAAAATGAATAGGCGGAGACATGCCCGAAGGATCCGACCACGCGACCTCGACAGGTCGCGCCATGAGCCTGTGCGCAGTCCTCGATCACTTTCAGCCCGCGATCGTTTGCAAGGGCCATGATTTCTTCCATCTCGCAGGGGCGGCCCGCGAGATGAACAACAAGGAGAGCTTTTGTCGCAGGCGTGATTGCGGCGCGCAACGTTTCCGCCGTCACATTCTGACTTTCGGAATCCACATCCGCCATGACAGGCCTTGCGCCACGGACCACCACGGCGCTGGCGGAGGCTATGAACGTTCGGCAACTCACCACGACATCGTCGCCGCGACCGATGCCCAGGGCGAACAACGCGGCCTCCAGCGCGACCGTGCCATTCGCCAGCGCAACGGCATATTTCACGCCGACATGTTTCGCAAACTCCTGCTCGAAAAGACGCCCTTCCGTGCCGGTCCAATAGTTGACTTTTCCGCTCCGCAACACGGCTTCGACGGCAGCGCGCTCGTCGTCCGCAAACACCGGCCAGGGAGCAAAACCGCCCGAACTTTTCTGTGACGCTGATTGGTTCATCCCGCGATCGTACTTCCCGTTTCAAGATGCGATTTCACCATTTCAGCAAGGCCATCCATGGCCTCATCCAGTGTAACAACCGGTTTCCATCCCGATTGGGAGGTGAACAGGCTGCAATCCATTCCGTACCGCGCCGGCGGCTCATCAGAAGGCTGAACGTCCAACCGGGCGCCCTTCTGTCCAGTCCGTGCTGCGGCGGATATCGCTGCCTGCGCAATATCAACGATGGAAACAGGCGAACAACTGCTGATGTTGTAAACGGGAGCCCAGGTTCCGTGCGCCATATTCAACAAGGTCATCAGCGCGCGGACGGCGTCCTGGATGTGAATCAAATCAAAAAGCTGTTGCCCGCCGCTGATGCTTAATGTTGCGCCCTGCATCGCTTCGCGGATGAACTTGTGCGGAAGCTCGGCCCATCGCAATCCCTCCGCCGCACCATATAATCGGCCAAGCCGCACGGACACCGCGCGGGATGCGCGACTGACGTCTTCAAGCATTGCGGCGAACTGCTCTCCGGCCCACTTATCCATTCCATATGTATTTGTCGGATCTACCGGCAGTGATTCCGGCCATGGCGGAGGCCGTGACAAACCATACACGCTCTGGCTGGAAAGGAAAATGAAGCGCGGGATGTGAACACGCGCGGCTGCATATACCAGTTGCCTCGTCATCTCAAGGCTCCGCGCATGGCCTGCGCCGTCTTTCATATTGCGCTCGGCAGCGAGATGAAAAACGGCGTCCATATCCGCGAAGCGGGCATCATGCACATCCACTTTTTCCACCGGCCAGATGAGCAGGCGCTTTTCCGGCTTCGGCCAGATCGCGGCTGCGCGTTCTGCCGAACGGACCATGGCATGGACTTGCGCAATCGAGGTGTCTGCCAACAGTGCGTTCACCAGGTGCCGCCCCAGCCAACCGGTCGCGCCGGTCACCAGGACGTGCCGTCCCATGTCCGGATTCCAACCGGGCACTTGTCGCTCAGCCGCCGCGCGCAAATCGCGGTGCTCCACCACCGACACAATCCGCTCCGCAACCTGTCGCAAGCCTACGCGACGATGATTGATGCGCAGGCTTGCCGCCGGCATAGGCCAATCCATGAAGCTTCGAATGCCAAGATCCACTTCATTGAAGCCCATCATCGCGCGCAGGCCCGTGATGCCCGTGTAACGGCCGTTCATTTCGAAAAACCGCGGGCCTTCCGCCG
>CAZTYH010000090.1:5732-8076 GCA_964617565.1 uncultured Verrucomicrobiota bacterium
CCCGTGATGCCCGTGTAACGGCCGTTCATTTCGAAAAACCGCGGGCCTTCCGCCGTCATGCGTCCCTGGAAGTTGACCGGCCCCCTCATCCCTTTTTCACTCAGGAAAGGAATGAGTGGCGACAACACCTCCCAGTAAGGCTCGTCATCTATCGGAACGATCTCGATGGGAACGCCGTCCTTCAAGCGGTTCCGGGATGCCATGCGCGCGAGCACTTCGCCATCTTTTGAAACCAGCCACTGGTACGAAATCTCGGCCACCTGAACAAGGCGGCTTTGCTCGATCGCTCTTCGGATCGTGGCCGACAAAGGATCGTCCTCGCGCGGGAGTGCGTAAGGTTGCACCACGTAATCGGGAGAGAGGCCCTCAAAATCTTTTTCCGCCTTGATGATCCGGATGCCGGAAGAAGCGGACCCCCCCATAGGCTTCGCGATCAGCGGAAAATGGATCAGTCCTCCGCGAACAGCTTCGGCGGCCTCTATGGGTGTGAAGCCGCTCAGGATGTGTGAACAGTACTCGCTGAGCGTGCGTCCCCAAAGACGCTTGTCGCGAAAGAGGCGGGTGAATTCCAACCCGCCCACAAGGACCTTTACCCCCTTCTCCTCGAAGCGCGGCGCATGCTCGGCGAGGATCGGAAGATCCGTATCCAAACCCGGGATCAACAGCTCCACGCCATGCTTCAAGCAGAGATCGAGTAATTGCAGCGGATAATCCGGCAAAGTGGAAGAAGGAACCTGGTGATGCTCATGACAATCATAGGCTCCATAGGCCAGCGCACTTGCATCATAGCCAACCAGGTAGAGAGGGAGCGAAGAAAGACGGCAGGAATGCACAATGGATTGTCCAATTCCACTCCCAACCGCCGTAATCCCAACGCGCAATGGTTTAATTTTATTCATGTTTGTACTCGATATCGGCCGCAATAATGCCGTCAAAAGGCGGATAAATCAATGGTGATGCGATTCCCGGACAATGAGCCCGTCAATGCGGGCGCGGCGTCCCCTGAAACCGGGGCATGGTGGCATGCCCGTCGGCGCTGATGCCTTCCCGTCGAATCACGCGCCAGACGGTCAACCAGATGATCTTGATATCCAACCCGAATGACACATGATCCACGTACCACAAATCGAACCGAAAACGATCTTCCCATGTCTGTGCATTACGCCCGTTGACCTGCGCCCACCCCGTCAATCCCGGGCGTACATCATGGCGGCGCATCTGTTCCGGTGTATACAACTCGAGGTACTCCATTTTCAGCGGGCGCGGCCCCACCAAGCTCATATCCCCTCGAAGCACGTTGTACAGCTCCGGCAGTTCATCAAGCGATGTTGAACGCAACGCACGCCCAAAGGGAGTGATCCGTTCAGCATCCGTGCCGCTTCCCTGCACCATGGTCCTGAACTTCCACAAATAGAAAGGCTTTCCCTTGAACCCCGGTCGCTGATGTTTGAACAAGACGGGCGCGCCCATGCGCAAGCGAATCATTGTCGCAATGACCAGCATGACGGGAGACAACGCGAGCAACCCCAGAAGCGCCAGCGTTACATCCAGCAGCCGCTTGCCGGAAGAAATGTAGATACCGCTTGTCATCAAATTTGTCCGCTACGATTTTCGGTCAAGCCCCATGGCCGACAGCATAATGCGATTAACTTCGTGTACGTCGAACCGCTCCTCGGCAATCCGGCGAGCCGCCTTTGCCATGGCTTCTGTCCGCCCCGGATTCCGCAACATTTCCTTCATGGCTTGCGCAAGGGCGGCTGCATTGCGCGGCGGAACCAAGATCCCGTTTTCTCCTAATTGAATCCCGTCTGCAAGGCCTACCTTCGCATGATCTTCTCCGCCCACAATCGTTTCACGGCAGCCCGGCGAATCCACGGTGATAACAGGCCGGCCCATGGACATCGCCTCCAGGATCGTGCGGGGTAATCCCTCGCGATAATAGGAAGGCAACACGTAAACGCGGCAACGCTCCAAAACGGGGCGGACATCGGGCAGGCGCCCGAGAGGCTCGATCACACCGGAATTCCTCCAGTCTTGAAGCTCGTTTTCACCGACTACATCGGGTCCCGGTTCCAACCCGCCCACGAGGAGAAAACGGGCTGACGGCCACTCGGCTTTGACCTGTCTCGCCGCCTCGACGTATTCCCGCACACCCTTTTCCACAAGCAGGCGCGCAATCATCAGAAACACCGGCGACTCCGGCAAAGGCGCAACCGCATACTCCAACAAGTCCACACCCGATCCATTAACCAATATTGCCTGCTCCTGCGTGACAAATCCGCGCTGGATAAAAAGTTCCCGGTCGTCGCGATTCTGAAAAAAAACGCGCCGGCTCGCTCTTAAT
>CAZTYH010000091.1:0-6799 GCA_964617565.1 uncultured Verrucomicrobiota bacterium
GGCATCATGATCTGCGCGTAATACAACTTCGCCGCGCGATACACGCGCACCCCTTCCTTTGCATACAACTCCGAAGTGGCGAGGTGCGATCCGAAGAAGTCACAGGAGAAAAGGATTTTATCTTCCTCGAGATAAGAGGACATCGTTTCCGGCCAGTGTACCCACGGGGTCATGAGGAAGCGCAGCGTCTTGCCGCCGAGCGCGAGGGTTTCGCCGTCCTTCACCGCCACGACGCGGTCGTCCGCGATATCGAGCAGGTCCACGAGGAATTTCTTGCCCTGCACGCTGGCGACGACTTTCGCGTCCGGATACTTCTCCATCAACGCCGGAATGGTTCCCGAGTGATCCTGTTCCGCGTGATGCGAAACGATGTAATCAACTTTCGACACGTCCTTGAGGTGTTCGAAAAGCGTGTCGAGTTGCGTGTCGTCCACGCCGTCGAGCAGCGCGGTTTTTTCCGAGCCCTGGACAAGATAGGCGTTGTAGCTGGTTCCGTCGGGCAGCGGCACGAGCGCGTCGAATATGCGCCGGTCCCAGTCAATCGCACCGCACCACCACACGTTGTCGGCTATTTGTTTCATGTCAGAAATCCTCGCTTTCGGGTTTGAAATTTCAACATAGCGCAAAATCGGCGGAAGTGCAAAAGGAGCGGTGCTGAAATTTGAAACAGGAAACTCGAAACTTGTCTTTCGGGGGCGTACAGTCTGGTCAAAAGGAGGTTCGAGGATTTGAAGCCGGGCTTATATGTCGTTGCAACGCCGATCGGAAACATGGGTGACATCACGTTCCGTGCGGTGGAAGCGTTGAAGGAAGCCGCGTTGATTGTGGCGGAGGATACGCGGCACACGCGCAAGTTGCTGGAGCGGTATGATGTTCACACGCCGACCATGAGCTGCCACAAGTTCAACGAGGCATCGCGCGTGGAGTCAATCCTGGATCGTATCCGCGCGGGAAGTGCCGTGGCCCTGGTGACGGACTCGGGCATGCCGGCGGTTTCCGACCCCGGTGCGCGCGTGGTGGCGGCGTGTCACAGGGAGGGTTTATACGTATCGGTTTTGCCGGGGGCGTCGGCGGTGACCTCGGCGGTGGCTCTTTCCGGATTCGGCGGCGCGGGTTTTCGATTTGAAGGATTTCTTTCGCACAAGTCGGTGGCGCGGCGGAAGCGGCTGGCGGAGCTGGCGAACGAAGATGCGCCGGTGGTGCTTTTCGAATCGCCGTATCGGCTGGTGAAGTTGATGGAGGAGATTCGCGACGTTCTGGGGGGGCGAATGCTTTTTGTCGGCCGTGAATTAACAAAACAATTCGAGGAAAGCTTGACGGGCACGGCAGAGGACGTATTAGGCAGGTTTGAAGGGCGCACGGTCAAAGGCGAGCTGGTTGTCGTGATTTCGCCGGCCGAATGAAATCTGTGGAGATGGACAATTAACCGGCGCGCGACATGCTGGTATATTGCACGGGAGTCGGAGTATACTGCGAAACATGATGAATAGACAAAAAGCCCTGCTTTCAATCAGTCTCGCGCTGGCGGGAGTTTGTCTGATTTCCGCAGCGACGCTTTCCGAAGCGGCGCCCCGCAGGGACGAGGTTCGGATTCTAGGTGTGAAACGTATTGAGGCGGCCGGGCCGGGACAAGTCGGCCTGGAGCCGGCGAAGATGGTCAAATTTCTCCGCGAGCGCGCGGACAACGCCAGGCTGACTTTCGCAGTCGGTTGGGATGCGGGTTCCGGCGTGGAGGCCGGAACGCTCGTGACTTTTGAGTATCGCCAGGCGGGCGGCGAAGCCGTAAAGTTTCTTTCGCACAAGACCGAAACCCCTTTGCAGGGGCGGCAGGAGAGTTTTTTTGTGCTTCCTGAGGGAGGCAATGTTGAGGCGTGGCGGGTTCGCGTGGTTTACCGCGGGCGGCGCCTTGCCGAGAGGAAGTCCGAGCTCTGGAGATAGTGCATGGCAGCCGAAGCGAATCCGGCGGATAAACTTCTTGTGGCCATTCAGAACGAGGCAGCGATCGTTCGCGTGCGCGGCCGCGGTTCCTTCAAGATCAGCACCGCGTTGAAGGAATTTGTCGGCGCGGCGATTGACCGCGGGTGTACGAAGCTGGTTCTCGACATGACCGAATGCATTGGCATGGACAGCACCTTCATGGGTGTTCTCGCCGGGCTTTCGTTCAGGTTGAAGCAGAAAAACGGCGGAGTGGTGATGGTGAACATGTCCCTTCGCACGCGCGGGTTGCTGGCCACGCTGGGGCTGGACGAGGTCATTGAGCCTCACATGGCGGGGGACATGCCTGAAAGCCTTGCCGTGTTGCTGGCCGGGGCGGGCGGGGAAATGCCGGTGCTGGAGAATCCCGAGCGCAGCACCAGGGAAACCGCGGCAACCATGCTGGAAGCGCATGAGAATCTCGTTCGCCTTTCGCCGGACAATCTGCCGAAGTTCAAGGATGTGCTGGCGTTTCTGCAGGAAGATTTGAAGAAATCCGGCAGAACGCCTTAACGCGGCAGCGGGTGGAGAGCATCGTGTTCTACGCAATATCCATCATCGCCGAACTGATACTGATCGCGGCGTTTGTTTTCCTTTACTTGCAGAACCGCCGGCTGCGGCTTCAACGCAACGCGCTCCTCCAGGAAAAAGAAGCGACCTACGGCTTTATCCACGACGTGGCCGAAGTATTCGCGGACGCTACGACGGTGGATCTCGATCACCTGTTGCGGCGGGTGCTCTACTATGCGGTCCGCACGACGCGTGCCGGCGCCGGCGCCGTGTATCTTTACGAGCCCGACAAGCAGAACCTTCGCGCGCGCGCGATATCGGGCATTTTCCCTCCGCTGCTGGGTGGAGTGGACACGGGGCTGGAGCGCGCGATGAGCAAGTCGCAGCACGTGGAGAACATGGTGAAAACACGCCTGATCGGCCGCGGGGAAGGTCTGGTGGGCGAGGTGGCCGACTTCGGCAACGCGGTCCTTCTGCCGGACGCCGAAACCGATCCGCGCGTTCCCCGGTACGAGCTGGATTTCCTGCAGATACGCTCCCTGCTTATCGTGCCGATGCGTTTTCACCAGCAGGTGCTCGGCGTGCTGGTGGTGGTGAATCGCGTGGATGGACAGCCTTTCTCGCCGGGTGATTTGAACCTGCTGCAGGCGCTGGCCGACCAGGCTTCGATTTCGGTTTTCTACGCCGGGCTTCGGGAGACACTGGACGAGAAGATTCGGATTGATAACGACCTGGATGCCGCGCGGAGGATCCAGACTTCGCTGTTGCCGAAGGCGCTGCCGCGGGTTGAGGGTGTCGAACTAGCGGCGTTCAACTATCCGGCACTGGAAATCGGCGGCGACTATTACGACTTCATCGAGGTGGACGATACGCACCTCGGCATTGCCATTGCGGACGTCTCGGGCAAGGGCACAGGCGGAGCGATCATGATGTCTGTCTGCCGCAGCGTGATCCGCGCGCACGCCCCGCGCCACCTGAGTCCCGCCCAGGTGTTGAAGCTCGTCAACCAGGTGTTGAGCCGCGATGTTTCGGAGGACATGTTCATCAGCGTCCTCTACATGGTCCTGAACACCGCGACGCGCGAGCTGGTTGTTGCGCGCGCCGGGCACGAGCGCCCGATTGTGAGTACCGAGCAGGGCGGGTTGACGATCCTCGACTCGCCGGGCGTGGCGATCGGGATTTCCGACACCCCGACATTCGAGCGGGTGTTGGAGGAAGTGACGGTATCCCTCAAGCCGGGCGATGTGATCGTGGCTTACACCGACGGGGTAACCGAGGCAATGAATGTCCGGGACGAGGAGTGGGGGCTTGATAACCTTCTGGACGCGATCCGGGTCGCGTCCAGGGAGGGCGCAAACAGCGTGCTGAACAACGTCCGCCAGCGTATGGAGCGGTTTGTCGGAAACCGGCAGCAATATGACGATATGACGTTACTGGCATTGCATGTAATGAAGTAATTGCCTATAGTGGAGGGACTATGAGGGAATGCAGCATTCAATTGGAAGAAAAGGGAGACTTGAACATCTTGCGGCTGGACGGTTCGCTCGATGCCTACTCCTTTCCGCGCCTCGAGTCCACGCTCGGGCATCTCCAGGAAAGCGGCAAGCATCGGGTCATTCTTGATTGTACTGCACTGGAATATGTGAGCAGCGCGGCCTTGGGAGCGTTGATCGGTTTCGCGCGGCGCGCACGGGAGAAGGGCGGCGATCTCAAGCTGACCAACCTCTCGCCCAAAATCTACAACATCGTGGAACTGCTCGGGTTCAACAAGATTCTTGAAGTGTGCGATACGGCCGCCGAGGCTGAGGCCAAATTCGGCGCGCGCGCTTGATTGGGGGGGGCGCACCATGGATACCAGCAACCTGGTAGTGCGGGGATACGTGACACTGCATGTGCCTTGCCGTTTCAGCTATCTGCGCATCATCCGGCAATCCGTCATGGACCTTTGCGCCCGCGCCGGCCTTTCCGAGTTCAAGGCCGCCCAGATGGAAATGGCGGTGGACGAGGCGTGCGCGAACATCATCGAACACAGCTACGGCGGAGAGGCGGATGATGAAAAGGAGCCCCGTCATCCGGGGATCCGCGTGAACCTCATGCATTGCGCGGACCGGATCGTCGTGGAGATGTTGGACCGCGGAAAAGGCTTTGTTTTTGAACAGCAGCAGGTGATCGAGCCGCAGGAATATGTGGAAAGCCAGAACCAGCGGGGGCTGGGCATGTTCATCATCAAGAGCTTTGTGGATGACGTCAGTTACGAACCCGGCACCAGGGCCGGAAACTGTCTACGCTTGACGAAAATGCTCCGCTGAGTATCGTCCCCCTTTTGAGCTTCCGGTCGCCGGAAGGCTCATTCCCTGCTTTTTCTGAATACGGTAGTGGAAAATGAAAGAACGTCATACAAAACATGCGCACGGGCATAAAAACCCTGCGCCGGCTGAAAAGACGGAAGAAACGTCTGCTGCGGAGGCGCCTGAAAAGGCAGCGCCCTCCGAGGCGGATCAGCTTAAAGAGCGGCTCCTCCGTTTGCAGGCGGATTTTGACAATTTCAGGAAACGGACGTCGCGCGAGAGAACCGAGTTTGCCCAGCGGGCGACGGAAGATCTCGTCTCGGAATTGCTGCCTGTACTCGATCATTTCGAGCTTGGGCTGAAAACCGCCCGCGAACACAGCGCGGATGCGTCCGTGCGCGAAGGATTCCAATTGGTTTACGACCAGCTCATGGGCGTGCTGGGCCGGGCCGGGCTGACCGCGATTGATGCGGACGGCCAGGAGTTCGATCCGCATCAGCACGAAGCCGTGACGCATCTTCCGTCGGAAGACGTTCCGGCCGACATCGTGCTGCACCAGACGCGGCGCGGATACCGGTTGGGCGACAAGCTGCTTCGCGCGGCACAGGTGGTCGTCAGCAGTGGGCCTTCCATCGCGGCCGATTCGGATTCAACGGACTGGGGAGAGGCGCCCGAAAAAATGCCGCAAAGTCCAGAGGCGGAAGTTTAAATGGCTGCGGCCAAGCGAGATTATTACGAGGTACTCGGCGTCTCGCGGGATGCGCCCGACGACCAGGTCAAGAAGGCGTACCGCAAGCTCGCCGTCGAGTTTCATCCCGATAAAAACCCCGGCAACGTAGAGGCCGAGGAGCGTTTCAAAGAGATTTCCGAAGCGTATGAAGTGTTGAGCGATTCGGAAAAGCGACGCATGTACGACCAGTACGGGCATCGCGCGTTCGGGCCGGGCGCCGGCGGTGGGTTCGGCGGGTTTGGCGGGATAGATCTCGAAGAAGCGCTGCGCACTTTCATGGGCGCGTTCGGCGGCGGTGGGAGCATTTTCGACGACTTCTTTGGCGGCGGCAGGGGTGCGCGAGGTGCGGATGCCTCGTCGCGCGGTTCGGATCTGCGTTTCGACCTGGAGATTGAATTTGAGGAAGCGGTGTTCGGATCGCAGCGGGAGGTGACGCTGCCGATCATGGAGGAGTGCGGCGCATGCAAGGGAACGGGCGCGCAGCCGGGCAGCCGCAAGGAACAATGCCGCCGCTGCGGCGGACGCGGCGTACTGGTGAGCGCGAGTGGATTTTTTCAGCTTCGGCAGACGTGTCCTTCCTGCAGCGGCGCAGGCGAGGTGGTTTCATCGCTCTGCCGTGAATGCCGCGGCGAAGGCCGCGTGAAAGGCAAGCGCACGCTTGCGATCAAGATTCCGGCCGGAGTGGAAACCGGCTCACGTTTGCGTCTCGCGGGCAAGGGCGAGGGCGGAGCGCGCGGGGGGAGCGCGGGCGATCTGTATGTCGTGTTGCACGTGAAGCAGCACGAATTGTTTCAGCGGCGCGACGAAGACATCTTTATTGAAATGCCGATTCCGATGCACATTGCCGCGCTGGGCGGGGAGATCGAGGTGCCGACCATTCATGGCTATACCACGCTGAAAATCCCCGCAGGCACGGAAAACGGCACGGTTTTTCGCCTGCGGGACAAGGGGGTCAGTGGGATCCACAGCGGGCGCAACGGCGATCAGCACGTGCGCGTGGTGATCGAGGTGGCGGACCGTCTCAGCCGCCAGCAGAAGGATTTATTGCGCAAATTCGGGGAGTCGTGCAGCGAGACCAACCACGCGCGGCTTCAACAATTGCGGAAGAAAGCGGAACAATTCTATCAGCACAAGGAAGCGCTGGAGAAGAAATGAACGCCCTCCCCATGCATGCCCGGGCCTTTGTGCCGCCCGGGAGCTGGCATAACTCCGTCGTGGAGTTGGACAAGGAAGAGTCGCATCATCTTCTGCATGTGCTCCGGGTGCGCGAAGGACAGGCGGTCGGCATTCTCAACGG
>CAZTYH010000091.1:6899-7982 GCA_964617565.1 uncultured Verrucomicrobiota bacterium
AAAATCTTGATCGGATGGCTTATACTTCGCGTTCGGCGAATGGTATTCTCAAGGTCGTTCGGAGGGGATTGTGAAGAACAAGCCGGCAAAGGCCAGCAAAACCAGGCGCGTTTCGTCGTCAGCAAAATCACGCAAGAAGTCTCGGCCGATGGACGTTACCCAGCAGGTCGAGATCACGCACGACACCACGTTGACCACTTTTCTGGCCTCGCAGAAGACCCGCGGGAAGGCCATCAAGAAGCCGATCGAATGTCCCGCCGCGCTGCTGAAGGTCAAGGGGAACCGCCGGTACGAGATCGCGCGCATCCTGGCCCAGGGAGGGATGGGGGTGGTCTGCGAGGCGCGCGACCTGACGAGCGATCGAATCGTCGCCATGAAGCTGTTACCGCGCGACGGCGAACAGCAGCCCGGCGATAACGAACTGTTCATCCGCGAGGCAAAAGTGACCGCGCGCCTGGAGCATCCGAACATTATCCCGGTACATGAACTCGGGGAGGACGAGGACGACAACGCGTTTTACACGATGAAGTTCGTGCGCGGCGTGACGCTGACCGAAATCCTGATGCAGATCCGCAACGGGCGGCGAGACACCGCCGACGAATATGGGATCAACAACCTGCTGACCGTGTTCCAGAAAACATGCGACGCGGTGGCGTTTGCGCATTCGCGCAAGGTGGTGCACTGCGATCTAAAGCCCGGCAACATCATGATGGGCGATTACGGCGAAGTGCTGGTGCTCGACTGGGGGTTGGCGAAGCCGGTGTGGGAGGGCATGGAGCACAAGAGCTCGCCGCGTATGAGCGGAGTCATAACGGATTCAGACCTCGACAAGACGGTTTCCGAGATCCCGACGTCCCATATTCACACCGACAGCCTGGGCACGGGCTTGAAATCGGGCAGCGGAAAAATCGTTGGCACACCGAGCTTCATGTCGCCCGAGCAGGCGCGCGGCAGGGCGGCGGAGGTGACGGAGCGGAGCGATATCTATTCGCTCGGCGCGATCCTCTACAGCATTCTCACCCTTCGTGTTCCGGTGGATGGCGCAGATATCCGCGATGTGTTGAAAAAGATTATTACCGGGCA
>CAZTYH010000092.1:0-7673 GCA_964617565.1 uncultured Verrucomicrobiota bacterium
AGCAAAAAGCGAAGGCTGGAGGCGCGGACCGGAATCGAACCGGTGAATACAGGTTTTGCAGACCCGTGCCTTACCACTTGGCTACCGCGCCGTGAAGAAAAGCTACTCCAGAAGAATAGCAGAGCCCTGTCGCATTTCCACCAAAAACGGCTTTACCCGCGGATAATTCCGAGGACTTCGTCGCGTTTTTCCTTCATGAGGTCTTCTTTTTTCGCCTCGAGGTTCAAGCGAACGAGGGGTTCGGTATTGGAAGGGCGAACGTTGAACCACCAGTCATCGAACTCGATGCTCAGGCCGTCCAGCTCGATCATTCTGCCGTCCTTGTACTTCTGCTTAAGGTGCTCGATCACGGCCTGCACGTCCTTCACTTCCGAGTTGATCTCGCCGCTCCCGAAATATCGCTGAATGGGCCGCACATGCGCGGAAAGCGGTTTATCCGACTGGCTGACGAGATTCGCGATCATGAGCGCGGCCAGGGACGAGCTTTCCGCGTAGTAGTTTTCGCGGAAGTAGTAATGGCCTGACAGCTCGCCGGCGAAGATTGCGCCGGCTTCGCGCATCTGTTTCTTGATGAATGCGTGTCCGACCCGTGACATCATGGGTTTTCCGCCGCTTTCCTCGATGATTTCGCGCACGGCCCAACTGCTGCGGAGGTCGTAAAAGACGGGGCCTTTCGTTTTCTTCAGGATGGTTTCTGCGATCAATGCCGTGATGATATCCATGGGGATGATTTCGCCGCGTTCGTCCACGAAGCCGGCACGATCCGCATCGCCATCGAACGCCACGCCGAAATCATGTCCGCCTTTGCGGACCTTTTCCTGGAGGGGTTCGAGAGTGTCGAGCTTGAGCGGGTTGGCTTCGTGGTTCGGGAACGTTCCGTCGAGCGTCTCGAACAGCGGATCAATTTCGACAAGACCTTCGAGCACCTTTGCCTCGTAAATTCCCATGGCGTTGGCGAAGTCCACTGCCACACGCAGTGGCCGTTTGATGTCGGCGAACTCGCGAATGTGTGCGACGTACTGCGGAACGATGTTGCATTCCGAGATGCTGCCGGGCTTTTCGGCCGGTGGGGCGAACGTGCCGGATTTGACGATCTGCTCGATGTCCGCGATGCCGGTGGCGCCGCTGATCGGCGTAGCGCCTTCGCGGCAAAGCTTGAAGCCGTTCCATTCGCCGGGGTTATGGGAGGCGGTGATCATGATGCTGCCATCGCCACCGAGCTTGCCGTTGGCAAAATAAGACATGGGCGTGGAGCAGAGTCCGATATTGATCACATCCGCGCCCTGCTCGGTAAGGCCGCGAGCGAGCGCTTTGAAAAGAGGCTCAGAGTGCGGCCGCATATCCATGCCGACGATCACTTTTTTAGAGCTCAGAAATGTTGCGA
The DNA here is from genome assembly GCA_964617565.1 of uncultured Verrucomicrobiota bacterium. Lineage (GTDB taxonomy): Bacteria > Verrucomicrobiota > Kiritimatiellia > CAIQIC01 > JAGNIJ01 > JAKJGV01. The sequence goes on from CAZTYH010000092.1 coordinate 1,385, forward strand.
AGGCACGGCCGATCTTGTAGGCGATTTCGTCCGTGAGCGTATCGCCGTAGATGCCGCGAATGTCGTATGCTTTAAATATGCCCGCCATGAGACTGATTCCTCCATCAAAATTACAATTGCCTGCTGCAACAGGGTTTTGCACTCTACAGTCAGGAGGGTAACGGGTTCAAGGGGCAATTACCAGGACGGCGACCACTTTCCGCTCTTTGACAATGAGTGCGGGTGGACATATAGTACGTTATTCCGATTGATAATTGAGATGTTTGGTTAAAGGAGCTTGTGATGAAAGCATTCAGTCAGATCGTCGAAACCGTGGGGCGAACACCGCTGTTGAAGTTAAGCAAGGCGCTGGTGGGCGATGAGGCAGAGCTTTTACTGAAACTGGAATCGCTGAACCCGATGAGCAGCGTGAAGGATCGCATCGGGGTGTCCATGATCGAAGATGGCGAGAAGCGCGGGCTCGTGAAGCCGGGCACGGTGATCGTGGAGCCGACAAGCGGGAACACCGGCATCGCGCTTGCATTTGTCTGCGCCGCGAAAAAATACAAACTCGTTCTGACCATGCCGGAATCCATGAGCATCGAACGGCGCGCGATGCTGAAGGCGCTCGGTGCGCAACTGGTGCTGACGCCCGCGGAAAAGGGAATGAAGGGCGCGATTGAAAAGGCGCAGGAGCTTCTTGCGGAGACGCCGAACGGATGGATGCCGCAGCAGTTTGAAAATCCCGCAAATCCGGCAATTCACGAGGCGACAACGGGACCGGAAATCTGGGAAGCCGCGGAAGGAAAAATTGACGCGATCGTTGCGGGCGTCGGGACCGGTGGAACGATCACGGGAGTGACGCGCTTCATCCGGAAGAAAAACCCGGCGTTCCAGGCTTACGCTGTTGAGCCGGAGGCTTCGCCTGTAATCAGCGGTGGCAAGCCCGGTCCGCACAAAATCCAGGGAATCGGCGCCGGCTTCATTCCGAAGAATCTCGACACCGGCCTGCTGAATGGTGTGGTCACGGTATCCAATGATGAGGCGTTCGAGTGGGGGCGAAAGCTTGCACAGGAAGGCATCTTTGCCGGCATCAGCACGGGGGCGAATGTTTGCGCGGCGATCAAGGCCATCCGACAGTTCAATCTGCAGGGCAAGCGCATGGTGACCATCGCCTGCAGCTTCGGAGAGCGCTATCTCTCGACGTCGTTGTATAAAGATCTTGTGGAGTGAGGCGTTGGGAGAGCTTTGAACATCCAGCATCGAATGTTGAACATAGAAGTTCGGACTTCAATGTTGAGCGTTCAGTATTCGATGTGGCGGGTGGACGGCCACGAGTTATCAGCGGCGGCTGCGTTCAGTAGGGCATACCGCCTTTGCGTCCTCCGCGGCTTTGCGCTAAATTATCCCTATGAATAATCACGCATCATCCGTTTCAAAACCGCTCCGCATTGCTGTCGGCATGAGCGGCGGGCTGGACAGCTCCGTGGCGGCGGCGCTGCTGATGGAGCAGGGACACGAGTTGGTTGGCTTCACCGCGCATTTGTGGGCGGAAGGATCGCGCTGCTGTTCCCTGAACGACGCCATGCGCGCGCGGCACGTCGCGCAACTGCTCGGCTTCGAGCATTACGTGATTGATGCCGTGGACTTTTTCGGCGAGCGCATTGTGGATGCGTTTGTAGAGGAATACGCGCGAGGACGAACTCCCTCCCCTTGCGTGCTCTGCAACCAGATCCTTAAGTTCGGCCTTCTTTTGCGCGATGCGCTGGAGATCGGTTGTACGCATATCGCGACCGGGCATTACGCGCGCATCGAGCATCGTTCCGATGGAATCCATCTGCTCCGTGGCGTGGATGTCAAAAAGGACCAATCGTATTTTCTGCATCGCCTTGACCAGGCGCAGCTCGGGCACGTGATTTTCCCGTTGGGCAATTGGACAAAAGAGCAGACCGTTGAATACGCGAAGAGTCGCAATCTTCCTGTTCCGCTGGAGTCGGAGAGCCAGGACCTCTGTTTCGTCAAGGACGATGGGTACGCGCCTTTCCTTGAAAAGCGACGCCCCGAACTGAAGCAGGAGGGAGCGGTGGTTGATTCGTCGGGGAAAAGGGTAGGCAAGCACGAGGGTTTTTATCGCTTCACGGTTGGGCAGCGCGAGGGGGTTGGCATCGCGGCGAAGGAGCGCCTTTATATAAAGGAAGTGCGTGCCGACAGCAACGTGGTGGTGGTGGGGACTCGCGAAGAAGTTTCAACAAAGCGTTGTGCGATAGGAGATGTGGTGTGGATAGCGGGCCGCGCTCCCTCCGATAAGTGCCGATTCAAGGTGAAGCTGCGATATCGCCACGCTGGAGCGCCCGGAGTCGTTCATTTGCGCGGTGAAAACGTTGTTGAAGTCGAGTTTGACGAACCTCAATTCGCGGTCACGCCTGGTCAGGCCGCCGTGTTTTATGATGGGGATGAAGTGCTGGGAGGGGGATGGATTGGGGGTGGGGAGCTTTGAGCACCGAACGTGACACAAAGTTCGCCCGGCTTGAGGCGTGGCTGAAAGATGCGGGTTCGGTGCTGGTCGCGTTCAGCGGCGGTGTGGACAGCACGTACCTGGCGGCCATGACGTACAAAGCGTTGGGTGATCGCGCGCTCGCGGTTACCGCGGATTCCCCTTCCATTCCGCGAAGCGATCTGCAGGGAGCCGGAGAGTTGGCGAAGCAGATCGGTATTCGTCATCGGGTGATCGAAGCAAAGGAGATGGAGAACCCCGACTACGTGCGCAACGAACCGGATCGGTGTTATCACTGCAAGGCGGAGCTGTTCGGACTGCTGGAAAAGATCGCGAAAGAGGAAGATTTTGCGGTTGTAGTGGATGGAGCCAATGCGGAGGACATCGGCGATTACCGTCCCGGCTCGCGCGCCGCGCGTGAGCGCGGCGTGAGAAGTCCGCTTCAGGAGTTGGGATTCACAAAGGAAGATGTCCGCGCGGGGTCGCGCGAATTGGGGTTGCCGACGGCAGACCGGCCGGCGTCGGCTTGTCTTGCGTCGCGCGTGCCGTATGGGACCGGCATTTCGGTGGAGACGCTTCGGATGATCGAAAGCGCCGAGGCCGGCTTGCGCGAGATGGGCTTTGCCGTGGTGCGAGTGCGTGCGCATGGCGACGTCGCAAGGCTGGAGTTCAGTCCGAAGGATATTCCGCGCGCGATGGAATCGGAGCTGCGGCAACGTATTGCTGAGCATGTGCGCGCGTGTGGATTCCGCTATGTGGCGGTGGATTTGGAGGGCTATCGCACTGGCAGTCTGAACGAGGGTTTGAGGCGGTAAAAAAGATTGCGGCTTTTTTTACATTATTTCTTTACAGGCAATGAAATTGTGGTATTGTCTAGCGAAACGATAGAGATAGTTGGGTATAAGGGGTTGTTTTTTATGAACGATTTCAGGCAGAAGGGCTGTTGTTGTGGTATGAGCATGTGTTGCCTTCCGGCGGGAGGTGGGCCTGGCTGAAATTGGTGCTTAATAGAATCAGGCAAACCCCCGGGTCGGAAGGCGCGGGGTTTTTTTGCAGGTTGAATCAAAGAGGATGAGCAAAGCGAAGTACATAAGGAGAGAACGAAAATGACGGCAAAACTGGATACATTGGGTTTACATGCGGGACAGCAACCTGATCCGACCACCGGATCCCGGGCGGTCCCACTTTATCAGACCACATCGTATGTGTTCAAAAGCACGGAACATGCGGCGAACTTGTTCGCGCTGAAAGAATTCGGGAACATCTACACGCGGTTGATGAATCCGACGACGGATGTTTTCGAAAAACGCATTGCGGCAATCGAAGGCGGCACGGGAGCGCTGGGCGTGGCGTCGGGGCAGGCGGCGATTACGTATTCGCTACTTGCGATCACACGGCTGGGCGACGAGATCGTTGCGGGCAACAACTTGTACGGTGGAACGTACCAGTTGTTTCACCATACGTTTCCCAAGCTGGGACGAACAGTAAAGTTCGTCAACTCGCGCGATCCGGAAGCGTTTCGCAAGGCGATCACGCCGAAGACGCGCGCCGTATATATCGAGACGATCGGCAACCCGAAACTCGACGTGCCGGACTTTGAGGCGATTTCTAAAATCGCGCACGAGAACGGCATTCCGCTTGTCGTGGATAATACGGTCGGCATCGGGCTGGTACGCCCGATTGATCACGGCGCGGATATCATTGCCAACTCCGCGACAAAATATATCGGTGGTCATGGCACGTCCATCGGCGGCGTGATCGTTGATTCCGGTAATTTCAAGTGGAACAATGGAAAGTTCCCGGAATTTACGGAGCCCGATCCGAGCTATCATGGATTGGTCTACTGGGATGCGTTGGGCAACGTGCCCGGCATGGGAAATGTGGCGTTCATCCTGAAAATCCGCGTGACGTTGTTGCGCGATATCGGCGCGGCGCTCAGTCCGTTCAACGCGCACCAGTTTCTGATCGGACTGGAGACGCTGGCGTTGCGGCAGCGCAAGCATTCCGAAAATGCGCTGGCGGTTGCGCGCTGGTTGAAGAAGCATCCGGCGGTGAGCTGGGTGACCTATCCGGGGTTGGAAGACGATCCGAGTTACGCCATTGCCTCGAAGTATCTGAAGAACGGATTTGGCGGGCTCATCGGGTTCGGAATCAAGGGCGGATTGGAGGCCGGGAAGAAGTTTATCAACTCGGTGCAACTCTTCTCGCACCTGGCCAACATCGGCGACTCGAAGAGCCTGGTGATACATCCGGCATCCACGACGCACCAGCAGCTGACCGAGGCGGAGCAGAAGGAGACCGGCGTGACGGCCGATTACGTCCGTCTTTCGATCGGCATCGAGGACCTTGAAGACATTAAGGCGGACCTCGACCAGGCGCTGAAGAAAGCGGTCGCGTAAGGAGAACGATCATGGCAGACCTTGAATTCAAAGTGCATGGGCGCTCTGAGTCTCCGGCGCGGACCGTCGTTTCGGCGCGCAACTTTTCGCTGGTCGTGGACGAGCCGCCCGAACTGGGCGGCACGGACCATGGCGCGAACCCCGTTGAGTTCATTCTCGCGGGGCTGGTGGGTTGCCTCAATGTCGTGGCGCACATTGTGGCGCAGGAGTTGGGGTTCCGCATCCACGGGCTGGAAATTGAGGCCGCCGGCGCATTGAATCCGGAGCGGCTGCTGAACCAGCCGACGGCCGATCGCGCGGGCTACAAACAGGTCGGCGTGACACTGCGTGTGAAGTCGGACGCAGACGAGCCTACGTTGGCGCGCTGGCTTGAGATCGTGGAATCGCGCTGCCCTGTTTCGGACAACCTGGGCAATTCGACGCCGGTAAGCATCGCGTACACCAGCTTGGAGCCGGCAGCGGTTGTGGGCTGATTCGCTTATGAAACGGGTGTCGTCATGCAGTACGGCAACATATTGGGAGCCATCGGACGGACGCCGTTGATCCGTTTGAATCGGATCGCGGCGGACGTCGAATCGCCCATCTATGTCAAAGCCGAGTTCCTGAATCCGGGTGGAAGCGTCAAGGATCGTATTGCCCTGGCGATGATTGAAGCGGCCGAGCGCGAGGGATTGCTCAAGCCCGGCGGCACGATCATCGAGGCGACGGCGGGCAACACGGGCGTAGGACTTGCGCTTGCGGCGGCGGTGAAAGGGTATCGGCTCATCGTGGTCATGCCGGACAAGATGAGCCAGGATAAGATCAGTTTGCTGCGGGCTTATGGCGCGGAAGTGGTGATCACCGCGACAAGTGTCGCGCCGGATTCGCCGGACAGCTATAACGGCGTGGCTGACCGCCTGGCGCGCGAAATTCCCGGCGCGTTCCGGCCGAACCAGTTCGCGAATCCGAACAATCCGTTGATCCACTACCTCACCACCGGGCCGGAGATATGGGAAGACTCGGGCGGACAGGTGGAGGTGTTTGTCGCGGGCATGGGGACCGGCGGCACGATTTCCGGAACATCGCGCTTCCTGAAGGAAAAGAACAGGAATCTTGTCGTGGTGGGGGCCGACCCGGAAGGCTCCATTCTTTCGGGCGATTCGCCGCGATCCTACAAAGTCGAAGGGATTGGAGAGGATTTCATCCCCAAAACATTTAATCGGCAGATTGTGGATGAGATGGTTCGCGTCAGCGACAAGGAATCGTTTAACACCGCGCGGCGATTGGCGCGCGAGGAGGGTTTGCTGGTTGGCGGTTCCTGCGGTACGGCGGTGGCGGCCGCGTTGCGCTATGCTCAACGGCTGACGCGTCCGCACTTCATCGTGGTGTTGTTGCCGGATACCGGAAGGAATTACATCACCAAAATCTTCAATGACGC
>CAZTYH010000093.1:0-7647 GCA_964617565.1 uncultured Verrucomicrobiota bacterium
AGCCCGTTCGGCGCTAGATTATTCTGACTTTTCGCGGGTTCAGGAGCACAAGCATGTCATACACATCTTTTATCGCGGCCGGGGAGCCGGAACAGAAGGCGATGCTCGACGCAGTAGGTGCGAAATCGTTCGACGACCTTTTCGCGGGTATCGCGGCAGGCTACCAAACCGATTCGTTCAACATTGCCGATGGCCGTTCCGAACTGGAGACCCTGCAGGTATTGCGCCGCCTCGCGGCGCGCAACTCCGGCAGCCTCATCAATTTCTGCGGGGCGGGCTTCTATGATCACTTCATCCCGTCCGCCGTCGGCGCACTTTCCGGGCGCGGCGAGTTTTTCACCGCTTACACCCCCTACCAGCCCGAGGCCGCGCAAGGTACGCTGCAGGCCATCTACGAATATCAGACGGCCATCGTCCGCCTGACCGAAATGGAGGTCTCCAACGCATCGCTCTACGACGGCGGCACAGCCCTGTTCGAAGGCATCATGATGGCGTTGCGGCAGACCGGCAGGAACCGCGTGCTGGTGGATGAAGGCGTCAATCCAATCTATCGCACGATGCTCCGCTGCTACATGCAGAATCTCTCCATTGATTACGTCGAAATCGCCATTGCCGAAGGAATCGCAGACCGGGCGGCGTTCAAAAGCCGGCTCAACAACCAGACCGCCGCCGTGGTGGTGCAGAATCCGAATTTCTTCGGCTGCATAGACGATTTGACGGATCTTGTTGCGGCCGCGCATGCCGCCGGCGCGCTCACCGTTTTTTCCGTCTATCCGGTCTCTCTCGGCATCCTGAAGACCCCCGGGGCAATGGGCGCGGACATCGTGACCGGCGAAGGGCAAAGCCTGGGGCTGCCCCTTTCCTTCGGCGGTCCGTATCTCGGCTTCATGGCCACGCGCAAAAGCCTCGCGCGCCGCATGCCCGGCCGGGTCGTCGGCTCCACGCAGGACGCGCAGGGTCGCCGCGGATTCGTGCTGACCCTTCAAGCGCGCGAGCAGCACATCCGGCGTGAAAAAGCGACATCCAATATCTGTACCAACGAGGCGCTGTGCGCGTTGCGCGCGCATATTTACCTCTCGCTCCTGGGCAAGCAGGGCCTCGTCGAGCTTGCGCAGCTCTGCGCGGCGCGCGCGGCCTACGCGAAGGATCAACTCACCGCCATCCCGGGTGTGCAGTTGAAATACGGCGCGGCATTCTTCAACGAGCTTGCGCTCGAATTGCCGCGCGATGCGTCGGACGTCGTAAGCGCATTGATTGACAAAGGCGTTGTGCCCGGCTTTCCCGTGGGCCGCTACTACAAGAACATGCCGAATGTTCTTCTTGCCGCATTCACGGAAAAACGGACCAAGGAAGAAATTGATGTGATGGCCGCAAATATTCGCGCCGTGTTGTGAGAAGGATGGGGTGATGGGGTAATGGGTATTGGAAATGAGACAAGCACCATGAAACTGATTTATGAAAAAGGCGCGGCCGGACGGCGCGCGGTCAGGCTTCCCGATGCAGACAAGGAATCAATTCCGCGGTTCGACTCGAAATACCTCCGGGAAAAGCCCGCGGATTTGCCGGAGCTGGCAGAGGTGGAAGTCGTCCGCCATTTCACCGAACTTTCGCGTCGCAATTTCTCCGTGGACACTCATTTTTATCCGCTCGGCTCCTGCACGATGAAATACAACCCGAAGGCCTGCGAAACGGCTGCCGCAATGCCCGGCCTGGCCGAGATCCATCCCGTCTGGCCGCAACTTCGCGGGGGCGGATTGCTTACCCAGGGCGCGCTCCAGCTTCTTTTCGAGACGGAGAGATTGCTGTCCGAGATCTGCGGCATGGCTGAGTTCACGCTCCAGCCGCTTGCGGGCGCGCACGGCGAACTCACCGGCGTCATGCTCATCGCCGCATACCACCGGGACCGGGGAAACAAAAAGACGCATATCATCGTTCCCGATTCCGCTCACGGCACGAACCCGGCCAGCGCGGCGATCGGCGGATACGAAATCGTCACGATCCCATCCGACCGTAACGGCGCGCCGGACATGACCGCTTTCCGCAAGGCGCTGAACGAGGAAACGGCGGGGATCATGATGACCTGCCCTTCCACGCTCGGTCTGTTCGTTCCGAACATTCGTGAAATCGCGGAAGCCGTGCATGCCGTGGATGGTTTGATGTACTACGACGGAGCAAACCTGAACGCCATTCTCGGCCGCGTGAAACCCGGCAAGATCGGATTCGATGTCTGCCACCTCAATCTGCACAAGACCTTCTCCACCCCGCATGGCGGCGGCGGCCCGGGCGCAGGCCCGGTCGGCGTGGTCGAAAAACTGAAACCCTATCTGCCGATCTCGCGGGTGGTCAAAACGCAGGACGGCATGTATTCGCTTGATTACGATATACCCAAAAGCATCGGCTACATCGCCCCGTTTTACGGCAACTTCGGCGTCATCGTCCGCGCCTACGCCTACCTGCTGATGCTCGGCCGCGAAGGGCTGCGCGAAACAAGCAACATGGCGGTGTTGAACGCCAATTATATCCAGGAAAAACTGCGCCCGTATTATGAAGCGGTCGCATCCGGCCGCTGCATGCACGAATGCGTCTTCAGCGGAAAACCGCTCGGGAAGTTCGGGGTCCACACCCTCGACATCGCCAAGGGGTTGATTGATCGCGGCATGCATCCGCCAACCGTCTATTTCCCGCTCAACGTGCCCGAAGCCATCATGATCGAGCCGACGGAAACCGAATCCCGCGAAACACTGGACCGGTTCGTGGAAGCGATGATTGACCTGGCAAAGCTCGCCGAAACAAATCCTGAAGCCCTTCACAAAGCGCCGGCTTCAACACCGGTCGGCCGGCTGGACGAAGTGGCCGCTGCCAAGAGAATGGACCTCGCGTTTACGAAGCAGAACTGAGCGCGTAAATTAGTATTACGACAGCCGGGTTTCGCATGAAAATCAAACGCCTGATAAGGTCTTTGCTTGAAGCGGCGATAGGCATTGCCGCGGTTGCCACGTTCAGTTCCTGCGCAACGGTGGACGCAGTGACCGGGCAAAACGTTTACAACCTGTACAGCGTCGAAGAAGACATCAAGCTCGGTCAATCGGCCAAAGCCGCCAACCTGCAGGAGATTCAAAAGGCGGGCATTCCGCTCAATGCGGATCGCTCGCGGTCGGCACAGATTGACGAAATCACGCAGCGTATCGCGGCGGTTTCGGACATGCCGCATCTTCCTTATGTCACCACGCTCGTTCATACAAGCATCGTAAACGCCTGCGCGTTTCCGGGCGGACAGATGATGGTTTTCGAAGGTCTTTATTGTCCGAAAAACGGCCTCGTCAAAGACGAGGACGAACTGGCCGCCGTCATCGCGCACGAAATCGCGCACGTGAACTGCAGGCACTCGACCGAGCGCCTGAGCAAGATCATGACAGCCGGACTCATTGTCGAAGTGGCCGCGGCGGTGGCAGATCACAAGGATAAAGACGATGTCGCAGCGGTGATCCGCGCCGCGTTTGCTGTCGGGACCGCCTTGTGGATTCCCGTCCATTCAAGAACGGACGAGTTTGAAGCGGATCGCGTCGGCCTTTTCTACATGGCCCGAGCCGGCTACGATCCACGCGCCGCCCCCCGCATCTGGAAACGGGTCGCGGAACGCGAAGGCGACAAGTGGGGGCTCATGAGCATCTTTGCCACGCACCCGGCAAACAAAGCCCGCTACGAAGCCCTCGAAAAAATGCTGCCGTACGCGATGGAGGAATATGTGGCCGTGATTGGGGAGTATCCGAAAGGATATGCCATGCCGGCCGAAGCGCCGGCCCCCGGCTCGTTCGATTGGCGTCGCCCACCGAAATGAACCTGTTCTTTGGGGGGCGGCAACCCCCTGCCGCCGTAAAGGTTATTGTGATAGACTCCACGCAGCAAAATCAATGACCACTGATCGCCAGACCGAAAAAACCGAGATCCTCGCCCTTCTTGCGGCGCAGGGGAAGGATCTCGAAGCGCTCTACCGCAAAGCCGACGCCGTCCGGAAACAGCACATGGGCGACGAGGTATTCCTGCGTGGGATCATCGAATTCTCCAATGCCTGCTCCAACGATTGCCTTTACTGCGGCATCCGCGTTTCTAATCGGAACGTTCAGCGGTACAGCATGACCAGGGACGAAATCGTCGCGCATGCCCGGGAGCTTCCGTCACGCGGGCAAACTACCGTCGTTCTTCAGTCCGGCGAAAGCCCGGTGTTTGGAGACGAAGAGCTCGGCGAAGTCATTCGCCGCATCAAGAAGGAAACAGTTCTCGCCGTAACCGTATCCGTCGGGAATCGTCCGACAGAGATTTACAAGTATTGGAAAACGTGCGGCATGGACCGATACCTGCTCCGGTTCGAGACAAGCGATCCGGAATTGTTCCGGCATCTTCATCCCGATTGCACGCTCGACGAGCGGCTCGAATGCCTTCGCAGCCTTCGCGCGCTGGATGTACAGGTCGGCAGCGGATTCATGATCGGTCTGCCCGGCGAGAAACTTGAAACGCTCGCTGAAAACATTTTGCTCTGCCGCGATCTCGATCTCGACATGATCGGTATCGGCCCTTACATCCCGCATCCCGACACTCCACTCGGCAATGCACCCAACGTGTATGAAGAAGACAAGGAAACGTTCTTTCGCGCACTGGCGGTTCTGCGCTTATTCAACCCCGATGCACATATCCCGGCGACCACCGCCTTCGATGCCGTTTTCCCTGCCAAAGGCCGCAATCTTGCCCTCCGGCGCGGCGCAAACGTTTTCATGCCCAACACAACCCCTGTCCAATTCCGGCGCGACTACCAGCTCTATCCCGGTAAGCCGTGCGTGGACGAAGACGCCGGCCAATGCGCCACGTGTGTCCTCCACCGCATCGAAGCCCTAGGCCGATCTCCCGGCAAGGGCCCCGGCCATACGCGAAAAGCGCGCCGAAAGGCATAAAAAGACCGCTGCCCCAAACCTGTGTTACCGGTATTATTTTGGCTTTTCTTTCACTTAGCCATCGGTCATAGTAATTTTTTCAATTAGTTCAAAGGACCACGAATGAATCCACGCGTAGCGATCAAGCAGGGCGTCCTGCATGTTGACGGCAACCCCACCTTTGTGTGGTCAGCCGATTATCCCTATTACCGCGACCAGCGAAGCGACTGGCCCGGCCAGCTCGATAATCTGAAAAAGATGAACGTCAACGTCGTGACATTCTATATCCCCTGGCGGCATCACGCTCCGACAGACCCCTTGCGCGCCGGCGGAAAATACGATTTTCGCGGCGAGTTGCATGATCGAACCGATGTGCTTGAATTCATCCGCCTGATTCGCGAACGCGGAATGTTCTGCATCGCCAAACCCGGTCCGTACATTCACGCGGAAACGCGATTCGGCTCACTGCCCGATTATGTGCTGCCTAACAACAATCCAAAAATCGCGCTGCGCGTGGACATGCAGGGCGATGCATCACCCGCCTGCTGGGGCTTCCCCAATCCGCCCGCCCCCATGGACTCCGTCTATCTCGACTACGTGCGCGATTGGTTTGAGCACGTCGCCCGCGAAGTAATCGCGCCCAATGAATATCCCAACGGTCCGATCCTCGCCGTCCAGGTGCTGAACGAAGGTATTTATTCCGACGGCGGATATGGCGTGGACAAAATTCATTTTGACGCACCTGCCATCGAGCACTATCGCGCGTTTCTCTCCACCCGTTACAACAGCATCGAGAACTATAACCGCTGTTGCCACGCCTCGTTTTCATCCTTCGCCGATGTTCCTCCTCCGCGACAATGGGCGCCACGCGAGAAAGCCGGCGAATTGCTCCCCTGGCTCGACTGGGCCGAATTCGGGCAGCACTTCTACCGCGTGATCGCCGACACCTACATCGCATTCCTGCGCAATGCGGGGATTACCCTGCCCATGGTGATGAACATCAATCCTCCGCCAAGTCCCCGTGGCGCAGCCGTGGAAACGGTTATGGGCCGCTACACTCCGCCATTCCTATCTCCCGTTATCTCTTATGGTTATACAAACTGGTGCGGGGTCGTTTCGCACAACGAAGACGCATGGCTGAAGTATAAAATCGTCGGCAAATCCGCGCGCGGAATCAACATGGAAGAGAACTGGGGATTCGATTCCTACGACCCGCCCTATTACTGGTCCGTCCAGCCATCTTTTTTCCAGTCCATGGCCTACATGCTATGGGGCGCAACCGGGTTGAACATTTATCTCGGCGTGTCATGCGATTGCTGGACTGATTACCTGGCCGTGGATGCAGGCGGGGTGTACATGCACAATCATCCGATCGCGGAGGACGGCTCCTATCGCGATTCGTTCTGGACCTGCCACCAGATGGGCGCCCTGATGAAGCGCGTTGGAAATGATCTCGTGCGCGACGACCTGCCGGCGCCGGTCGCGTGGGGCTTGTATTCACCCTACGCGCACGCCGCCAGTTGGGACAGCGCGCCGCAGGATTGGACACGCGTCGGATTTCCGGGCCGGCCCCACGCGGCATGGTGCGGATGGGACTCCTTCATGGCGCTCTGCGACCGCAACAAAACCCAGAACGCGGTTTGTTACCCGCGCGAGGAAAGCGTGGATCAACTGCTTCGGCACCGTGTCCTTTTCATGGAAGGCAACGGATGGATGGACGCGGCCACGCAGAAGCGCCTTGTCGAATATGTCGAAAAAGGCGGGGTGCTTGTTTTGAACTCATGCGTTCCGACATTGGACGAATTTTTCCACCCCTGCACGATTCTCCGCGACAAACTCTTTCCTTTTTCCATCAAGCAGAATCCGGACGACGCAGCGTTCGAGTATTCGTTTGCCGACGGCATGTTCAACGGCACGGGAAGGGGGTTGTTCTGTGAACTGTCCGATTTCCCGTCCGGCGTTTTGCCCCTCCTGAAGGTGAAGCGGCATGAAGAGGCTTCGGCTTGCGGCGCTATCAAGGTCGCCGGCGCCGGCAAAGCCGTATTTATCGGCTTTTCCCCCTGGCAGACCGAATGCGGAGAATGGGGCAGCGTTGGACTGATAGAACACATCGCCCGGCGGTACGCCGGTGTTTCAACGACCGCCACGGTCGTGCCGGACCCGATAGACCCACCTGTTGAAGTCGCAGAGTTTTCCTGTGCGGGAAAAGACCGCCGCTATTTCTACCTGCTTACCCGCAAGGACAAACCGGCCTCGTATGAAATCCGCATTTCGGATGCCGACCGATTTTCCATCCAACTCCCATCCTTCAGCGGGGCTTTTGTCGGGTTGAACGCAGGCCGAATTGTTGCCGCGCTGATCAAGGGCTACAACGATCTGGACAAGAGCGCCGCGCAACCGCGACTCGCTTTCAAGGACAAGATGCTTGCGGCTTCCGATCCATGCGACCTGTATTTCTGTCGCATGGACGATGGATCCAGCGAAGCATCCGTCACCAACGTACAGAATCCGGAGCGCAAAACGATTCTGACCTTGCCGCTTCCTTCTGGAAGCGTGAAACGCATCGTCCGCGTGATGAGCGACGGAAAGGAAGAGCCGGTTGTCCACGAGGAGCGCGACGGAAGCGTCGCCTTCATTGCTGAGGATATGCGCGCCGGGGCGAATGGATGTTGGAGTCCGTGCTACCGGATTTATGCATAGCGCCCGGCCCCTGTAGCCGCCG
>CAZTYH010000094.1:0-7548 GCA_964617565.1 uncultured Verrucomicrobiota bacterium
CCGGCAGTATTTTCGTGGCCGCGCAGGCTGAAACGGATCTTTCCGCTTTTCGCGCCGCGATCCAGCAGTTCGCCGTAGGCATAGACCAGTGTTGCATCCACGGAGAGCCGGGTCTGGATGGGCAGGAAGTGCCCGGTCAGCGCTTCGACCGTGATGCGGCCGATATCAATCGGCGCGCCGCCGTGCGGATTGCGTACAACAACATGCGCGGTGCGCGGCATGCGATGGAAGTTGCCGATGAACAGCAGCCCTTCGTCCTTCGCAAAGCGGGCTTCGAGGTGCATGCCGTCATTTTCCGCGCAGACATTACGCGGCACTTCGGGCAGCTGCATCATCGCGCTCCAGAGCGAGGGATGCTCTTCGATCGTGTAATTCACGAAGAACCCGAAGAAGCGCACCTTGCCTTTGCCGATTTTCTTTTCAATGCCGACCACTTTTCCATGCACATCGCGCGCGAGGACCTTGGCGCCTTTTTCCGAAATCACCCAGGGCAATTGCGGAACGGGGATGTCGCGCAGGCTCTCGGTGTAGATGCGGTTCGAGGAGCCGCGCCCCTTGGTCTTGATGCCGAACGCGTCTGTCATGACAGAGCAGGGCTCGAAAGCGCGGTCATACTTCGGCAGCATCGGGAACACGACGAGCTTTCCGCCGCGCCGCACGTACTGAACGAGCTTGTTCTGCGTGTCGGCGTCCATGATTTCGTTCGAGAGCAGCACGAGCGTGGGGTATTCGAGCAACTCCGTGACGGAGCGCATGGTCAGGTCGGCCATGTCGTACGGCACACTCTTCTTCGTGAGGATGCGGATGATACCATCAAAGTACGCGCGGTTGCGGAATTCGACGGGATCCATGCTGAGCCCGAGTTTGCCGGCGTTCAGTTTCGTGCCTTTGCCGAGAATAGGAACGAGAAACTCGGTCTCGTACAGGTGCGGGTAAAAAGCGACACCCAGCGAGGCGGGGCGCCTGGACTGGACAATGAACTCGCCGTTATACTTCAGCCATTCGCCGAGTTCCTGGATCATCGGGTAGCTGGGTTGTGGTTCCGCCTTGTAATTGACCGCGTTGTACCAATAGAACATCGGGCCATCTATACCGCGGCCTTTCGGGTTTCGGCCCTGCGCGAACATGTAGAAATTCATGCCCGTCAGGCCGTGCGCGATGCAGTGGCGATAGAAGAGTCCGAGTTCGGGGGGGTACGTTTCCACGCCATGCTCACGGCTGCCGCATTGGAGTTCGGCGGAGTACAGGGGGCCGCGCCGCCGCTGTAATTCGGCGGCCATCTGATTGGCCACGATTCCATCATGCGCGTTCAGCGGCGAAACGAATTCGGGAATGTGGTCCAGGCCGTAAAGCACATCCGGTTGCACCTTGGCCGTTTCGCGGTGGAACGAAGCGTTCAGCGAAAACTCGTGTGCACGGCCGAAAACCCATCCGCCGACGTTGGTGAAGAAGGGTACGCCGACGCCGGCCTCGCGGAGGGTGGTGCTCAGGTACTTCACGTAGTCCGCGTAGATCCAGCGGTGGAAGTCGTGGAAAAGGCGATACAGAACGAAGTCGCGCCGCGTATCGCACATGTCGTGCGGCGGCTTCACTTCGTCATAGCTGCGCAGTTCGCGGTCCAGCAATTGCGCGAGATCCTCGAGCTTCGGATAGGCGTGCTTGAGATACATCCACCACGCGGCGAGGTTGGAAGGGGAGTAATCGCCGCGCGCGCCGAGCCACTGGAACATGCCGATCTCGTTGCACAATTGCATCATGATCACCGCGCCGCGCCGGCGGTTCTGTCGCGGGACGATCACGTCGCGTGAGAACCTGGTGAGCCAGCGCGCGGCCTTGTCGCGAAAGCGATGGCTCATGAAAGAGATGAATTCGGGTCCCCATGGTTTCCCGTTTTCGTCGAGTGCAAGCGTGTCGGGATATTTTTCCGTGAGCCAGCGGGGGATGCCCTGGTCCGTGGTTTCGGCCATGACGTAAGGGCCGGGTTTCAGCGTGACGAACAGATTGTATTTTGCAGCGAGATCTGCAAAGCCTGCAACGTTGCGTTCGGAATGTGTTTCGCCGGTCAGATCAAATCGGCCTTCCTCGAATTCATGCCACGACCATGGCACATAAGATGACACGGCGTTGCAGCCTGCGTCAGCCAGGGCCTTGAGATGTTTTTCCCAATACCTTGTCGGGATGCGGAAGTAATGCACTTCGCCTGAGTACAGAAAGGTTTTTTTCCCATTAAGGAGTAGAGCGTTCTCACCGACTGTGCATGAAGTATTTTTCAAACGAGTTTTCACATTTTCACACTTTCCTGGTATACTATGATTCAAACAAAACGTGATTTAACCGTGATGACTCCTTGGTCAGAAACGATTGCAGGACAACATGACGGTTGCAAGCCCTTAACGGCTTGACATAGCGAGTGACATTTACATAGATTGTGAGCGGTTTCAATAAAAAAATGAAGTCCGGGGAGGTTGGGCTTACATGGGCGTGACTCTAGAGGATGTTGGCCGTCATTGCGGGGTTTCGAGAAGTACTGTATCCCGGGTAATCAACAACAGCCCGCTCGTTAACGAGGCCACAAAAGAGCGGGTTCTCAAATCTGTCAAGGAATTGAGTTACGCGCCCAATTTCATTGCCCGATCTCTCACCAAGAACAGTACGGAAACATTGGCGGTTACCTTGCCGGACATTACGGGCGGCGTGTTTCCCGAGATCCTGGCCGGCATGGACGAGGTTGCGAGCAGCAGGGGATATCATCTTCTGATTGTTTTTGTCGGCGGGGCGCGGCCGCAGACTGGGACCGTGGAGGAGCTGATTACCCATCGCCGGGTTGACGCTGTGCTTGCCGTTGCTTCCACGGTATCCGATGAAGACATTGCGCGCATGGCCGAACACCGGATGCCATTTGTATGTGTCGCGCAGCGAACAGCGGTGGCCAATGTTCCGAGCGTGACCTTTGATGATGCGGGTGGTGCCTTGCACGCCACGCGTTTATTGATTTCGAAAAACCGCCGGAAACTCATTCATATTCGCGGTCCGCGCGGGAACTTTGACGCAGAAGAGCGCAGCAAGGGTTTTCGGCGCGCGCTTGAGGAAGCCGGCGTCCCTTACGATGCGACCCGCGAAGTGCTGGGCGATTTCAAACAAGAGGGCGGCATGAACGCCATGCGGGAGTTGCTCGAAAAGAAGGTGCCGTTCGACGGTGTCTTCGCGAGCAACGACGAAATGGCGATCGGCGCGATCGAGGCCTTGGCGGAGCGAGGGAAGACGGTGCCGTACGATGTGGCTGTGGTCGGATTCGACAACATTCCTTCGGCGCGGTTTCTCGGCCTGACCACCGTCAGCGTACCGATGCGCGAAATGGGTCGGGTCGCCGCGCGGCTGGCGTTCGATCTCGTGGACGGCAAGTCACCCGTTAATTCAGAGATACTCAAGACAGAGATTGTTCAACGCACAAGCACGCGCATTGATACGTTGAACCGGCCACTGACCGTGCACCATACGCAGCGGTTCTAATGCCGATTTTCTAACAGGCTGGCGCATTCAAAAATAAATAGTAAAATGGAGAAACGGAATGAATTGTAAGCGCTTACATAATATGTTTATAGCCTTTTTTGTCGTTGCGGCGGCATGTGAAGCTGCGTGGGTGGAGGGGACGCGATTCTCGATCGGCGAGACGGCGGGCCGGCCGTGTCTGGTTGCCCCGGACGGCAAGCCTTTCAAGTCGGTCGGCGTGGTCTGGGCCTATGGACCTGAGCGCGGTCCTGAAGCGCACGGGGTCAATAAAGAGAAACTCATCAAGCACCTTCAGCTCATCAAGGATCTTGGCTTCAATACATTGAATCTTTACGGCGATCAGCTCATCCCCGAGATGATGGAATGGTGTGATGCGAACGAGTTGGCTGTTTACTTTCGTACCTCTTATTACTCGCTGCCTAATTTCCCCGGACATCTGAAGGAACACCCGGACTACATGGACCCGGAGTTCCGTCGGCTTGCAAAGGAAAGCTATCGCAAATTCATTGAACAGGTTCGGGGACATCCCAGCTTGCTGGCGATAGATATGGACCATCGCTGGCTATTCCCGCTCGACTGGAGTGGCGCGCGGCGGTATGACCAGCCGATGGTGCGCGAGCATGGAGTGGCTCGATTCCCGCGCTGGCTCGCCGATAAGTACGGTTCCGTGAACGCGCTGAACGAGGCATGGAGCGCTTCCTACAAATCCTTCGAGAGCGTGATCGAGGATGCGCGCCTGATTCATGATGGCGCATTTGTGAAGCTGGGCGAGCATCCGGCGCGCGTGGATGTTTACCTGTTTACCCTTTGGACGGCGGCGGATTTTCTTGCCGAGCTTTCGGCTTTTCTCCAGCAGGAATTACCCGGCGTGATGGTCACGCCGACCACGGAACATCCCGAGTGCATTCCCGAAACGAATCCCGATCCATCAACCGGCATCGCGTTCATGTCGCCCGTGCATTACAACAAGGAACAGGATTACGAACGCGACTTGCCGAGCCTGTGCAAACTCATTTACGAAACACGCTGGCACTACGACATGCAGGGCGGACCGCCCTACATCAGCGAAACGGGGTATCGCACGGATGTGCTGGAGCAGCAACCGCCGGTGCGCACGTATGCCTGGTTGGAGCCGCCTTCCGAGGAATTGGCCGCGCGCGTGTATGCGACCCAGTTCGCGCTGATGAATGTGCTGCCGTGGATCAGCGGGTACGGATACTTCAAGCTGTACGACAAGGTGCCCGAAGGCGATTTCGGCTACCTGCGGGACGATGGATCGAAGAAACCGATGGCGTTCGTGGGAGACGCAATCAACCGCGCGTTCGACTCGAATGCCATTGCCGATCCTGAGCCGAAAGTGTGGATTTATTATCCGGAGTATGCGCTGGCCACGCATCGGCCGGGCTTTGCCCAGATCAAAACGCTTGTGTCCATCTGGGAAAAATCTTTTCTCGACGCGTTGCGGAAACGGGTGGATCGCCATTGGAAAGGCCTGCGCGCGGGCGATCCGGTGGCGGGGCGCAGATTCGCGGAGGCTGTGACCAGGGATTTCGCGAAGCGCTGGTTTGGATTTGCCTTCACGCGCGAATTGCCAGCGACTGACGACAACCGTCCGATCGTCCTGCTTTCGAGCATTTCAGAGATTCTGAGCAAGGAAGACCGCGAGGCGCTGAAGGGGCGCAGGACGATCGCGTTCGGCGACGTGGGCGTACGCGACCCGGCGATGCGCCAGACATTCTCATGGGCGTTGGAGAGCGTGGGGGTCGCGCCGGAATCCGCGCGCGAGCGTTGTGCGCAGCTCGGTCTTTCCGACGGGCAGAAAACACGAATTCATGTGCCGCCAGATGCCCCGGCAACCAATCCGGTGATGTTGTATTTGCCGTCTGCTCAATATGAAGAAGGCATGCCGTGCGAGGGGCAGAGCATTGAGATCCCGAAAGGCCGCTACACCCGTGTCGAGTTTCTTCTCGGCTCGGAGAACGGAAATGCAGCGCCCGGTTTTCATGTGGTGTACGGCGACGGGACCTGGGCCGACAAGGCGTTTGCGCCTACCATCTCGGATGTGCGCTTTCCTCCTGTCATGACGCCCGGCGTGGAGTGGAGCGGCATGCACTTGAGCGTGGTGCAGGCCGCGCTTGATCCAGGGAAGTCTGTTGTCCGCATTGAATTGCCCGACGCGCCATGGGTCAGGATTCACGGAGTTGTGCTGGTTGAGGGTGGTGTAGCCGTAAATGTGCCGGTGAGCGTTCGGACGCGAGGAGGGCTCGTGCAGGGGAGAAGCGCGTGGTGGATGATGCTCTCTCCGGAGGCGGTGGGCGATGCGCGGATCCTGGAGCGATTCGAAACGGGTGATCCCGCCGTGATTGCGGCGGGACCGCACGTCGTCTTTCTGTATGATCCGCTGACGTGGGACGGCAAGCCCGACGACATCAGCCGGCACGTGAATCCACTGAAGAAATCCATGGATGGCGTTTTGAAGTATCTGAAGGGAGTGAAAACAAATGAATAATCGAGTGCGTGCGTCGGTGTTTATTATGGCCATCGCGGCCTTGTCGGTATGCGCCGATGGGCCTGTCTCGTATCCGGTTGGCGCCTTTATCCACGCATGGAGTATTTGCGGACCGTTCGAGGCGCGCGGAGTCTTGGAGCGGGTCATTGAAGACGAGGGCGCGCTTGATCCGGCTGAAATCGAGGCAGTGAATGGAGTTGCATGGAAGACACTCGATTCGAAAACAGATGAGATTAATCTCGAGAGCGCCGCGGCGTTTGGTCCGCACGACAGGGTCGTCGCATTTGCCTTTGCGGAACTGGTATATGAGGACGAGTCGGATGTGATTCTCGGACTCGGGAGCGACGATTCGGTCATGGCCTGGTGGAATGGGCGACAGGTCCTGGTTCAAGATGTCCTCCGCGGCGTGAAGATCGGGGAGGACCAGGTACATCTGCGCACCCGGAAGGGGCGGAACACCCTGTTGTTGAAAATTTACGACGAAGGCGGCGGCTGGGGATTCGCCGCCGACCTTCGTCCATGTCCGTAAGCACTGGGCCAGCCTATGTAACAGGAATGTAGATCTCGGTGAGGAGATCCGCAGGCTTGGTGCGACTCGCATCGTTCAGATACTTCTCGAAGCAGGAGGCATCGCGAAGTTGCGCACCGCTTTGGGGGAGCCACTCGCTGTAGATGGCCTTGTATGTGTTGTACAGATTTTCGTAGGGTCCCTTGTGAAGGAACACGGCGAAGTTTCCGCCGGGGATCGTTTGCACGCCGACTTCGCCTTCCGGTTTTACCTCTGATTTCACCGATATGCAGGCATCGTAGCGCAGCTTGTCTTCGGGCGTCACATCCGGATCGTCGTGCGACAGGCCAATGAATTCGGCGTCGGGCTCGACCAATCCTTTGCGGAACGCGTATCCGCAAACGGCGCCCCATGCGGTGCGAGCACTTTCATTGTACTTGCCGGTACGACGCACATAGAGCACTTGCGTGTCGCTTCGGTTTTTCATCTCTGGCTTCATGGCATCCTCCTTTTGGGTTGATTCAATTGCCATTTCAATGGGTTGCGAAAAGAAGACGGGCTTTTTCTCTTTCTGGAAACGGGTGGGTGAAACGCGAAAGTGACGCTTGAACGCCTTGTTGAAGGCTCCGGGTGTCTCATAGCCTGCGGAGAGTGCGATGTCGGTAATGGATTGGCGCGTATGGCACAATCGGTGCGCGGCCAGCTCAAGCCGGAGGCGGCGCACGTGCGCGCTGACCGGCTCGCCGACATAGGCGGCGAAGATGCGGTGAAAGTGGAAAGGGGAGAAGCAGGCGAGGTCGGCAAGACGATTCAGATTCAGCGGTTCATCGAGATGTTGGCGAATGTGATCCAGCACGCGGTTCATCCGCTCATGGTAATCCTGGATCGTGTCGAGTCGCGTAGTCATGAGGGCCTTTTTTTGCTTATCGTTGGATGTCACTGTACACGAGCGGACGGGCGTCCGCTTCTCCGTTCTTGCTGAAATGAGGTGCCCGGTTTCAGTTCCTGAAACCTGAAACCT
>CAZTYH010000095.1:0-3714 GCA_964617565.1 uncultured Verrucomicrobiota bacterium
ACGTCGGACTTGCCGATGAACGTCACACCGTCTTCGACGGAGAGGCGCTTCGACTTGATATCGCCGTGGATATTGGCCGTGGCCTTCATCGCGATCTTGTCCTTCGCCGTGATGGAGCCGTTCACCGTGCCTTCGACGGAAACGGAGTTGGCGACAATCGTGCCCTTGAGCGTGGCTGTTTTGCCGAGAACGGCATCGCCTTCGCAGACGAGATCGCCCTCGAGCTTGCCGTCGAGTTGCACGGAACCCGCGCTCTTGATGGTACCCTTGATTTCGACTTCAGACGTGATAACGGACATGGAGGCTTCGCCAGCCATAGTAATACTCCCTTCCTTAATGTTAAATACAATGGACCGCCCCGCCGCACAGCCGGCGGGTCAGACCGTACTATAAAAGCGCGCGTTGGCAGTACAAGCATCAATATTTTTCCAGACATTGGAAAAATTTCGGGGTAGTTTTCCAATGATTGGAAAAACCGCGTGCGAAGGAGGCTCATGATGAGTTCTTTGCTGATCCGAAACGGAACGCTGGTGACGCTGAACGCGAAGCAGGAAGTGATCGAAGGCGGCAGCGTTTACATCGAAGGCACAAAAATCGTCGAAGCCGGCAAATTCTCCGACAACAAGCATCGCGCGGATCGTGTGCTGGACGCGAAGGGCGGTGTGATCATGCCCGGCCTGATCAATGCGCACCATCATCTCTATTCCACCTTCGCGCGCGGTTTCGTGCCGCCGGGCCGTCCCGCCGAAAATTTCAAGGAAATCCTCGAGCAGCTCTGGTGGAAACTCGACTACGCATTGGACGCGGAGGATGTGTATTACTCCGCGCTGCTGGTGCTGCTTGATTGCGTGAAACTGGGCTGCACGACGGTCATTGACCATCACGCCTCCCCGATGTGCCGCGACGGAAGCCTGGACCAGATCGAACGCGCGTTCCGCGAGGCGGGCATCAACGGGTGCCTGTGCTACGAAGTTTCGGATCGCAACGTCATCGGCGGCGGGGTGGAGGAGAACGAGCGCTTCATCAAAAAGTGCCGCGCCTCGGGCGATGATCAGATCACGGCGTTGTTCGGTCTTCACGCCTCCATGACGATCGGGCGCGAAACGATGGAGCGTTGTGCCGAAATTGCGCGGCGCACCGATACCGGCTTTCATGTTCACGCGGCGGAGGATGCGATTGACCAGGAGGTGACGCAGAAGGAATTCGGCGCGCGGGTGATGGAGCGATTCCGCGACGCGGGCGTGACGGGTCCGAAAACGATCTTTGTTCACGGCATTCATTTGAACGAGCGGGAGTTCGACATCCTTGCGGAAACGAAGTCCATGCTGCTGCACAACCCCGAATCGAACATGAACAATGCGGTGGGCGCGGCGAAGTGGCTGGATGCGCTGAAGCGCGGCGTGCTGGTGGGGTTGGGGACGGACGGCATGGCGTCGGCCATGATCGCCTCCGCGCGCGCGGCCTACCTGCTGCAGCGTCACCAGTTGCACGATCCGCGCGTGGCGTTCGGGGAATCGTGCGAGCTGCTGCTGCGGAACAACGCGGAGATTTGCGGGCGGATTTTCAAGGACAGGCGCGGCGTATTGGAGCCGGGCGCGCTGGCGGATGTGATCGTGCTGGATTACGTGCCGCTGACGCCGATGAGCGCGGGCAACTTTTACGGTCATTTCCTGTTCGGGCTGAATTACGCACCGGTCACCACCACGGTATGTCGCGGGCGCGTGTTGCTGGAAAACGGCGCGCTTTGTGGGGTGGATGAGGCTGCGCTGCGCTGCGCCGGCATCGAGCGCGCGGTGAAGTTGTGGAAGCGGATCAAGTAATAACAGGAGGACCCATGATGTGTGGGTCGTTTCAGGGTGCCGGGGAAGAGCTTTTCCTTTGCCGATTTCTCTTGCAATCCGGGGGGGCGATAGGGTACATGCGCCGATGAATTCACTCGGGAGTGGTGGTCGCGGGCTCGTCGCGTGAATGGGAAGAGATACAGGCGACCTTGTAGGAAGAAGAAGATGAACATATTCGTAGGGAATCTGTCGTTTAAGGCTGCTGACAGTGACTTGCGGCAGGCATTCGAGGCGCACGGCCAGGTTTCGTCGGCCAGTGTGATCATGGACAAGTTCACGGGCAAGTCCCGCGGATTCGGTTTCGTCGAAATGCCGAACGAGGCGGAAGCCAAGGCGGCGATCGACGCGCTGAACAACAGCGATATGTGCGGGCGCCAGATTCGAGTGAATGAAGCGAGACCTCGCGAGGAGCGTGCTCCCCGCGGTGATCGCGGACCGAAGAACAACCGCTGGTAATCGGCGGCTTGTTGCGAGGCATAAATAGAAATGCTCGCGGGGGCTTGTTCTCTCGCGGCATTAAACAGGCTGGAACGGGTCATCTCCCTTTGCCGGAGGTGACCCGTTTTTTTTAGCGCTTGCGGATAAAGAATCTCTCAACACCGGACCCTTCGATGGGTACTGAATAGTTGCAGGATGAGTGCGTCTCAAACGGTCCACGCGGTCAACCCGAGGAACGAAATCCCACGCGTATGAATAATTACATCATTGATACCAATGTTCTTCTTCACGATCCCAATGCCATCCATAAATACGCGGAGCATCACATCATCATTCCCATCCGCGTGATCGAGGAGATTGATAATTTCAAGCGCGAGCTGAGCGAGCGCGGGCGCAGTGCGCGCCTCGTTTCCCGCATGCTGGATGAAATGCGGTCGCGCGGCAAGCTGTCGGAAGGCGTTCCGCTGGAACGCGGAGGCAGTCTGAAGATTGCGTTCGACGGGCATGTGAACGGCAACGGCAGCAGCGGCGGCAGCGCGGATTACCAGATCCTCAAGCTCGCAATGGATATTCGCGCGCGTGACACGGAGCGTGGCTGCATCGTGGTCAGCATGGACGTTAACCTCCGCCTCAAGGCGGATGCCATGGGGCTCGATGCCGAAAACTACGAATATGGCCGTACCGACGTGGAAGAGATTTACATGGGGCACTCCGAACTGGACGTGCCGGGCGAGGCCATCGAGGAGTTCATGGCGAAGGGCCGTGTGCCGCTTGAGGTCGGGGGCGATTCGCCGAACGAGTATGTCCTGCTCAAGGACATGGCGAACTCATCGCACACCGCGATGGGCCGGTACGACGGGGAGCAGCACGCCGTGGTGTCGCTGATTCGCGCGCCCGAGGAGATGCGGCCGATTCAACCGCGCAACAAGGAGCAGCACTTTGCGATTGATGCGCTGCTCGATGATCGGATCAAGATTGTCACGATCATCGGCAAGGCAGGCACGGGCAAGACGCTGCTGGCGATTGCGGCCGGACTGCACAAGACCCTGTGGGACAAAGTGTATCGGAAGATGCTGGTTTGCCGCCCGACGTTCCCGATGGGGAAGGACATCGGGTATTTGCCCGGCACGGTGGAGGAGAAGCTCAATCCCTGGATGCAGCCTGTTTACGATGCGCTGGATCTGTTGTCGAACGGACGGAGGGACCATTCGCAGCGGAACCGCGACGCGCTGGAGGCGGCCGGCCTGATCGCCGTGGAGCCGCTGACGTATATTCGCGGGCGCAGCATCCCGAATCAGTTTGTGGTGGTGGACGAGGCGCAAAACCTGACGCCGCTGGAAGTGAAGACGGTTATTACGCGCGTCGGTCACGGCGCGAAAATTATTCTGACGGGCGACATCTACCAGATAGACAATCCTTACGTGGACGCGATGTC
>CAZTYH010000095.1:3814-7500 GCA_964617565.1 uncultured Verrucomicrobiota bacterium
CAGCGCGGCGGACGACAATCCGATCAGCGCGAGGGTGGATGGTTCAGGAATCGCTACGGTTGCATTGTCGAACCAGACTGAGCCGGATCCGGTGATCGGATCGCCGGTGTTGAACACGACGAGGCGAAAACGCGCGGAATCCGCGACGGCTGGAACGGAACCGGAAACATTCAGGAGCTGCCACTCATTCTGGAGCGTCGAATCCGTCAACACACTGCTTTGCAGGTTCATGCCCACCAACTCGACGCTGTTGGAATAAAAGAGCGTTTCAAGATAGACCTGCAACGACGGAGCACCGGATATGTCGGTCATGGCATAGACCGATGCAGACCAGTCCTGTCCTCCCATCACGGGGATATCCTGCTTGGCCTCGAAAATCTGCCAGGCGTCCATCGGCGAAAAAAAGATGCGCAGTGATTCCAGGCCATTCTGAACCTGATCCGTATTGTCGAAATCAAAGTCGAACGAGGTTGTGGACCGATAGGGGTCCCATGCCGAATCGCCTGACTCTTCGAAGTCCGGATCGGAAAGCAAGTCCGCGGGCGCCGACCCCACGAACGAGACAAGCAGTAATGCAACAGCAACCAGCAACACCGAGCGCGACATAATCATTTCCTCCCTCCTTATTGTCAATCAGCGCACAATACGCAGATTCCAATAATGAAAACGGTTACAATTAGTAATGTAACCGCTTACATTTGTCAATTATGTTTATTTTCTTTTTTCTTGGGAATGGGCTTGGATATGTGTTTTGATCGGTTTTCTTGCTATGGAAGAAAGGTTAAAATGCACCGATTTCAGCCTGTTCTGATTGCTGTTTTGCTGGTTGCTGCCGTTTCGGGGGTGGCGCAGGAACTTCCTGAAAAGGCCTCCGACCCCTATCTGGGTGCGATTGTGGTGGAAGCGGCAAGCGGTGAAGTGGTCTTTGAGGAGCGTGCCGATGAACAAGGCTATCCGGCCAGCGTGATCAAACTCCTGACGCTCCTGGTGGTGATCGAGCAGGTGGATGCGGGAGTGCTTTCGCTGGACGACATAGTTGTGGTCAGCGCAGAAGCGGAACGCATGGGCGGCTCGCAGGTTTACTTGAAAGAGCGCGAGATGTTCACCGTGGACGACCTGCTTTACGCGCTGATTGTTCAATCCGCAAACGATGCGGCGGTCGCATTGGCGGAGCGCGTGTCGGGCAGCAAGGATTCGTTCATCGAATTGATGGCTGAACGCGCGGCTCAGATCGGGATGAATTCCACGGAAGTCAATTCGGTTCACGGCCTTCCCCCGTCGCCGGGACAGGAACCCGACCTGACGACTGCGCGCGATCTCGCGCTTTTATCGCGCGAGTTGGTGAAGCATCCCCGAATGCTGCACTATACGTCAACGCGGGAACGACCTTTCAGAGACGGCGCATTCGTCATGCGTTCGCATAATCCTTTGCTGCTGACATTTCCCGGATGCGATGGGCTCAAGACGGGCTATTTTCGCAAGGCGGGATATTCAATGGCCGCCACGGCAGAGCGGCACGGGAACAGGCTTGTTGCCGTGATTCTGGACAGCAAGGACCGCGACGTCCGGAATCGCACGGCGGAAGAATTGCTGGCGGAAGGATTCCGCGAACTCGCCCGCCGCCGCCGCGAACGCCATGCCACACCGCGCGCGAAGTAAATCGTCTACTTCCTTTGCTGCAGCATTTTGAGGAATGGATTGTCTCCGGCGCCCGAATCCCTCTGGCCCGCGCCGGGACCGCCTGGGCCGCCGGTCGGAAGTCCGCCGTCGGGGAACATGGATTCTTCCGTGTAATCCTTCGGCACATCAAAAACCGAGGCGGGGACAGCCGACTTCTTGATGCTGGTGATTTCAGAAGTCATGCGCATCGTCTCGGATGAGCCGTCCGATTGCTTCGAGGTCGTCACAACGACACGCTTCAGCGGAAAGCCTTTGATCTTGCTCATTTCGGCTTCGAGCAATTTGTCGAGTTCTTCGTTGCCGGTTTTCATCGTCTTCTGCTTCAACCACACGCCCATTCCTTCGTCCTTGATATCCGTTGTCGCCCAGACATCTTCCTCGTTGATCGTTTCCGTTGAGCGGCGAATTCCCATGAAATTCACCTCCATCGTATATGAGCTGCGGTAGCGGTAATGGGTAGTGGGGAACCCGTGGATGGCCGGGCCTTTTTCCTCGAGCAGTTTCTCCACCTTGGGAGTCGAAAACTTCATGCCCATCATCTGCATGGCACCGCCGGCCATGCCCATCATGCTCTCTACATCCCAGACGGCGTAGCTTTTCTGCTTCGGGTTCACGAGGTAGATGGTGCTGCCGCCGTCGCTGGATACCATGTAGGATCCGGCCGGCATCATCGGGTTTCCACTGTCGAGGAACTCAACACGGGATTTGGCTCCATCCGCCAGGCCTTTGATCGAACTGCGCATGCCTTCCGAGCCGCGGCCGCCTTCGGCTTGAGTGGTGGCGGTGTATTCCCATCCGCCGAATGCAGGGGTAACGGCCAGGACCAGAAGAAGCAGGTAAACGGTCATTCTGTGCATGATGGTTCTCCTCGTATTGATGGGCATACAGTACGTGCCCGATAAAGATGAATCAAGACACATGCGCTTGATTGTTGGAACCGGGAGGAGTAGCTTTCCCCGGTTTTCATGTATTCAGGGGGGAGATCATATCATGACGCGAAAACGCCTTGCCGTAATTCTCTTGCTCTTCACTCTGGCAGCACTATTCACG
Organism: uncultured Verrucomicrobiota bacterium; assembly: GCA_964617565.1. Taxonomy (GTDB): domain Bacteria; phylum Verrucomicrobiota; class Kiritimatiellia; order CAIQIC01; family JAGNIJ01; genus JAKJGV01. The sequence continues at coordinate 6,545 of CAZTYH010000095.1, forward strand.
CTTCCTGCATTTACCGACGACGACCCGCGACTGGAGCAAATCCGCCAGGAGATGGAAGCCACGCGCAAGTTCATTGCGGAAAGCACGAACGTCTCGGAAAAGACGCAATGGGGAAACAAACTTACGGTACTCGAGCAAGACCTCGAAAACACGAAACGGCGCCAGGAATTGGAGGAAAAGGAACAGGCCCTTCAGGCTGCTTCAAAAAGACAGGCTGATATTGTTCTCCAGGAAGCGCTGCGCGCGGTGGAAGGCGACGTCATAGGGCCGTCAGATCAGGTGAAGCGCCTGGATCGAGTCCTGCGCGATTTGAAGATCACGCGGGGGGGGTTGGAGGAACGGCGGATTATATTCGAGGAGAATCCGGCGGAGAATCTTGAGCGGATTACCGATATCGGGTTGCGGCTGAGAAACCTGGACGAGGAAATCGTCGCGCGTTCGATGGAGCGTGACGCGGCAGAGTGGAGTCTGCGATTGGCAAATGCGGCTGTGCGCATAGACGAGGTGATTCGGAATATGCCGATGAACCCGGAGCCCTCTATCCGCTTACTGCTTGAAAAGCGTCGCTATCTTGCGGGCGAACGGAAGAAGCTGGAGGACCTGGTGGCCACGCTGGAAGTGACCGAACAGCGCAAAGCCGGCGTCGAGACCGGTCTGGCGGTCTCGAAAGACAAGCTGTCGCAGGTGGATGCGGAACTGGTGTTGCTGGAAAAGAAGCGGCTGATCATGACCAGTCGCGCCGAGTACCGCCGGCTTTTCTATGCGGCGAGTACGGAGAAAAAATTGCTCGCGCAGCGCGTGCAGTCGCAGGAGCAGCAGGTCGTCGCCATTACGGAATCTGTTCGGCTCGCCAGGCAACTGAAGGATATTTTCGATAAGGAGTTGGTCGTTCTTGATGCAGACTATGCGACAGTGCGATCAAACTACAAAAGACAACTCATGGTGCCGGTCTTCGC
>CAZTYH010000096.1:0-5455 GCA_964617565.1 uncultured Verrucomicrobiota bacterium
GCCCAGCGAATATTTGTGCTGGTCTTCATTGCGACACCACCACGACCGACCTTAATTTATAAAACACCCTCACACGACCGGCCTGTATAGCACGGCACCACGCCAACCCGGCCGACCGACACGGCTAGAGCGAAGACAGAATCTGCCCTCCACCCTGTGCATTATCATACCTTTGTAGGTCTTTTCTGTCAATGTTTGAGCCCTTTAAACAAAGCCCAAAAATGCGCAGAATCGTTTTACTTGACAAAACGGCTTGACGGGAAAGTGGGGGGCTCATCCCCCTTCGAATTTCAGGATTAGGAACGCAGGGAAAGGGCGTGAGTTAGAGCGAAGGCAGGGAGGATGAAGAGGGTTCTCGGTTAACGATTATTTGGTCATCAGGTTTCGGATGAAATACAGATGTTACATTTTTATTTTCACTTGTCCCATGCCTTGTCCCATCCTTGCCACCGTTTGATCGCTCAAGACTTTCGATCAAGTGTGTCCGCTTGTGGGTTGTTCGGAATGCAGACGGGCTGCGGCGGCTGAAGCCGCCGCCCGGCTTCAGCCGGGAGCCCATCACTCCGCTCTATTCTCCTTGCTTCCCCAGCTTCACCGCTCGCCCCTTGGGCGGGTTCAGCCGAAGAACCGTCTGCCAGATAAAGCCGGTCAGAATATCCGAGCCCGACAGGCGCAAAAGCAACGCAACCGGATGGATTCGCTCCGTCTCCCTCACCTCTCTGAACAAAGGCAGGAAAACCGCCGCCACAAGCGCGCGCAAAAATGCGGAAACAATGAAGACACCGGGAAGCGGTGAAATGAATGCCGCCGAAAACGACCCCAGCCGATAGGCCGATGGCAAACTGTTCGCCAGCCACGCCCCCAGCAGCGTTCCGCCCACCAGGGTGAATACACCGTTCAAAACACTGCTGTACGCGGAAATCCGCGCGCGCTTGCCGGGCGAAACCGCGTCGTACATGAAGTTCTGCGCGCCGATGGAAAAACCCGACCACGCCATGCCTGCGATCACCTGTACGCCCAGGAGAAAAAAGTAGTTCGTCGAAAGCGTCCACAACACCGGCGGCACCGGCAGCAACAAGCTCGTGGTCACCAACACCACCCGGTTCCCGTGCCTGTCCCCGATGCGTCCCCACCAGCGCACCAGCACAAATTGGGTAATCAAAAATGTCGCCGTGCTCACGGTGAATTGGGCATACGACCATTGAAGGTCGCGCAACATGTACACGTTGAAGAACGGACCCGCGACGTTCGAAGCGCCGGTCATCAGCGCAAAGAACAGCGCGAACTTCGCGAAGTTCGATCGCGGCATGCGTCGCAGAAAATCCCACAATGAAAAATATTGCTCACGCGTCGGACGATAAGGCGGATCGTAATGCCGCGCGAGAAGGCGCGCCGAGATCAGGCGCGCGATACAAGCCACCGAAAAGAGAATCGCAAAACCCGTCGCAACTCGCGATATATGTTGCATATACGACAAAACGCCGCCCGCGCTCATCGTGGATACAAAAACCAGCAGGATGATGACTCTTCCTCTGCGTCCAAAGTAATCACCACGGCCCGATTCCGGGACGACATCTCCCATCAAACTCATCCACGCAGGCGTCGCTGCATGACCGCAAATAACAGAAAGGCCGGCACACAAAATCACCGCCGCCACGCCGAACGATGGAAACATCATCGGGAGCAGAAACAACGGCAGGAACGCAAGGCCCTGGACCGTCACCAGCGGTACAATGACATCGCGCCGACGGCCCAGGCGGTCCGTGACCGAAGCACCGAACATCTGCGATACGGCTCCGAGCAGAACGGGCATCGTACTCAGCAATGCGATCGCGCGATTGCCCGCCTTGAGAAAAATTGCGAAGGGCGAAATGAACGCATCGCCGAAACCCGCCATGAAAGACCATACCCCGCCTTCAACCACCGAAAGCGAAAGCGTTCGCCGCCGCGCCTCATACGGATCGGCGCACGATTCGGCAGAACAAGTCCATTTTTTCAGAAAATCGCACAACATATGCGCACTGCTCACGGAGGTTTTTCAGGGCAAAGGCGCAGAGACAAAAAGAGTTCCGGACAGAAAACTGTCATAGCACCCTTGTTAACAGCCGTCTTTCTCTCCTCTTTGCGCTTCTTTGCAGCTTTGCGTCAAGAAAAGTGACACGCAGGCCGCGAGATGAACTCGCCGCGGCCTCGCGTGCCGACAAATACGCCATCCCGGAATGCAATTTCTCCGCGCACCGTCACCACCGAAGGTCGGCCTGCAAGCTCCCATCCTTCAAACGGATTGTAGTCCACGTTCATGTGATGCGTCTTCGCGGATATCGTTCCTTTGCAATCCGGATCATACACCACCAGGTCCGCATCGCTGCCGACCTGTATCGCGCCCTTGCGCGGATACAATCCGAACAACTTCGCCGGATGCGTCGCCGCGACGTCCACCATTTTGTTCAAGCTGATCTTCCCCGCCTTCACTCCGTAGGTGTAGAGCAAATTGATCCGGTCCTCCAGCGTCGGCATGCCGTTCGGGATCGCGCGGAAGTCGTTGCGCCCCATGTCTTTCTGACCCTTGAAATCAAACGGCGCATGGTCCGTCGCCAGCGTGCTGATGGTGCCGTCGGCAAGCGCTTTCCATAGTATCTTCTGGTTGCGACGCTCGCGCAAAGGTGGCGAAACGACATACTTCGCGCCTTCGAAATTCGATCTCTCCGCATAAGTTCTGTCGAGCAGCAGAAAAGAGATGAGTGTCTCGATCCATACCCGCTCCCCGAGCCCTCCGATCGTCAGCGCTTCCTTCAGCGCTTCCTCGCAACTCAGATGCACTACGTAGGCATGCGCGCCGTTCTCCCGCGCGATCTGCAGAAACCGTCGCGTGCCCAGCGCTTCGATCTCCGGCGGCCGACTGTGATAATGCCATTCCGGCCCTGTCCGGCCTGAACTGAAGAGTTCCTTCTGCAGGCGATCCACCTCGTCGGCGTCTTCGCAGTGACCGAGCACCAGCGCTCCTTCGCGCGCAGCAAACGCCATCAAATCCGCGATCTGGTTCACCGCCAACGCAACACTGTCCTTGTAGGCGAGGTAGATCTTCAGCGACGAGATGCCGCGCCGGATTACTTCGCGTAGCTGTTCCGCAACTTCGGGATCAAACCGCGTTACCGCCATGTGATAGGAATAATCACACGCGGACAGCCCGCGGCTCTGATCATTCCATTCCGCGAGCGCATCGAGCGGCATTTGATCGCGCTCGGGGGAACAGAAATCAATAACGCAGGTCGTGCCGCCCGCCAGGGCCGCAATGCTCGCGGTTTCGTAAGTGTCTTTCGAACACGTCGTCTTCAGCGGAAGATAGACATGCACATGCGGGTCCACAAATCCGGGAAAGACATATTTGCCGGCCGCGCTGACTACCGTCGCGCCGGCGGGTGCCTGCAGGTTCGGGCCGACGCGCGTGATCTTGTCACCCTCGCAAAGCACATCCGCCCGGATTTGCTCGGTGTCCGTTATGATCTCGCCGTTCTGGATCAACAATGTCATGTCGAAAATCCTCACCGCAAATGTACTCGATTTATGGCAAGGAGGAAAGAGGCGGGCGGGAAGAATGGGGTGATGGAGTGATGAGGTTTGGGATTACGATTAAGAGGAAGATTAAGATCAGACAACACGCCCCAGCGCCCCACTGCACCAACCCCGAATCAACCCATCTCTTCCAACACCGTCCGCGCTTCCTCCACATCCAGCGCGATCTGCTGCTTGAGCTGCAGGCGGGAATCGAAACGGCGAACGTCGCGGATGCGTTTTACAAAGATGACTTCCAGTTCCTGCCCATAAACGTCGTCCTCGAAATCGAGCAGATGCACTTCGACAATGAATCCGGACGGCCCTTCTTTCGCGCTGCTCATTTCGGAAATGAATGCCGCGCCGTCATAGAGCCGCGAGTAAATGCGCGCGCGCACCGCATACACGCCGCTGGGCGGCCGCACCTCGTTGTGTGGATCGAGATTCGCAGTCGGAAAACCCATCCGTGTGCCGATCTGCTTGCCATGCACCACCGTGCCGAGAATGCTGAACGGACGATCCAGCATTTCCTCCGCCTCGTCGAAAGCGCCGAACGAAATGGCCCGGCGAAGACGCGTGCTGGAGATCGGCTCGCCATCCAGGGTGACCGGCTCCACCACGGTCGCCTCAAAACCGCGCTTCGGAGCTTGGGCCGCAAGCAACTTCGCGTTGCCTTTTGCGCCCTGGCCGAACGTCCAATTTGCTCCCACCACCACCTCGGCCAGCGTCGGAATATTCTGCTGGAGCCGGTCGAGAAACTTTTCCGGGGGCTCCGACGCCAACTCGCGCGTAAAAGGCATGACGATACAACCGGCGAGCCCGAACGGCTCCATCAATACAAGCTTGTGTTCCGTCGAGGTAATCAGCGGCGGCGCGCGGTCCGGTTTCAGCACCTTGGCCGGGTGCGGATCGAAGGTCAACACCCACGCGTCTCCATGGCGCAAGAGGGCTTTTTCCGCCGCAGTGCGCAAAATAAGCTGATGCCCGCGATGCACTCCGTCGAACGATCCGATAGCCAGCACGACAGGCTTCGCCTCCGGACGAAGATCCTCCATCTGCCTCGTGATCCTCACGGATGCAAGCCCTCCAGCACAACCTGGTGTACGGGTATCACGAGTTCCTCCAACTGGGACACATCCATGTTCATCAGCTTGTCGAATGCAACCGCGCGGTCCAACGTCAGGTTGCCCGACTGCGTACGTCGCAATCGGCAAAGGTGAGCGCCGCAATCCAGCGCACGACCGATATCGGCGCAGAGTGTTCGAACATAGGTTCCCTTTGTGCACCGCAGCATAAAACCGACGTCCGGCAAGGCAAACTCCTTGAGCGCGAATTCATACACATGAATCAGGCGCGGTTCGCGCTCCACCACCTGCCCCTTGCGTGCAAGCTTATAAAGGGGCACCCCGTTCTTTTTTACTGCCGAGACCATCGGCGGCGTCTGCATGATATCGCCCGTGAGCTTTCGCATCTCGGCCTCGACCTGATCGCGCGTAACACCAGAGCAATCGGCGCGACCTGTTTCCACTCCGTCCGCGTCATCCGTGTCCGTCGAAATGCCAAGCCGCATGACGCCTTCGTAAGTTTTGTCCGAGCCCATGATGTAATTGGAGAGTTTCGTGCCGCGCCCGAGAAGAATCACCAGAAGACCCGTCGCCATTGGGTCCAGCGTTCCTCCATGCCCCACCTTGTTGAACCGAAAATGGCGGCGGATGGCGTCCACGATATCGTGGGAAGTCGGGCCGGACGGCTTGTCCACCAGCAACAGCCCTTCGACTGAGTCTCTATTGTTTCGGCGGTTCATTGAAGGGGAGGAGGGTTTCAGGGGTCAGGTTTCAGGTTCGGGTCTTGGGTTTCTTTCTCCGGTTCCGAAGCATCCAGCAATCCTTCCCGTTCCATATTC
>CAZTYH010000096.1:5555-7164 GCA_964617565.1 uncultured Verrucomicrobiota bacterium
CGAATGCCGCATTCCTGGCCTTCCCGGACTTCCGATGCGTCGTTCTGGAACCGCTTCAGCGAGGAAAGAGCGCCTTCGTACATGACTTCGCCGCCGCGCAACAACCGCGCGCGGGACCGTGAGGTCACGCGTCCATCGGTCACCATGCAGCCGGCCACCCGCCCTTTCTTGCTCAACTCGAAGACCTGACGGACTTCGGCGTGGCCAATCACGTTCTGCTTGAGCATCGGCTCGAGCAATCCGGCCATCGCATCGCGAATATCATCCAGCAATTCATAAATCACGCTGTACAGGCGGATCTCCACGCCCTCGCGCTTGGCGGCCGCGCCGGCGCCCGATTCCTTCGTGACATGAAAACCGATAATAATGGCATTGGACGCGCTCGCCAGCAGCACGTCGTTTTCGTTGATGCTGCCCACGCCCGCGAGCGCGATCTTGAGGGAAACCTTTTCGCTCTTGATATCGCGCAACGCCTGCTGAATGGCCTCCAACGACCCTTGGACATCCGCTTTCACGATGACCGCGAGTTCCTGGACCACCTGTCCGCTTTGCGGCTTGAGCAAGTCTTCGAGCGAAGCACGGCGCGGCGCGGAAATAGTATCCAGCCGTCGTTTTTCCATGCGCTCCGTCGCCATCTTGCGCGCAGCCTTGTCGTTCGGGTAAACCTCGAATTCGGTGCCCGGCTCCGGCACGGCATTGAGGCCAAGGCATTTGACGGCGTACGACGGGCCCGCCGTCCGCACCTTGACGCCTACATCATTGATCAATGCCTTCACGCGTCCCCAGCAAGGACCACACACAATCGCGTCCCCGACCTGAAGCGTACCCGCTTGAACCAACAGGTTGGCCGTGGGTCCCATGCCCGCCTCCAGGCGCGCTTCGATCACAAAACCTGTCGCGCGACGGCGCGGATTGGCCTTCAGCTCGAGCATTTCGGCCTGCAACAGAATCATTTCCAGCAGATTGTCAATACCCTCTCCCGTAGCAGCGCTGACGGGGCAACAAACCAGATCGCCGCCCCAATCTTCCGGGGTCAGTCCTTCCTGCTGCAACTGGCGTTTCACGCGATCCACGTTGGCCGTCCGCAGGTCAATCTTGTTGATCGCAATCATCATGCACACTTCCGCGGCCTTCGCATGCTGAATCGCTTCGCGGGTCTGCGGCATGATGCCGTCGTCGGCGGCGATAACAATGACAGCGATATCCGTCAGGTTCGCGCCACGGGCGCGCATCGCGGTGAATGCCGCATGGCCCGGCGTGTCGAGAAAAGTGATGGCGTGGTCGTTATAGGTGACCATGTACGCGCCGATGTGCTGGGTGATACCGCCATCTTCGCCCTGCGCGACGCGGGTCCGCCGAATATGATCCAGCAGCGATGTCTTACCATGGTCAACATGACCCATGAACGTGACGATCGGCGGACGCTGAAGTTTGTCTTCCTCCCGATCCTTCGACGGTGCCGGCTTCACATCCTCCGGCTTCGGGGGCGGTGGGGGCGGCGGCGGGGGTTTGACATGCTCGACGGTAAATGAGTGCTTGTGCGCGATCTGTTGAACGACTCTTGGATCAACCTTTTCGTTAATCGAAGCGAAGACGTTCATTGTCATCA
>CAZTYH010000097.1:0-1803 GCA_964617565.1 uncultured Verrucomicrobiota bacterium
ACGCCGAGGTCGTAGAGCATCTTGTTCACGGCCGCGATCATGGGCGGGGGGCCGCAGAGGTAGAATTCGATTTCGTCCGGATCGGGATGATTCTTCAAATAGTTCTCGAAGACCACGCTGTGAATGAATCCCGTGGGGCCCTCCCATTTGTCCTCGGGCAAGGGTTCGCTCAGCGCGACGTGGAAGGAGAAATTCTTATGTTCTTTCGCGAGTTTCTCGAATTCCTCCTGGTAGAATATTTCACGCATCGAACGGGCGCCATACCAGTAGCTGACCTTGCGTTGCGTCTTTTTCGTGCGGAAAAGATCCATCACATGACTGCGAAGCGGAGCCATGCCCGCGCCGCCGCCGATGTACACCATCTCCCGGTCCGTATCCTTCGCGAAAAATTCGCCGAAGGGACCGCTCAGCACGACTTTATCGCCGGGCTTGAGCGCAAAGATGTAGGACGATGCAATGCCGGGCGGAACGTCCATGTGGGGCGGCGGCGTCGCGATGCGGACATTGAGCATGACGATCTGTCCTTCCGCGGGATAGTTACCCATGGAGTACGCGCGGAAGCAGGGCTCGGTGCTTTTCACCTTCAAATCCCAGAGCTTGAATTTGTCCCACGCGTCGCGGAACCGTTCATCAATATCGAAATCGGTGAACGAAAGCTCGTAGGGCGGGATATCAATCTGGATATAGCCACCGGCGCGGAAAGGCAGGTTGATGTCCGGCGGTAGATCAATGACGAGTTCCTTGATGAACGTCGCCACGTTTCGGTTGGAGCGGACGGTGCCCTCGAATTTTTTAATTTCAAGAATTTCGGGCGGGATCCTGATTTTGAGGTCCTGCTTCACTTTCAACTGGCAGGCAAGGCGCAGGCCGTCCTTGGCCTCCTGCCGGGAGATATGGCCCGTCTCGGTGGGGAGGATGGTGCCGCCGCCTTCGAGCACGGTGCACTTGCACATCGCGCAGGTGCCGCCGCCGCCGCACGCGGAGGGGAGAAAGATGTCCTGGCTGCCGAGCGCCGAAAGCAGAGAAGTGCCGGACTCGACAGTGAGTTGCTTGTCGCCGTCGTTGACATCCACGCGGACAGGGCCGCTGGGCGCGAGCTTGCGCGATGCGAGCATGAGGCCGAGCACCAGGACCAGGATGACCCCGGTGAATACAGCTACACTGCTCAATACATATATAACGGTTTCGCTCATGAAAATTACTTCACAGATTGATGCCGGAGAAACACATGAACGCCATGGCCATGAGGCCCGTGATGATCATGGTCATACCCAACCCCTTGAGTCCGTCCGGAATGTTCGAATAGCGGATTTTCTTTCGGATTGCGGCCATGGTCACGATGGCCAGGGCCCATCCCGCGCCGGAAGAAAAGCCATACACGACCGATTCCGGAAAGCTGTAGTTGCGCTCCATCATGAAGAGGGAGCCGCCGAGGATCGCGCAATTCACCGTGATCAACGGCAGAAAAATGCCGAGCGTCTGGTACAACGGCGGAAAGAAGCGATCCATGATCATTTCCACGAGTTGTACGAGCGAAGCGATGACGGCGATGAAGCAGATGAACGTGAGGAACGAAAGATCCTGGTTTGCGAGCGCCGGGATGCCGGTCCACGCCAGCGCCCCGGGCTGCAGCAGGAATCGCTTGATCGCCCAGTTCGCGGGCACGGTGATCGTCTGCACGAAAATCACGGCCATGCCCAGTCCGGTTGCCGCGTGCAGGCGCTTCGAGATCGCAAGGAACGAGCACATCCCGAGGAAGCTCGAAAGCAGGATGTTTTCGATGAAGATGGATTTGATGGCTAA
>CAZTYH010000097.1:1903-3308 GCA_964617565.1 uncultured Verrucomicrobiota bacterium
ATCAGGCCGAGGGCGAAAAAGGCGCCCGGGGCCAGCAGCGCCATGCCATTGGGCATATATCCTTGTGGAAGCACGCGGATTCCGAGCCAGGTGCCCGCGCCGAGTATTTCCCGCATCGTCGCCACAAGAAGAAGAATCAGGCTGTAGCCGAGTCCGTTTCCGAGCCCATCCAGGAACGACAGACCCGGCGGATTCTGCAGGGCATAGGCCTCCGCGCGGCCCATGACGATGCAGTTGGTGATGATCAATCCGACAAAGACGCTGAGTTGCCGGCTGATATCAAAGAGATAGGCCTTGAGTATCTGGTCCGCCACGATCACGAGCGTGGAGATCACGGCGACTTCCACGATCATGCGGATGCGGCCGGGGATGAATTTTCGCAGGAGCGAGATCACGAGATTCGAACCGGTCAGTACGGTTGTCAGCGCGAGCGCCATCACCACGGCCGTATCCATCTTGACCGTTACGGCCAGTGCGGAGCAGATGCCGAGGATCTGGATCGTGATCGGATTGTTCTCCGACAGCGGATCCACAACGGTTTTCTTGAGCGTTTCGGCCATGGGGTCAGTTCTTTCTTACCTGCGCAAAATACTTCTCATAGAGTTCAAGGTCCCGGTTGAGAAATTGATTGATGCCTTTGCCCGTGAGCGTGGCGCCGGAGATGCCGTCCACGGCGTGGTCGTTCCCCGAGGGGTATCGGTCTGCGACGCGGCCCTTGACGATCTGGAAAGTCTGCAGTTTGCCGTTGCGAAGGATCTTTTTCCCGCGGAACTGGTTCTGGAACCAGTCGGTGGAAATCTCTCCGCCGAGGCCCGGCGTTTCGCCGTGCCGGTAGAACGTGACGCCGAGAATTGTGTCGAGGTCGCTATCGAGCGCCATGTAGCCATAGATCGTGGACCACAGCCCTTTTCCAGAGGTTGGAAAAGCGACTTTCCGTATTTCGCCGCCATCCCGCCACTCATACAGGGGTAGCTTCTCGCGGGATTCAATCTGGGCGCGTGTGAGGTCGAACGAGCTCAAGTTGGGGACGACCTGCCCGCTGGCGGTGTCAATAACGACTTCCTGGATGTGCTCGCCGAAAATGCGGTTCACTTCCTGTACTCCGAGCTTGCGGCCCTGCGCGTCGCGGATCGGCACGTCGAACGCCTTTAGGATGTTCAGTCGGCGGTCCAGTTCAGACTGCTCGTCCTGCCGTTCCCGCAGCAGGGCCGAGGTGACGGAGAGCGTGAGGCTGCAAGCGATGCAGATGATCGCGGCGAAGAAAACGGTGTAGGAGTCGCTCTTACGCATGATTGAGCACTCCTTTCCAGGCCGCGCGCTTACGGATGTGAACGGCCAGCACGATCTGGTCAATCAGCGGGGCCATGACGTTCGAGAAGAGGATTGCGAGCATGTTGCCCGCGGG
>CAZTYH010000097.1:3408-5397 GCA_964617565.1 uncultured Verrucomicrobiota bacterium
GCCGTGCCGAGGATTCCGCCCGCGATGATGCGCCACGATCCGACGCCGGTGATCACGAGAATGACCAATCCAATTGCGACCGCGATGGCGGAAGTTTCGCCGATACTGCCCGGCTCGAGGCCGACGATCATGTCCTTGAGGGAGAACCCGGCTTCGCGCAGCACTTCGAAGACGTCGCTTCCCGGCGGCGCGGCCTTTGCGGCAGCCAGGGAGGTGGCGCCGGTGTAGCCTTGCGGGAAAATGGACGGATCGGTAACCGCCCAGACGTTATCGCCGGAAATCTGTGCGGGATAGGCGAAGTAGAGGAACGCGCGCGAGGTAAGCGCGGGGTTCAGCACGTTGAAGCCCGTGCCACCGAATATCTCCTTGCCGATCACGACGCCGAACGAAATGCCGACCGCGACCTGCCAGAGCGGGATGGTCGGCGGGAGGGTGAGGGGGAAAAGAAGTCCGGTGACAAGGAATCCTTCGTTGATCTCGTGCTTGCGTACGATCGCGAAGAGCACTTCCCACAAACCGCCGACGAGGTACGAAACAAAAATGATCGGCAGCACGATATACATGCCGCGGAGGATGTGCGTCAGCCATGTCGCGCCTTCGACCTGGTTGACGGTGTTATACATGTAGCCGGCGTTGAACATGCCGAAAAGCGTGCAGGGGATCAGCGCGATGACGACAAACATCATCGTTCGCTTCATATCGAGCGCGTCGCGGATATGCGGTGCGCCTGTCGTCACGTCCGGCGGTGTCAGGGCGAAGGTGTCGGCGGCTTCGAAGATAGGGAAGAAGATGTGCAGCGGACCGCCCCGCTCGAACAGCGGGCGGAACCGGTTATGAATCTGCTCCACCATTTTCGCCAGTTTCTTCACGTCAAACGCCTTCTCTTTCTATCTGGGCCAGCCCTTGCCGGATGATGCCCACGAGGTCCATTTTCGAGGGGCAGGCAAACGCGGGCAGCGCGAAATCTTCCGGGTCCACCTCGAGAATACCGAGTTTGATGGCTTCCTCGACATCGTGTGCGAGAACGGCCCGAATGAGAAAGTCCGGCAGGATCATCATCGGCAGGTAACGGTCATAGAGGCCGGTGAGCACCATCGCGCGTTTGCTCCCGTGCATGTTTGTGTTGAGCGGCCATGTCGCGTTCGGCCGCAACCAGCGTGAGGCAAACGTGCGCGATTGGCTGTGTTGATCGAGCCCGGGCATGATCCAACCCAGCAGGTTGCGCTCGCGCCCTTCCGGCAGCACGTTCAACACGCGATCGAGCAGATGAAGGCTGTCGGCGCGCGACGCCTTCTGCCCACTCAGTACGTCGCCCCGCACGATGCGTTGCTCGCCCTCTTCAAGCCGGTCGTTAATGATGTGCCCGAGCGACTCGCCGATGCGCACACGATAATGGCTGCGCGCCTGTTCCCTCACGCCCGGGCCGCCCAGCGCAATCACGCGACTCTCGGGCACCTTGCCTTCGACGAGCAGCCGGCCGATCAGAACAAGGTCCGCGGCCTGTACGGTCCATACGATGTCATGCGGCTTGATCGGATCCACATGATGAATGTGCACGCTTGTATTGCCGGCGGGGTGGGGTCCGCTGAAGCGCACGATCTCGACATGCTTCGCCTCGTTGAGCGCGGGGGACGGGTTGTGCGCGTTTTGATCAATGCAGAGATAGACTTTGCCGTTCGTCAGCCGCGTCAGCGCGTTGAGTCCGGCTTGAAACGCGGCTTCGTATCCGCGTACACAGACATGCGGATCGGCCTGGAACGGCGCGGTGGCCATTCCATTAACGAAGATGGACTTCGGCTGTGCCAGGGGGTCAGCCATCCGGGAGAATGGGCGCTGGCGGATGTAAATGATCAGGCCGGTTGTCAGCAGCGTCGCGAGGATTTCATCGCGCATCAGGCGGAGAATGCTTTCCGGTTCGTGCTTTCTGAACTCTTCGATTTCCTCGCGGCCCGCGGTTTCGATCACGATGCGCTCGATCATCCGGCGCTG
>CAZTYH010000097.1:5497-6605 GCA_964617565.1 uncultured Verrucomicrobiota bacterium
TGCCCAAATCCGAATCTCTAAATCCGAAATGCTAAACAATTTCGAAATTCGAAATCAGAAATTAGAAACAGCCTGTTTTTCATACGTTTTCTTCTTTTGAATTCTTTGTATTTGTTTAGAATTTCGATATTCGTGCTCCGAATTTGATGCTGAAAGGCTTTCGGCGCCAGCCCGTTTATTATCAATGTGACTGAACAGCCTTGCATTCATGCCATAAGTTAAGGGTTTCGGGGCATCAATTCCTCGGAGAGGTTTATCAAATGCCGACTTTTCGCAATAGACGAGGCCGGGTGCTGGGGTTGTTTGTTCTCCTGTTCAACCTTGGGGCAGCGATTTATGCGCAAACACCCACTCGCGAGATCCTGAATCCTTATAAATCGGTGCAATGGGATGGCGTTCAACATTACCTGGCGAACCTGCATACCCACACCATGTATTCGGACGGCGATTACACGCCGCACGCCGCGATTGATGCCTATCACCAGCTTGGCTATCGCATCCTTGCGCTGACCGACCACGATAACGATCACTATGACGCAAGGCCCGCGATCCTTTATCCTTGGACCAATCTCAGCGGCATTTTTGAGGAGATCCGCGAAGAGCGAAACAGGTCGTGGCGATGGACCGCCAGGAAATACGGGAGCTTTTCGGCTCCGTGGGAGAATCGGGACCCGGAAATCCTGGGCATGGTTTCTGTTGAAGGGACCGAGATCAGTCTGTCGCATCACATCGTCAGCCTGTTCAACGATTACGCGGGCTACACGTTTTCGGAAGAGGAGGCGTTCGTCGAAATCGGGAAGCGGGGAGGTCTTGCGGTCTTTGCGCATCCGGGAAGATACAAGGAAACGCTGGATTGGTATGTCTCGTTCTACGAAAAACATGACCACCTGATCGGCGTCGAGGTTTACAATCAGAAAGACCGGCATTCCGGCGACAGGGATTTCTGGGATCGCCTGCTGCATCGCCTGATGCCGGATCGTCCTGTCTGGGGGTTCGCGGGTGACGACATGCATCAGCGGGGCCATCTCGGATGGAACTACACCGTGCTCCCTCTTGAAGTGTTGAACAAGGAGCAGGTCCGTTCGGCCATCGAGGCGGGCGCATTTTA
>CAZTYH010000098.1:0-2864 GCA_964617565.1 uncultured Verrucomicrobiota bacterium
ACGACGTGCTCGAAGGGAGAGGTGTGCTGGTGGCGCAGCAGGTAATCAATCAGGATGGCGTCGTCGCGAAAGGTCTTGGTGCCTTCGCCGTAGGAGACGCGGGCGGCCTGGACGATGCGCCGGTCGTTGCCCATGTAATCCACAAGCCTGACAAAACCGTGGTCGAGCACCTTGATTTCTTTATCGAGAAGCTCTTCCGCTTCCGGGCTGAATGCGTGTGCCATTGAAAGTCCTTTCCGATTTCTCAGGAGTGGAGACATAAAGGAAAATCGCACTCCACTCAAGGATGAACGTCGGCATCATCATCCCATCGCCTGTCGCAACACGTAGGGCAATATTCCACCATGCCGGTAGTATTCCAGTTCAATGGCGGAGTCCACACGGGCTTTCACCGTGAACGTCTTACGGCGACCATCGGCTGTTTCAGCAACGACGTCCAGCACTTTGCCCGGCGCGAATGAATTCGCGATGCCCTGCACCGTGATGCGCTCGCGTCCGGTCATACCCAGCGACTCTGCCGTCGCACCTTCCGTGAACTGAAGCGGCAAGACACCCATTTCGACCAGGTTGCTGCGGTGAATTCGCTCGAAGCTTTCCGCGATCACGGCTTTCACGCCGAGCAGATAAGGACCCTTGGCCGCCCAGTCGCGCGAGGATCCGGCACCGTAAAGCTTGCCGGCCAGAACAACGAGCGGTGTGCCTTCCTTTGCATACTCCATGGCCGCGTCATAGATCGGCATGGTCGAACCACTCGGAATATGGATGGTCCATCCGCCTTCGCGATCCACCATGCGGTTTCGAATTCGGATATTGGCGAACGTTCCACGCACCATTGCCTCGTGATTACCACGACGGGAGCCATACGAATTGAAGTCGGACGGTTGGACGCCATGCTCCATGAGATATCGGCCCGCAGGACTGTCCTTCGGAATCGAGCCGGCGGGCGAAATGTGATCCGTCGTGATGAAATCACCGAACAGGCCCAGCACATGCGCGTCCGCGATATCGCTCAGCGGTTGCAGGCTGGTTTTGACATCGAGAACGAAAGGCGGCTCGCGGATGTAGAGGCAGTCCGGATTCCACTCGTAAACGGGAGCGGTCTGTGCTTCGAGCTTGTTCCAGACCGGATTCGACTCGGTCACGTTGCGGTACAGTTCGCAATAAAGTCCGGGGTTCGCGGCGGACTTCGCCACTTCCAGGATTTCCGCGTCCGTGGGCCAGATATCCTTCAGATAGACAGGCTGTGCGTTTTTGTCGCTTCCGAGCGGATCGTTCGTGAGGTCGGTGTTCACCGTGCCCGCGAGCGCGTAGGCGACGACGAGGGGCGGGGAACAGAGATAGTTGGCGCGGGTCAACGGGTGCACGCGGCCTTCGAAGTTGCGATTACCGCTCAACACGGCGGCGGCAACCAATTTGCCGTCGCGCACCGCGGTTTCGATGGCGGGAGCGAGCGGGCCACTGTTGCCGATGCATGTGGCACAGCCGTAGGCGGCGACATTAAATCCGAGTTGCTCCAGATGCGGAAGCAGGCCGGAGTCCTTCAGATAGGCCGTCACCACGCGCGAGCCTGGCGCGAGGGTCGTTTTCACGGTGGACGGAACACGGAGTCCTTTTTCCAACGCCTTCTTTGCGATAAGACCGGCGGCCAGCATGACGTGAGGATTGGAGGTGTTTGTGCAACTCGTGATGGAAGCGATCAGGACGGAACCATGTTTCAGTGAAGCGCCTTTTTCTGTCTCGACGGAAGCAGAGAGGGTATCCGGTGCGAGGCCGTAGCCGCCTTCCTTGACAGGGGCGGACAGCGACTTGCGAAAAGCTTCACCGACCGAACGCAGTGGGAGTCGGTCGTGCGGTTTTTTCGGACCGGCAACCGAAGGTTCGATGATCGAGAGATCGAGTTCGAGAATACGATTGCAGACGGGATCCTGCGTGTCTGCACTGCGGAAGAGGCCCTGTTCTTTAAGGTAGCGCTCCACGAGGTCCAATTCCTCTTTGGTGCGGCCCGTTTCGCGAAGGTAGCGCAGCGTCTCCGCGTCCACGGGAAAGAACCCCATCGTGGCGCCGTATTCAGGGGCCATATTGGCGACTGTAGCGCGATCGGCGAGAGAAAGCGAATCAAGGCCGGGCCCGAAGTATTCGACAAACTGCTCGACAACGTTATGCTGCCGCAGCATTTGGGTAATGTGAAGCGTGAGGTCGGTTGCAGTCACGCCGGGTTCAAGACGTCCGGTCATGCGGACACCGGTTACGACGGGCGTAAGAATGGGAATGGGTTGGCCGAGCATCGCGGCCTCGGCTTCTATGCCGCCGACGCCCCATCCGAGCACGCCGAGGCCGTTGATCATAGTCGTGTGCGAGTCGGTGCCAACCAGCGTATCCGGGAAGGCCGTCGGGCGTCCCTGGTGCGAGCGGACGACCACGCACTTCGCGAGATATTCGAGATTCACCTGGTGGCAGATTCCGAGTCCGGGCGGAACGATCCGCAAACTCTGGAACGCGCCCTGGCCCCATCGGAGAAACTCGTAGCGGGCCTTGTTGCGCGCGAACTCCATGCGAATGTTCTGCTCCAACGCATCGGACGACGCGGAAACGTCCACCTGCACCGAGTGGTCAATGACGAGGTCAACGGGAATGAGCGGCTCGATCCTTGAGGCGTCGTGGCCGGCGCGGCGAACCGCACCGCGCAGCGCGGCAAGGTCGGCGACACAAGGTACGCCTGTAAAATCCTGGAGAAGAATACGGGCGGGAAGAAAAGGGAACTCACGCTTTGTCTCCTGGGCGGGCGACCAGCTTGCGAGTCCCGTGACATGAGCGGTTTCGTAAGCGGGGTGGGTGCCCTGCATGCGCAAGACGGATTCGAGCAG
>CAZTYH010000098.1:2964-5083 GCA_964617565.1 uncultured Verrucomicrobiota bacterium
GAGCGGTTTCGTAAGCGGGGTGGGTGCCCTGCATGCGCAAGACGGATTCGAGCAGGATTCGAACGCAGAAAGGCATGTGTGAAACCGGGCCGAAGCCGGCTTCCTCCAATGCCGGGAGGCTGAAATAAGTCACGGTTGATCCACCGGACAGCTTCAGATTGCGGGCCGCATATTTAAAATCGGACATGAAAGACTCCTGCTGTAAAAAACACATTCAAGGGCTCATTTGCCGCGCAACAGGGTAGGGTCTCTCATGCCCGGATGTCAACAGACCCATTTCCTGTTCCATATCATTCGGTTCTTTTTTTGTGGCGCGACGTGCAAAGCAAGGCTAGATTGTGTATATATTACGTGCGTACGAAATGAATCTCGGCAAAGAAAACGAAGGACAGGGAGGTCTGCAATGACGCGTAGATATCTGGTTGTTCTCGTCTCGATGTGTCTTATGGCCGGTTTTGCCTACGGCGAAGCTCAGCGAACTGTATTCACCCACGAAAACAGGGTTCCTGAAGCCAGGCAGCTCGAGGTTGGAGTGGGCGGCAGCTTCAGCGAATTCCCGGAAGATACCCAGCGGGGGTTTAAAGGATACGATTCATATGCGTTTGGCCCATATCTTCGGTATGGCCTGGATGAAAGATTCAGCGTGAACGCGGATATTCCGTTCATGTACATAGATCGGCGCGATGGTGACAGCGATCAGGGCCTGGGTGATGCGTCGGTCGGTTTTGAATTTGTCGGCTGGCAGGATGTGTTCGGCTATCCTTACATCTTGCCTCATGCGACTCTGTATTTGCCTACCGGCGATGAAGATAAGGGAATGGGCGAGGGCAAAGCACGGCCCGCGTTCGGTGTCTCGATCGGCACGACCGTGAGCGACGTATTTCACTTCGTTGTGGATGCGACTTATACGATTTACCGCGATCGCGGCAATGAGGCCAGTTTCGGCGGGTCGTTGATCTGGGATCTTGACGAAAAATTCTCCCTCAGCGCGGAATGTCTTGTGATCAGCAACAGGGATACGGGTCCGGAAAGCAACAATCCGATTTACATCATCGGGGGCATGCACTACGAAGTGAACGATGACATTCAGTTGAGCGTTTACGGCGGCAGCTCGCATCATTCGGAAGAGGATGTAATCGCGGGCGCAAAGGCATCGTATAGCTTCTGAACCCCGTCAGGCATTGCAGCATGAATTCGAACAGCACGCCTTACCTGTGCCATCTTTTCATTTGCGCAAATGATCGCCATGGCGAGTGCAAAGCATGTGCGGACGATGGTGTCGGCCCGGCATTGAAGGCCCGGCTTAAGGATGAGGTCGCTCAGCGCGGATGGAAAGGGCGAGTCCGCGTTTCCCAGAGCGGTTGCCTCGGACTTTGCGCGAAGGGACCG
Source organism: uncultured Verrucomicrobiota bacterium (assembly GCA_964617565.1). Taxonomy (GTDB): domain Bacteria; phylum Verrucomicrobiota; class Kiritimatiellia; order CAIQIC01; family JAGNIJ01; genus JAKJGV01. The sequence goes on from CAZTYH010000098.1 coordinate 4,354, forward strand.
AACGTGATGATTTACCCGCAGGGCATCTGGTTCAGCGATGCCCGGGTTGAAGATGCCGACGTTATTCTTGCAAAGGTGGCCGAAATCCTGGATTGAATTCTGCCTCTACCCTTTGCTTGCTTTTGCTCACCTCCATGATAGCGTTGCGTCATAACATAGGAGGTGTGTCATGGCAGAGCGGGAAATTGGGACAGTGACACATTACTTCGGGCACATCGGTGTTGCTGCCGTGAAGATTACGGACGGAAACCTGGTGGTGGGTGATACCATCCATATCAAGGGTCATACATCCGATATAACAACAACGATCGCGTCCATGCAACTCAACCATGCTGACGTCAAGGAAGCACGGAAGGGTGATGATGTGGGGGTGAATGTGCCTGATCACGTTCGAGAACACGACAAGGTGTTCAAGGTTGTGGCGTAGGGACCCTCACCCCGGCCCTCTCCCAAAGGGAGAGGGGGAGAATGCTGTAAGCCTCTCCCAAAGGAAGAGGAGGGGAGTGTTGTAAACATCTCCCGATGCGAGAGGGGAACGCAGAAAAGCTTCCTCTCCCTCTGGGAGAGGCTTGAGGTGAGGGAATCGCCTCGCCTCGCGTTGTTTTTTTGGGCCCTATAGCCCGAAGTATTTTTTTTGTGTTCGTTGCAATTGGAGAGCAAATGGAAAACGTGGATTTGAATCTTGAGAATCTGGACAAGGCGTTTCCCGATCACTTTTCGCCGGAACAGG
>CAZTYH010000098.1:5183-6289 GCA_964617565.1 uncultured Verrucomicrobiota bacterium
TTGAATCTTGAGAATCTGGACAAGGCGTTTCCCGATCACTTTTCGCCGGAACAGGTCGCGCGCGCGAAGACCGCATTTCTTAAGCACCTGGCGCTGGAGTCCCACCGCTATTATGGCGGAAAAATACAAGTCGTACCGAAGATCGGTGCGTTCGGGTTTAATTGGTTCAATGTCTGGTACACGCCGGGCGTATCCAGCGTCTCCACGGCGATTCGAGATGATCATGACTCGTCGTATGAGCTCTCCAATCGCGGCAACCTGGTCGCCGTCGTAAGCGATTCGACGAGAGTGCTGGGTGACGGGAATGTGAGTCCGTCGGGCGGGTTGGGGGTCATGGAAGGGAAGGCGTTCCTGATGAAATATCTCGGGGGAATAGACGCAATTCCCCTCTGCATAGACAGCCGGAACGCTGACGGAAAAAACGATCCGGATGTCATCATTGATTTCGTAAAGCGGTGCGCGCCGAGTTTCGGCGCGGTGAATCTCGAGGACATTTCGCAACCGAACTGCTATCGCGTTCTTGATGTATTGCGCGACGCGTGCGAGATCCCTGTCTGGCACGACGATGCACAGGGCACGGGTTGCGTCACGCTTGCGGGTCTCATCAATGCCCTGAAGGTTGCGGGTAAGGAAATGTCCGATGCGCGCCTTGTCTTTTACGGCGCAGGCGCTTCGAACACAACGATCGCCCGGCTCATTATTTCTGCGGGGGCCGACCCATCGCGCGTCATCATGTTCGATACGCGCGGCAGCCTCGGACGTCACCGTGAGGACATCAAGGCAGACACGCGTTTCTACCGCAAGTGGGAGATTTGCGAACAAACGAATCCGGAGTGTGTGCAAACCATTGAAGAGGCTGTTCGAGGTGCCGATGCGCTGATCGCACTTTCCAAGCCGGGCCCCGATACCGTGAAGGCCGAGTGGGTAAAAGCGATGGGCCCGAAAGCCATTGTTTTTGCCTGCGCAAATCCGGTTCCGGAAATTTATCCGCATGCCGCGAAACAGGCGGGTGCATATATCGTGGCAACCGGCCGGGGGGATTTTCCGAACCAGGTGAACAATTCCGTCGGGTTCCCGGGCATTTTGAAGGGAGCCCTCATCGTGCG
>CAZTYH010000099.1:0-6015 GCA_964617565.1 uncultured Verrucomicrobiota bacterium
CAAACGCATTAACGTTTTCACATCTTTTTTCCGGGGATTGTTTGTGTCGTTTCGTGCATTATTCATCTCCTTTGTGTGCCTGACGCTGTGGACGTCTTCCGTCCACGGCGCCGACATTTATGAGTCTTTCGACGGGTGGATTAAAGACGGCTACACGGGTCAATCTGTCTATTCGAATGCGGCGTCCGGTGTTTGGGTAATTGACAACACGGCATGTCGGACCGAAAACGCACGCTCAGGCCGCGCCGTACGATTCAATTATCAAAGTACTCCCACGCCTTATCTCGAATACCGCGGGCTCTCCGGGACAGGGATCTCCGGATTCATCTCCTCCATCTCATTCTACTATCGGCACTGGGATGCCGACGGCAATGCTGTGCGTTTCGTGTTACAAACCAGTCCGGATGCCCTTTCATGGAGCAACATATCCGAAGAACAATCGGCGATCACTACGACCTATGAGCAGTTCATCTTTACCAATGGCATCGAAGCACAGGGGCTTTTTCTAAGAATATTCTCCACCGCCTACAACGAACGCCTGCTGATAGACGACTTCGCCATTTCCTGGTCTTCCGTGCCGGTGCTTTCGCTTGCGCCAACGACGCTTTCCGTCTCCGAAGCGGCGGACACGGCGACGATATGGGCGGTCGTATCCCCGCCGGGAGAGGGGTCAGCCGACATCGTGATCGCCGGCGGCAACGCTGCGCAGGACGAAGACTTCGTGCTCGTCACCACTACGCTTGTGTTCTCCGCGTCCACTCCGTCGCAGGCGATTCATGTGCTCATCGTTGATGATGATGATCCGGAAGCAAATGAGACGATTATTCTGGCGACTTCCAATCTCGACGGCGTGATACAAGCCGCAGGCGCCGCGCAAAGCGTTATTACAATTGTTGATGATGAAATGCCATCCCTGTGCTTCGACTTCGCATCAACGTCCGTTGTCGAATCCGCAGGCACGGTTTCCATTCCCGTCATGATCGGCAAAGCGTCCGACGCCACGGCAAACATCCATCTCGGCGGCACGGCCATGGAAGGGACCGACTATCTTCTTTCAAGTACATCCCTCACCTTCGCGGCGGACGGGCCAGCCGTGCAGTACGTGGATGTTGAGATTCTTGACGACGGCGAGGGTGAACCCAACGAAACAATCGGCCTCGAAATTACGCACGTAATCGGCGCCAATACCATGGATCCATCAACCTGCGTGGTTACGATCCTCGACAATGAACCGCGCGTGTGGATCGAACCGGCGGAGCTTATGCTTTGCGAAGGTGACGATTCCGTCGAGTTTCGCGTGGCGCTCAGCTCGCCCGCCGACGCAACGGTCCGGGTTGCCGTGACCGGCGCCGACCTCTGCCTTGAAGAACTTTCTCTTTCCGCGACCACCCTTGTGTTCACCGCGGCCTCATCAGCCACGCAGACGGTCAGCATCGCCGCGCTGCCCGATGGAACAGCCGAGGGGCCCGAACAGGGCTTTATCCTGCCGGCTCAGATCGCGGGCGCATTCCCCGACAGCAATCGCACCACGCGAATCCGCATTCGCGACTCAGACAGCATGTTGATCATGTCCGCCAATCTGACCAGCGGTCAGACCCAGGTCTATCGCGATCCCGCACAACGTCTCTTTCAGGGCTTGCTGCCGGACGTCGTAGCGATCCAGGAATTCAACGTAACAAACGTCTCGCGGCGCGCGTTTGTAGATTCCCATTTCGGCACAAACTTCAGCTTCATGGTCGAGCCTGTCGCCGGGGCCATTCCCAACGGCATCATCAGCCGCTGGCCAATCGTGGCGTCCGGCGAATGGGCGGATCCTTATGTCAGCAATCGCGACTTCGCCTGGGCCACGATAGACATTCCCGGCCCGCGCATGCTGCACGTCGTGAGCGCCCACCTCTATGCCAGCGGAACACCGGGAGACCGAAATGCCGAGGCCCAGATTCTTGTTCAACAGATCCAGTCTGAATTTCCGCCGGACGATTACATTGTTGTTGCAGGCGATTTGAACACGGAAACGCGAACCGAAGCAGCCATCCTGACACTGACGGCCGTCGTGTCGGACGGCATTCAGCCCGCCGATCAACTGGGCAACCGCAACACAAACCGGGGCCGCACACGCCCTCTCGATTACGTGCTACCCAACAGCAAGCTGGAAACCTGGCACACGCCGCTTCCCGCAGGCGGCTTCGTTTTCACCAACGGGATTGTTTTCGACAGCCGTCTGTGGGCTTCCCCGCCCTACCCGATCCAGACCAACGACGCCGACGCTTTGAATATGCAGCACATGCCCGTCGCCAAGCTGTTCGCTTTCGCCACCGGGCTGGTAATGAATGCGGCCTTCGATTTCATTGCCGAAATCGGAAACGGGAACGGCCTCTATGAAACCGGTGAAGTACTGAACGTTTTCTTCCGTGTTGAAAACGACGGCTCGATTCCGGGCTCCAACATTTCGCTTTCCGTGCAAAGCGAGTCAGCCGGCCTGCTATTGCCGGGCGGTTTCGAGGCAAACTTCGAAACGCTGCCTCCGATGAGCTTCGTCACGAACAAAATCCCGTGCGTAATTCAAATTGCGGAAAACGCTTCCAGCGGCGATCACGTGTTGCGCGCGATCATAACCGCAAATGGACTCATCACCACCAACGAGCTCGTCATTCCTGTCTTCATTAACCGGATCGAGGAAGCACTGGACACCACCGACATGGAATGGACATTTTCCGGCACGTGGGAATACGAAACGAACCTGACATGGGATGGCGAAGATTCACTGCGCAGCGATTACATTCCGGCGAACGGCGTGAACTGGATTCAGACCGTGATCGAAGGTCCCGGCGAGCTGACGTATGCATGGTCCATGAGAAGCTCTTCGGAACCGGGGTACCTGAGATCTGTCATGGACAACTCGTCCTATCAGTATCAGTTTTCCTCCACGTGGACAATGGCCACCAACATTATCCCTCCGGGCGTCCATACGATGCGCTGGGCACACATCAACTATTCGTCAGCACCCACGCGGAGCACCGGGCTTATTGATCGCGTGGTGTTTACGCCATTCACACAACCTGTGCTTTCCGTATCCTCGCCGAATGTGACACAGATAACTTACGAAGGAAGCCCGGCGGCTCAACGCTATCTCGCGATCCGGAATATCGGGACGGACAGCCTCACGTTTACAGCCCATGTCGAATCCGCGTGGCTGTCACTTCAGATATTCAATCCGGTGGTCAGTAATGACTTCAATTACGGATACATCCTGCTTACGTTCGATCCCTCCGCATTAGCGCCGGGCAATTACCAGGAGACGATGATCGTTTCCGCGCCGGACGCCACTCCGTCAGCGATAACGGTCGGAGTCCATATGGTTGTGCTCAGCCCCATGGACCCTGGTGCAGGTGAGACGAACATCGTCTTTTACAGCTACGGTAATTCGCCATGGTTCATACAGACGGCGATCACGCACGACGGCGTTTCCGCTGCCCAGAGCGGGCGCATCGCGCACAACCAGGAATCACACATGGAAGCCGACGTCATTGGCCCCGGCACGCTCAGCTTCTTGTGGAAAGTGTCCTCGGAGCGATATTATGACTACCTTGTCCTTTTCATAAATGACGCCTGGGAAAACGATATTTCAGGGGAAGTCGGCTGGCAACGGTGCGAATATGTACTGCCTGCCGGCATTCATCGCATTCGGTGGACCTATTCCAAGGACGGCTCTGTTAGCAACGGTCTTGATGCCGCATGGCTGGACGAGATCATGATGGTCGGGATACCGGATCGCGATGCCGACGGGATTCCCGATGCGTGGGAGCTTCGGCACTTCGACTCCGCCACCGGCGCCGTAGCATCCGCCGACTGGGATGATGATGGATTCTCGAACATGGAGGAGTTCATTGCGGATACGAACCCCAAGGATGACATGTCATTCTTTGACGGGATTCGCGATATGCGGATTGCAAGCCCGCTTACACTGGAACTTGGCCAGACCTCAACAGGCCGCGTGTACGATCTGCTCGGAACCACCAACCTGGTCGTCCCGGTCTGGCAATCGCTCCACGCCCCGCTCGACGGAACAGGAAGCAATCTCCTGATCCAAGTCCCGAGCGAACTTCCCGGACTCTACATGCGAAGCCGCGTGCAGATCCCCTCGCCGTAACCTTTCTTTATTCATGCTGGTCATGAGGGGCTCGTCCGTTATGATGGAAGAAGCATGACCTTGTCCGGAACCATTTCAACGCTGCTTCCGTTGCTCCTGATTGTGATCGCGCGGATCATGGACGTCAGCATGGGCACGTTGCGGGTGGTATTCATCTCGCGCGGACGCCAGCGCCTGGCGGCGGTTTGCGGGTTTGTCGAGGTTTTGATCTGGATCATTGCGATCTCGCAGGTGCTGAGCGGAATCCAACACTGGCTCGCGTACATCGCGTATGCGGGCGGCTACGCGCTGGGGACGCTTACCGGCATGTGGCTGGAAGAGAAGATGGCGCTCGGATGGGTGATGGTGCGGCTGATCACGAACCGGCCAACGGAGGATTTCGTCGCGCAGATGCGCGCGGCAGGGTTCGGCGTGACGGTGGTCAACGCGCAGGGTTCGCAGGGCCCGGTGCGCATTGTTTTCACCATGGTGCGACGCAAACGCGTCCTTGAGCTTCGCGATCTTCTACAGCAATTCGATCCCAAGGCTTTCTTCACGATTGAAGACGTCCGCGAGGTCTCCCAACTCGGCGCCGCGATAGCAACGGCCCACACGGGAGCGGGCAAGATGCCGCTGCCTTAGGCTCGCGCATTCAAGAGGCGTTCAAGGCCTTGTGCCACACGTTCATGTGCTCCAGCTTTCCGCATATCTGCGTGTTATTCCAGAGCGTGCCGCCCCATGTGTAGCCGCCGCGCGCAAAGCAGATGTTCATGCCGGCCGAGGCGGCGCGCGCGATGGTGTAGGCGGTGCAGAAACCTTTCGCCGCAAGATCCTCGTCCATGCGCGCGAGCAGATGGCGCGCGAGGCTCGCGCCTCGCGCGGCTGGAGCCGTGGCGAAATCGGTCATCTCCACGGACAGCGCCTGCGGGCGCGTCTCGGCGGAAGACAATGCGACGAGCTGTTCTCCGTTCCAGATTCCATAGTAGAGGATGTTTTCGTCCATGGTCCGGCGAAGATACGCCGGGTCGTGAATCGGGAATGGATAGGTTTCGAAGACAACGCGATACAACTCTGCCATGGCGGGCGCATCGTCGGGCCGCGCCGGGCGCAAGGTCCACGACTCCGGCAGCGCGGGCGGCGCGGGCGCGTCCAACGCCTTCCGTCGGGCCAGATCGAGAATGGCCTTCGCATCCGTTTCGTCACGGCGCGCGCGATGTTCATCGAGGTAAAACGCGAGCAGATCGGCCGCGATTTTGCCGCGGAAGTAGCCGGGGATTTCCGCCTCGCGCAGGTAGTTCGCGGCGGCGAAAGCGGGTGTGGTGTCGGCCGGAACGACGGCGAATATCTTGCCGTAACCGCGGGTGCGCGCAAAGGCGATGAGTTCTTCCGGAAGACCGGGCAGATCGCCGCGGTCCAGCTTCATCAGGTAAACGCGCTGGTTGGCGGGTCCATGCTGGATGCGCGACTTCCCGAGCCGTTCCACCACATCCGGTTTGTCCGGCACGGAAGTCATGATGCAACCGCCCCGGTCCCGGCGCGCGCGGCATCCGGCCACAACAGCGATCCCGCGACATAGACCACGGCGGAAAGCGTGAGGCCGAACACGGTGGGATCGTAGCCCCAGAGCCCGAAAGGCAACAACTGCAGCACGACCGTCAATCCGCCGCCCGCCAGCATACCCGCCAGAGCGCCCGTTGAGCTGCCGCGCGGCCAGAAGAACGCGCCGAGCGTCGGGAAGAAAAGTCCTGAAACAAGGAATCCATAGGCGTACATGATGGCGCCCAACACGGTCTGGAACTGCGAGGCAAACAGCAACGCGAGAATTCCCAGCCCGAGCGTCGCCAGTTGAGAGAGACGCATCAACGCCTTCCCCTCCAGCGGATGGC
>CAZTYH010000100.1:0-5008 GCA_964617565.1 uncultured Verrucomicrobiota bacterium
CGGTGAAGCAGTGCAGCAGCCCCCCCTCATTGAGTCGCTGCGAGAAAAAACGCGCACGCGATTCCTCGGCGCCCGTGGGCGCCGGGATTTCGCCGATCATTACGACATTGGCCACGAGTATCTCGCGCATTTCATCGGAGGCCGCGCGAATTCGCGGCAAAAGCTCAATTACGTTGACGGGCTTTTCGGGCATAGTTCCTTCCGGCGGCCATTGTGGCTTCGGAGATAAGTGACGGCAAGGATGGAATTGAAGCCGGGAATTTGAAGCGGGGATAGAATCGGAACCTTGACAGGGGATTAACTTTCCCGGGTTTCCAGTTTCAAATTTCAAGTTTCGTCTTTCTCCCTTCACACCACGCCCATCATGCCGTATGGTGAACACATGCCCGGCATTAAAAATTGGAAAAGCAGCCGGTACATAACGCCGCAACGGATCGGTTTTATTTCGACACGCTTCGCGGGGACGGACGGCGTGTCGCTCGAAAGCGCGAAATGGGCCGAGGTTCTCCAGCAGGACGAGCATCAATGCTTCTGGTACGCGGGACGCCTGGACCGGAACCCCAAGTACAGTTTCTGTGTGCCGGAGGCCTTCTTCGGTCATCCAGAGAATTTGTGGATCAACAGCCGCATCTGGGGCAGAACCGCGCGCGATCCGGAAGTGACGGAGCGCATTCACGCGATGACCCGCTATCTCAAGGCGACGCTGTACGAGTTTGTTAAGCGGTTCGACCTGCGCATCCTCGTTTTCGAAAATGTGCTGACCATTCCAATGCATGTCCCGTTGGGGATGGCCATCACGGAGTTGATTGCCGAGACGCACATTCCCGCGATCGCGCATCACCACGATTTTTACTGGGAGCGCACGCGCTACTCCGTCGGTTGTGTCCACGATCTGCTCGACATGGCGTTCCCCTCGCGCGATCCGGACCTCCAGCATGTCGTGATCAACGAAGCGGCCCAGGAAGAGCTGGCCCGTCGGAAGGCGGTGCCGTCCATCCTGATCCCGAACGTCCTGGATTTCGAAACGCCACCGCCCGCGCCGGATGCCTACGCGGCGGATGTGCGGACCGAAATGGGCCTGGCGCCGGACGACTTGATGATCCTTCAGCCGACGCGCGTGGTGCCGCGCAAGGGCATCGAACACGCGATCAGCCTCGTGAAGCGGCTCGGCGACCCGAAATACAAGCTGGTCATTTCGCACGAGGCAGGGGACGAAGGCCTGGAATACATGCACATGCTCAGCGAGTACGCACGGCAGTCCGGCGTGGATCTTCGCTTCTTCGAGACGCGTGTAGGAGACGTGCGCCAGCTCACGAGCGAAGGGAAGAAAATCTACACGCTGTGGGATATCTATCCGCACGCGGCGCTGGTTACGTACCCGAGCCTGTACGAAGGTTTCGGCAATGCGTTTCTCGAGGCGATCTATTTCAAAGTTCCGCTGCTCGTGAACCGGTACGCGATATTTCACCGTGACATTGAGCCGAAAGGATTCCGGCTGCCGGTCATGGACGGCTATCTCACGCAAAGCGTCGTGAACGAAGTGCGCCGCCTGATTGAAGATACCGGGTATCGGAAAGAGCTGATGGATCACAATTACAAGGTGGCAGCGCAACACTACAGCTACTCCGAATTACGGCGGCGGTTGCGGATGCTGATGACCAATGTGGCGAGCATGTATCCGTCATGAATCACTATTACCACAGTCCGATCATGGAGCGCGTGCGCGCACGGTTCGAACGCCTGTACGGTGCCGACGCGGATCTTTGTCTCAAGCGCTTTGCGATGCTGATCGGCCGATACGGGGTGGGGGCGGTTGAGCCGGGCCCCTTTTCCAGGCATTGGACCGTGGGCGACACGCTGCTGATCACGTATGGCGATTCCGTTCGCGCGGAAGGGGAAAAGCCATTGGCGACGTTAAAGCAATTTGCCGATAAGCGTCTGCAGGGAGCTTTCAGCACGATTCATATTCTTCCCTTCTTTCCTTATTCATCGGACGATGGCTTTTCAGTCGTCCATTTCCGGCAGGTGGATCCGGCTCTTGGCGATTGGTCCGATATCGAGGCGCTCCGCGGCCGGTTCAACCTCATGTTCGATCTCGTCCTGAACCACGTCTCCCGCGCGAGCGGATGGTTCCGTGATTTCGAGCTCGGGATCGCGCCGGGCAGCCGCTACTTTGTCGAGGTGGCCCCCGATTCCGATCTATCAGCGGTCGTGCGGCCGCGCAGCCTGCCGCTGCTCTCCCCGGTGCTGGCGCGGGCCGGATTGAAGCACGTATGGACCACGTTCAGCCCCGATCAGGTGGATCTGAATTTTTCGAATCCCGACGTGTTGTTCGAGTTGCTCGATATCCTTTTGTTTTATATCTCCATGGGGGCCCGGATCATCCGGCTCGACGCGATTGCCTACCTGTGGAAACAAGTCGGAACTTCCTGCATCCATTTGCCGCAGACGCATGAAATCGTGAAGTTGATGCGAGACCTGCTTGAGCTGGCCGCGCCGCACGTCATTCTGCTGACGGAAACAAATGTTCCCCACGCGGAAAATATCAGCTATTTCGGCGAAGGCGATGAAGCGCACATGGTTTATCAGTTCAGCCTGCCGCCGCTGGTCCTGCACGCGGCGCTCTCGGGAAGCGCCAGGTACCTGGCAAAATGGGCGCGGGGGCTCGCCGATCCGCCGCCGGGCTGCACGTTCCTGAATTTCACGGCGTCGCATGACGGTATCGGCGTTCGCCCGATGGAAGGGATTGTGCCCGACGCGGATATCACCTGGCTGGTGGAAGAGGCGAAGAAGCGAGGCGGCGCGGTTTCCTCCCGCAAGATGGAGGACGGAAGCGAGAAGCCCTACGAGCTGAACATCACCTATTTCGATGCAGTCTCGGGACCGGAATTTCATGTCGAACGCTTCCTTGCGACCCAGTCCGTTCCCCTGGTGATGAAGGGCGTTCCGGCCGTCTACATCAACAACGTGGTCGCAACAACGAACGACCACAAGCTGGTTGAGCAGACCGGGCGCGCGCGATCCATCAACCGGACGAAATGGAATATGGCGGAACTCGACAGGCGACTTGCGGATCCGAAGTCTGTATCGGCGCGCGTATTGGACGGCTATCTTCACATGCTGCGCGTTCGCGCCGACTGCGCGGCGTTTCATCCCGACGGCGCGCAACGGGTACTGGAACTGGATGAGCGTGTCTTTGCCGTCGCGCGCAGTTTTCCAAAGGGCGTTGCGCGGGTGATCGCGCTCACCAACTTCAGCGGAGACGAAGTGCCCGTCCGCCTCGATGCCGGTGGCACAGACCTGTTGAGCGGGCGAAAAGTGACGCAGGATGTGAAGCTCGCGCCGTACGGCGTGATGTGGGTGGGATAAAAAAGGGCGCTCCTCCGTTGTTTTCCAGGCGTTGAGAACGTCCGACTTTCTTGTTTTAACCTCGGATCATGTAGGCTCCCAACCAGCCAATGAGAACTGCTTTCGTCTGCGTACTCTGGCAGCCTGAAGGGCTGCTGCACCCTAGCCCGGCGCAGCGCGCCGGGATCAATCGCCAATCCATAGCTCATCAACCCTGAAGGGGTTGCGCAAAAAGTTTGCGGGACCCCTTCAGGGTCCATTTCTTTTGAATTCACGTATCAAGGGGTTTCACCCCTTGCTGAATTGCCCGACCCTTTCAGGGTCGTGATCGAATCGTCTTGAGGACACACCGCCGACTGCAAAACAAAAAGACGGGACGTTCTCCAGACGTTGGAAACTTTTCCGAATTGTTTTCCAATGATTGGAAATAATCAATTCCCGCCGAACGGGCAGGAGCCTGTCGGGCAAGCGCCGGTGCCGCACGCACCGCTTGTCGCGCAGGATGGCAGGTTCACGCCCCCATCCGAAACGCTTGCCGAGAACGAAGACAATTGTTTCTCCACTTTGCGCGCACCGCATTTCGGACAGCTCTTCGGCGTGTCCGATTCGTTGCGCACCAGCACTTCAAATCCCGCGCCGCACTTGGCGCATTTATACTCAAACAACGGCATGACAGCTCTCCCTCATCCTTCCTTCAAACCCATCTTCTTCAATATTTTCTCCGCCGGGCAGAACCCGGTGAACGCGGACTGTATCAGGTTCACGCCGACAAAAGCGGTGAAAAAGAACCAGCAGGGGTGAACCCACCAGCCGAGTGCAAGGCTCGCCAACACGAAAACGCCGGCCACAACGCGTACGCCATTATTAATGGTCATTTTTTAATCCTCCAGGTTATTTGCCGGACGCCAGCATCACGCCCATCAGGCCCCAGATGAACATCGCTACCCACGGGTTCGCCGTCAATGGGCACGCGCCCGTTCGGCATCCGATGAAACGGTACATCAGGAAGCCGATTCCTGCCCCAACTACTCCGCCTATCACGGCTCTTAATGCCACATTCATTGTCTCATTCCTTCTTTCTTCACCCCTACATCAATGATTCAACCGGCAAGGCAAACACCCGGATGCCCTCGCCTTCGTACAGCTTGGACTTGAACGCCTGCAAAGCGTTCACAATGTCACGTTCCTTGGTCTTTGGAAGGACGGTAAAGATGAGCGATGAGCGCCCCGGCCATGTGCGGGTTCCGAGATGTTTTCCGGTCTCGCCCTCACCGAGCACGCCGGGGATTTCACTGTATGCATGAATCGCGTGTTCGCCCACAAGCGCGCGCACTTCTTCCTGCCTGTTCTCGGGACAAATAATCATCAGCATCTTCATGGATCAAACCTCCGGTTCTTTCTTTCCGTAGATCATCGCGTACACGACGGGTACGACGACCAGGGTGAACGCAGTCGAGACAAACAGTCCGAATATGATGGACCATGCGAGACCGCTGAAAATCGGATCGAATGTAATCGGCCACGCGCCGAGCATGGTCGTCCCGGCGGTCAGGAAGATCGGCCGCAACCGCACTGCGCCCGCCTGGATCACTGCTTCGCGCAGGCTGGTCCCGCGGGAAACTTCGCTGCGGATAAAATCAATGAGGATGATCGCATTGCG
>CAZTYH010000101.1:0-4934 GCA_964617565.1 uncultured Verrucomicrobiota bacterium
CCGAACTCCCACGTGTTCAGCACATCCATCAGCACCGGTTCGTATTGCTCGAAATATTCCGGCGGGACGCCGCAGATGACATGGTACGCCACATTGTTCCGGACAAAATCCAGCGCGAGCACGCTCGTGGTTCGCAATCGGGCCAGCCGCTTGACGGCGGGCGCACCCTTGAAGAAGAACGGGTCCTTGTTCATCGCGAGGCCCGATTCGCGCTCGCTCTGCTCAAGGTCTTTCATCAATTCGGGCAGCGTATTGTATTTCACGGGCGTGGCCATGATGCTGATGTCGGTAGCGTTCGGCCCATAGAAAACGACGTCGTAGGGATGACTTTCCGGCCGCACTTTCATTCGCCAGCCGGCCGGCTTGACGATGCTGAAGCGCCCGTCGGGATGCACATAACGCTCGCCGTGCAGATTAAGCACCAGGTTCTGAAGGTCCGTGGGCACATCATATAAAACCGGCCGGGAGGGTTTCGACATCCACGCCAAATCCGCCATCAAGGCGATCACCACGAGAACGCCAAGGACAAGAAAGATGACTTTAAGCGGCACGCGGTTTTTTTCTTCTACTTTCCTGGTCCGCGCCTGGTTGCTCATGGTTTCTCCGCTTTTATCCTTATAAGACAAAGATAAAGCCCTTGCCCCTTGTCTGCATCGCGCTCCATTCGTTTGGACACCAGCACCGGCTTTCGGCGTTCAACTATGCGATCGAGCTCGCCGTCACCGCATCCCTTGACCGCCCATCGTGCGCCGGCGATTTGATCCGGCAACGGCTCGCCGGCCTGGAAGCGCCCCATCAACACGCTGACCGGATTGAGTCCGACATTCAAAAAAACCACGGTTTCGTCCCCCGTGATCCGTGCCGCTTCACGGGCGAACCGCTTGATCTCGTCGCCGACTCCGCGACGGGCGTCCTCCCCGAAGAAGGCCTTCGGGATCACAAACGCCATGGCCAGCACGACAGCCGCCACCGCAACCGCCGCGGGCCGCATGCGGAAACGCCGGGTGCCCTCGCAGAGAAAGAACACCGCGAGCGAAGCCGCGGCCGGTTCCGCCGGCATGAAGAATGATCCGCCGCGATGTTCCAGCGGAACGAAGAAAAGCAACACCACAAGCATCCACAACGCCGCGGGCGCAAATGCATGCGTTCGCCATGTTCGAGGACGAACGACAAAAAGCGCCGCCAGCGCGGGCAGCGACCACGGGAAAAATCGCTCGATAAACCAGTGCGGGATTTTCCATGACGACGCAAGACACTTCAACAGCCACACGTACCAGGGATCCGTGCCGATACGTTCGAGCACCTCGGTTCCGACCAGGGTCCCGCCGACATACCCGGGATCGAGTCGCCACGCAGACACAAACCAGGAGAGAAATATCACTGCGGCTACAGGAAAACCCCACCACCAGCCCGTTCGATTCACGGCCGTCCATCGTCCATGCATCAACCGCCCGCCGAGCAAGACATACAGCACGGGAATCAGGGCCGTTGGTCCTTTCGCCAGCGCGGCAAGGCCGACAAAGATCCAGAACGCCGCGGCCTTCCACGCGCGCCGCGAAACATGCTCCTCCAGGACCAGCGTGCCGAAAGCCCACGCGCCGGCCAGCAACGCCGTGTTCAGCATGTCGGGCCGCAGAAAATACATGTGCTTCACCGTGCTCGCGCTCGCGATATAAACGAGACCCGCCGCCGCTCCGAACAATGCCGGCTCAATCTCCGGCTTGAACTTTCGGATCATGCGGTGCGCCATGAAGACACTGAACACGACCGCCATCGCCGCGCCGAGAATGGACGGCCATTTCAGCGCCCACTCGCTCCAGTATCCCATCGTGGGCAGTACCACACCCACCCAATTGACGAGAGGAGGCTTGCGCGAAATTTCGCCGGCCGCATCACGCGGCAGAATGAAGTTGCGATTCAGAACCATGTCGGCCGTGAAACTCAGCGTCCGCGTCTGGTCCTCGTTCTGGTGAAGATCGCTTGCGCCAAAGATGCGGATAAATAAAACGGCCGCGAAGACCACCACGAGAAGGCACACGTATCTGACCGGCAACTTGTTCATAGCGGGAACAAGCTTAGCCCGCTTATTGTATGAGCGCAACGCGCCTGATAAGGCGTGGGGTCACCGCTGGTATACGGATGGATCCACGTAAGGCAAGTCCAACTGCGGTTTAAAACGCGGGCTCTGGCCATAGAACGCGCGAGGGTTTTCAAACAAGAGCTGCTGAACCTGCTTCCCGGTGAAGCCTTCGCCGTTCATGAACTCCGACACCTTCGGCAGGCTGCATGGATCGGACACACCCCAGTCAGCGGAGCTGTTGACCAGCGCGCGCTCAATCCCCCATTTTTTCAGAATTGTCGCCACGCGTGACGGGTTCAACTTGGAATAAGGATACACGGTCAATCCCGCCCAGACCGGCAGCTTGCGCGTGAGGTCCATCGTGTCTTCCGTGTTGTGATCCACGATGATGCGGTCATAGCTGTAATTCAATTCCCGCAGGATATCCAACGTCCGTTCAACCCCTTTTCGCTTGCTCACCTGCGGCGTGTCGTGCGGCGTGTGGATCAGGATCAACATGCCGCGCTCTTTCGCCATCTCGAGCTGCCGCAGGAAGATCTTTTCTTCGTTCGGGGTAATCAGGTTGAACCCGATTTCTCCAACCGCCACGCATCGTTCATGATCGAAATATGCGCCAATCCCTCCCAGCACCTCTTCGGCCAGCGGCACATTCTCCGACTCTTTCGGATTCACCGAAACGCACGCATAATGATCAATTCCGTAGCGGCGCGCGCGCTGCGTCTCGAAGCTGAGAATCAATTCGAAGTAGTCAAAAAAAGTTCCCGCATAACGCCGGTTCGTTCCAAGCCAGAAAGAAGGCTCCACCGTGACGCGAATGCCGGACTTGTACATGGCCGTGTAATCATCGGTGGTTCGTGAATACATATGAATATGGGGTTCGATAATGATCATGACTTCAACCTGCCAGAAACAGGATTTCAATGCGAGTCCGAAGACAGGGGGGGCGCATGACCGAGCTTCTTCATCTGGTCGCGGAGAACCGCCGCCTTCTCGTAATCCTCTTTGGCTATGGCAAGATCGAGCTGCTCCTGCAGGCGGTCGGCTTTCGTCTTCGGTTTCTGCTTCATCACCTGCCGCAGCAGGTCGGAAAGCAGTTCCACTTCGTTGCCGGACATGTTGTCGCTCTCGCCGTAATCGCTCCAGAACCGATTGATGTCATCAAGCGCTTTCTGCAGCGCGCGGATGGCCTCCTCATGATTCTTCTCCGCGAGCGCCTGCTCGGCCCGTGCCCGCGCGTTCATCATGCGCACGTACGGGAAGAACTGCACGAATTGCCACGCGTGATCCTCGTCCTCCGCGAATTCGGTCACGAGGTCAATGATGGCGAGATTGTGGTCCGTATCGGACACGACGCCGGCGAAGTTGCGCAGCGCGTAAAACGAAAGATAGCGGTAGTAATACTGCAACGACTCCTGCTGCAGCTCCGCGCAGGCGTCGCCGTTCAGCTTGAGGGCTTGACCGCCGGTCGCGGTGCGCACGATGGAGCGATAATAGTGAAGCAGCGAAACATAACCCCGCGGCCGTGTGCCGTCCGGCCGTCCCTCGGACTCCATCTGGAACAAACCGAGATCAAGCCTCAACTGTACTTTCATCCGACCGTCATGCCCCATCACCCATCGCGCGTTGATGCTGGTCGGGTCGTAGTCCCAATTCCGCAATATACTGGAAATGTCATAGTTCAAATCGCTCTGCTTCCCTTTCCCAAGTATACGGATTTTTGTTGTTTTTTTCAAACGGCGGATTGCATTGGCCACAAAGCCTTGCGGCGGGCATAATAAACCATCATGAAGAAAACACCGTTGCACGAAGCTCACTGCACCCTGAACGCCCGCATGGGCCCTTTCGGCGGCTGGGATATGCCGATCCAATACGACGGAATTCTTGCCGAACACCAGTACACGAGAACCGCCGCTTCCGCTTTTGACATCTGCCACATGGGCGAGTTTGACCTGCGCGGCCCGACCGCGGAATCCGACCTCGAGCGCCTGCTCACCCAGCGCATCGGAAGCATCGGCATCGGGCAGTGCCGCTACGGTTATCTCCTGCGCGACGACGGCGGGGTGCTGGACGACCTGACCTGCTACCGGCGCGGCGCTGATCATTTCTATCTTGTCGTCAATGCCGCCACGCTTGAACAGGACCGCGAATGGATCCGTTCTCGACTTTCCCCCTCCACCATTTTCACGGATGAATCGGAAGCGACCGGGAAAATTGATGTCCAGGGCCCGGCCTCCCGCGCGGCCATGGAACAGGCATTGAAAACCCGCCTGCCCGACCTGAAGTATTTCTGGTCAACCGACATCACGCTGCTTGGCGCGCGCTGTCTTTTGAGCCGCACCGGATACACCGGCGAGTGGGGATATGAGCTTTACATACCCGCCGAAAAAGTGAGCGAATTCTGGCATGTGCTCCTCACCCCCGGGGCGATCAAGCCCGCCGGACTCGGCGCGCGCGATACGCTGCGGCTGGAAGTCGGATATCCCCTTTACGGCCATGAGCTTTCAACCGACCGCACACCGGTCGCGGCCAGTCGCGGGTCCTTCATTGATATGACCAAGGACTTTATCGGCAAGGCGGCCGCGGCCCGCGATCTCGAAGCCGGATGTCCACGCTATCTCGTCGGCCTGCAACTGGAATCGAAACGCGCCGCGCGCTCGCACGACAAAGTGACGAGCGCCGGCCGGCCGGCCGGCGAAGTCACCAGCGGCTCGGTCGCGCCCAGCCTCGGGTTTGCGGTGGCATTGGCCTACCTCGACGCGGAACTCTGCAACCCCGGCACGCGAGTGGAAATCGAGATCCACGGAAAACCGCTGCCCGCCACCGTCGTAGACCTTCCTTTTTACAAGGAAGGCAC
>CAZTYH010000102.1:0-4736 GCA_964617565.1 uncultured Verrucomicrobiota bacterium
GAAGCGGGGATCCCGGACCTGCGGATACCCGGGATCGAACTCCACCAGCACGAGCGCCGGGTCCTCCAGCGCCCGCCGCAGCATGTCGGGGTCGCTGCGCAGGCCCTGTGAGAAATGGACGTGGAAATTGATGTAGGGGATGTTCGGGTAGCGGTGGGAGGCCCAGTAGAGGACGGGGTGGCTGAAGAAGAGAGCCCGATCGTTTTCCCCGACGATTTCCCGGATGCGCATGCCTGCTTCCGACTCCGCGGAGTAGTCCGCGATTTTGATGAAACGCTTGAGGGCGGAGGGTCGGTACAAGGCAACGCTTGCTGGAACGGCCAATGCGGCCAGGACGAGAAAGCTCGCGGCGCTGCGTTTCATGAACGGACTCGCGCTGAACGCGGCGCTGATCACGATGCCCATGAAGATCGCGAGAAACCCGGCGGCCGGGAACACGTAGTGAGAGGCCTGGTTTTTAAACAGGGCCAATAAGGCGGCAAGGCCCAGGGTCAGCGCGATGCCTGGATAACAGGACATCTGCAGCACGGAGCGGACGCGCCGGTGGAATGACAACGCGAACGTGAGGAGCAGGAGAAGGAAAAACCAGCCGAGCTTCGTATAAAGCTTGCCCAGGAAGAAAGTGTCGGACGGGTAATGCATCAGGGGAAAGATGTATGTCCAATGGACGTAATCGCGAAGCTGGCCGGTGAACGCATACAGAAGGATGGGCGCGCACATAACGATGCCTGCGCCGCAGGCGAGCACCTGGCTGACCGTTGCCGAGAACGGCAGCCGGTTTTTGAATCGGTTCCAGAACGCGATGAAGGCGGCCGCGCCGACGGCGTAGAACAGGCCCACGGTCTTGAAGAATATCGCGCATCCGATCCAGCAGCCGGCCAGAAGGAAGGGATACAGGCGCCGGGTGCGCAAACCGCTTCGGAGGGCGGGCAGCGCCGGAAGGGCGCAGAGAAAGACGAGCGCTTCCGTTTCCAGGAAGTTCATTTCCATGAAAAAGCAGGAAGCGGCGACAATGGCGGCACTTATCACCGCGGCGGTCCTGCCATGCGTCCGCCCGACAAAGAGAAAGGTGAACGCGACCACGGCGGCGAATATCGAGGTGATCAGAACCGAAATGGCGACATGTCCGGCATCCGGCCAGAGGTAAAGGAAGCCGGCGACAAGGTAGAAGATGCCCGGCGATTTCGACGGGGAGAAATGAAACAGGTCGTAACCGTCGAGGAGAGATCGGCCGATGACCAGGTATTCGACGGCGTCGTAGCCGTAGCCGGAATTGTACGAATACAGCAGGAATGCGGCGCAGAGCAGAATGAAGATGGCCGTGATGTGGAAGCGTTTCATGTCAACAGCTTCTTCTGTTTGATCCAGAAGGACATTCGTCCGTGGCCGACGAACCTTTTGATGGGCGATGGGCGGTCACACCACAGCGTCTGCCGGGCGATCGGTCGAAGCATGTGATCGGCGTGGCGCCATTGAAACGTATGCGGATGTGCGCGGTAGATCCACTTGTCGGGATGCATCATCCGGTCGAGACGCCACTTGGCTTCGCCGATCGCGGACAACGTGCTGACCGCGAACACGAGAATGCCGCCGGGCGCGAGAACGCGTTCGATTTCACGGACGATCTGCCCGGGATCCGACGCGTGATCCACGACGTTGATGCAGGAGACGATATCGTAGGCTTCGTTGTGAGCGGGGATGCTTTCTCCTGGAGATTGCCTGTAGTTTGCGCGGGCGCGGATGGCCTCGACTTGTTCGCGCAGCGAGGCGTCAGTGATGCGGAGGTCCAGGCGGGGAAGGGGGTCAATGGCGTCAATAACGCGAACGTGATCCGAAAAGTTGACGGCGAGAAATCCGAGGCTGTAGGGGCCGATGCCGACTTCGAGGCCGCGTTCGAACATGCGTTCGCCCACAACTCGGTGCAAGGGGCCGGCTACTTCGGCGTGCTCACAAAGCTCGTAACGGATGTGGCGCTCGTCCGCAGCCTTGTCAGACCAATTCTGCAACTCCGCCGACTGCGCGTCCGCGAAGCGCTCCGCGTCAAGTGGGTGCGGCATGACGTTCATACATTCCGGGCTTCCTGTCGGCGCGCGATCTCGCGGAGCTTCGCGGCTATGTTCGCTTCGTGCCATGCGCGCAATCGAGCGAAAACCAATCCGGGGGGGCCGTCAAGGAATCCGCACCGCCAGAAGTAGATGTAGAAGAAACGGAGGAATGGACGACAGGGCGCCCGGGCCGCGAGACGCTTCAGGCACCGGCGGCGGACGACGGGATCGCGGGAGAAAAGATCGCGCAAGGTGAGCGATTCTGCTCGCAACCGGGAAACGAGCTCCGCCTCGTTCGCGGCATAGACCTCGTGTCGCGCCTTCCAATGCTCAAGACCCTTGCTGAAGCCGAAGTGATCATACGGCTCGCGGATATAGCCGAGAGGACGATCCGTCACCTCGCGCTGGCCGTGGCCTTCCTTGCGATAGCGAACGAATCCCTTCTTCAGAAGGCGAAGCTGCCATGACGGATAAAGCGTGCAGTGCTTGATCCAGCGATTCATGAAGAAATTGCGGCAGGTCAGATAAAATCCCGCTTTGTCGTCGGGAGCTTTAACGGCTTCCTGAATGGCGCACGCGCAGACCGGTGTGATGCGTTCGTCGGCATCGACAAAGAGAATCCATTCATGCCTGGGTTGGGTATGGTCCAGCGCCCAATTTCGTTGATCACCGAAGTCTGTGAAGGGGTGATCGAATATGCGGATGTCGGGTCGGACCGCTTTTGCATGTTCGATTGTTGAGTCGGTGCTGCCGGAGTCCAGCAGTACGATATCGTCCGCCCAATCGAGGCACGCGAGGCAGGCGGCGATGTTTGCCTCCTCGTTGTGGGTCAGAATGATGATGGTGATGGGGGAGGGCATGCGGCGAACATTGAACATTCAACTTTGAACATTGAAAAGTGGAGGAAGAGCGTCGAGAAAGGGTCAAGTGGGTTTGTTCACACCGAATGCCTTCAATACATGTAGAAGATTCTCCGCGGCGGCGTCGGCGCGGAAGCGATGCTCGAAGCAAGATCGGGCGTTGCTGCGCATTTTCCCGGATACTTCGGGGGATTGATTCAACCATGCGCGCAAGGCTTTTTCCGTTTCCGTGGCGCCGAGGTCATGAATGATGCCGGCTTCGTCTTGCTCAATCTCGCGCCAGATGTTGATGCGGTTCGTGATCAGGACGGGGACCCCGCATGCCAGGGCCTCGACCACCGCGATGCCGAAGTTTTCCTGGTGAGAGGGTAGTGCAAAAACATCGGCGCATCGGAACGCGCCCCACTTCATATCGCCGGAAAGCATTCCGGTCCATGTGATCCGATCCGCCACGCCCCGCAAAGCGGCATCCTGCTGGAGGGAAGCTTGCCAATTCATCGAATCCGGTCCGGCCATCACCAGGTGAATGCCGGCATTTTCTTTCGCGACTTTCGCAAAAGCTTGGAGCAGAAGATCGCATCCTTTCTTTTTGTGGATGCGACTCAGGAAAAGCATGCAACGCTTTCCGGCCAGTTCAGGAAACCGTTCCAAAAAAGCATCCTTTTGAACTCCCGGATTCCCCGGCGGTTCTCCGACACAATAGGGGACAATCGCACCGCGACATTCAAATGGCTTGAAGGACTGATGGGCCAGCCGTTTTTCTTCCTCGCAGGTGAAGAAAACAGCGCGCGCGTCGCGAACGATTCGATGCTCGGCAAGTCTCCACCACGTATTCTTGATCATGTGTCTGGCGGGGAAGAGGGTGCGAAAAGTGGGGTCCATCATGCCATGGGTATAGATGAAATAGGGCGTTGAACTGTTGCGCAACGCCATACGGACGCCCATGGTGGGGAAACGCCAAATCCCGTGAACGATGACGCAATCGAATCGTTTCGCGTTATTCCGGATCCATGGCACGAAGCGGGGGGAGTAGCGATAATATGAGAAAGCCGGTCCGCTGGCGTGACTCGGAAACGGCGCATTCTTAATCCACGGCGCATCGGGCGAATCAAGACAAACCACTTCGGATGAATGACCCATGGGGCGCAGAGCGCGGTCCGCTTGCGTGATAGCTTCGATGGGTCCGCCCCCCGCGGGGTTGGTTGAGTTTATGGCGTGGAGGATGTTCAAGACAGGTTATCGGTTTTCAGGTTGGAGAGGGGCGGGCTCTGCCGCCGTGTTTAATTCAGAATGGTTGCGATGTTTATTAGAAGCTGTTCGACGCCTTTTGCGAGGGTGTAATTCTCCGCCTTTCGCCTTGAGCGCTCGCCGAAGGCCTTGATCGTCTCAGGTTGTTCGAGAAAGAAAAGCATGGCAGCCGCTAATCGCGGCACGTCATCCCGGGGGATGAGCTTGCCGTTCTCGTTGTCCCGTACGAGGTCGCGCGCTGCGCCGGTTGCTTTAGTTGAAATGATCGGCAATCCCGCGCCGCACGCCTCGTTCAGCACGACCCCCCAGCCGTCGTGTCTTGATGGAAAGACGAAAACATCGGCGGCCTTGAACCATGCGGGCAGATCGGACTGTGTAACGTGCCCGGCAAAATGGATGTGCGGTTGCATGTCCTCGCGGACGGATGACTGAAGCTTTTCGCGGGCAGGGCCATCGCCGAGAATGATCAACGCAGCCTGCGCATGGTGCGTTGCGAGCTTCTGGAACGCATCCAGCAGCAAGTCCGCGCCCTTGCGTTCGATCAATGCTCCGGAATAAAGGAAGACCGTTTTGTCCATCAGGC
>CAZTYH010000103.1:0-3991 GCA_964617565.1 uncultured Verrucomicrobiota bacterium
AGGAGTTCGACTATCTCATTCCTGAGCGCCTTCGGGATGAGATCAAGGTCGGGACACAGGTCGTTGTCCCTTTCGGACATTCCGAGGCGCGCGGATATGTTGTCAGCCTGGCTGATTCTTCCGCCCACGCCAAGCTGAAGGAGATCCGCGAGCGCGTCGGGAAGAAAGCGCTGGTTGAGCAGAGCATCCTCGATCTTGCGCGATGGATTGCCGACTACTATCTGAGTCCCGTCGAGAAAGCGGTCCGAACCGTTCTCCCCGGCGCCGTTCGCCGGAAGGGGTCCGGATTCAAGGAGCGCTTGATGGTGTTCCCGACCCAGCTTGCAACCGACGAGCTTGCCGTCGAGCAGCTTCGCAAAAAGGCGCCGAAGCAGGCGAAGGCGCTCGATTTATTGCTGACCGGCAAGCAGATGTTTCTAGCGCATCTCGCGCGCGCGGCGGGGACAACCACCACGACCTTGCGCACATTGGAAGAAAAAGGATTTCTGCAGATCGGTCGAAGCGCCATGCGCCGCGATCCATTTGCGGATCAGTCCATCCTCCGCACCGAGCCGCTGAAAATGATGCCACAGCAAGAGGAAGCGCTCAAGCTGGTGAAGCAGTCCGTAGATACCCTGGCGCCCCCGGTGGTGTTGCTCTACGGCGTCACCGGCAGCGGTAAAACGGAGATTTATCTGCAGGCGATCCAGTACGCCATGGACAAGGGCAAGGGGGCGGTGGTTTTGGTGCCGGAAATTTCGCTGACGCCCCAGACCCTGGAGCGTTTTCGCGGGCGTTTCGGAGATTGCATAGCGGTCCTGCACAGCAGTCTTGGGGAAGGGGAGCGCCACGACGAATGGCATCGCGTACACGAAGGAAAGGCGCAGATCGTCATCGGTGCGCGCTCGGCCTTGTTCGCGCCGGTTAAGGATCTTGGCTTGATCGTCGTGGATGAAGAACACGAACCGAGCTACAAGCAGGAGGAGTCGCCACGCTATAATGCGCGCGATGTGGCTGTCATGCGCGGGAAGATGGAAAAGTGCGCCGTGCTGCTCGGTACTGCTACTCCGTCGCTCGAATCCTATTCCAACGCGATGAAAGGAAAGTACGGAATCGCGCGCCTGCCGCACCGGGTGGACCACCGGCAAATGCCTGCTGTGACCATCGTGGATATGCGCGTGGAGGCGGAGCGGGAGGGCCACGCCAATGTCTTTTCGCGGGAATTGGTGGAGGGTATCCAGCGCCGGCTCGACCGGGCGGAGCAGACGATGCTGTTCCTCAACCGGCGCGGGTTCGCCACGTCGCTCATCTGTCCCAAGTGCGGATACGTGGCGGAGTGCGACCAATGCAGCGTTTCGCTGACCTATCATCGCCAGTCCGAGGAATTGCTCTGTCATATTTGCGCGACGCGCCGGAAGGTGCCGTCGCGTTGTCCCAATGCGGAATGCGGCGATCCGTCATTCAAGATGGCCGGGTTCGGTACGCAGCGGGTTGAGTCTGTCCTGGGCAAGCTGTTTCCCAAAGCGCGGATTCGACGGATGGATTCGGATACCACGACGGCCCGCGATTCGCACCGGAAAATCCTTGGCGAATTCCGTTCCGGGCAGATTGATATTCTCGTCGGCACGCAGATGATCGCGAAGGGACTTCATTTTCCAAACGTGACGCTGGTGGGCGTCGTGTTTGCGGATATGAGCCTGCATATGCCTGATTTCCGTGCCGCGGAGAGAACCTTCCAGCTGCTGACCCAGGTGGCGGGGCGCGCCGGCCGCGGCGACGTAGTAGGCGGCGTGATCGTGCAGACCTACACTCCGTTCCATCCCGCGATTCAGGCAGCCCGCCGGCTGGATTACGAAGGGTTTTACGACCAGGAAATCGAGTTCAGAAAAGAACTGGGATATCCGCCGTTCGGACATTTGATTTGCCTTACGCTTCGCGGGCCAGGCGAAGAGAAGCTCGCTTTTACCGGCACGGCGTTCATGAAAGAACTTTCGCCCCTGCTGCCGCCATCCGTTATTGCTGCCGGTCCAGCGCCCGCGCCGCTTGCGAGGGCGAAAGGGCTTTATCGTTACCAGATCATGCTGCGCGCTCCAACCACGCGGCTCATGACCGACCCGCTTCGGAAAGTACTGCAGAACTTCCGCTGGCCCAAGGGGATCACCTGCGCCGTGGATGTGGACGCGATGTCGCTGTTATAGTTCCGGGGAGGTTTCGGGCTTTGGGTGTCAGGGTGGTGGCTTTCCATGGCCGGGGGTAAGTAGGGCGGTGCTCTGCGCCGCCTCGGGACGGCCCAGAGGACCGTCCTACGACACTCGGCAACGACCTGCTCACAAATACCCGAAACCTGACACCTGAAACCACTATTTAATGGCCGAAGCAAAACCGATATGGTTAGCATTAGATTGCATATTGCACCAGCACGAGAGGCTGGTGCAACATGCGGGTTAGTGCGAACATGATCAGAATCAGGTGAGCGTATGCCGATCTACGAATACCAATGTGAGAAGTGCAGGAAGGTTTTTAATTTTCTTGTCCGGAACGTAAGTACGCACAAGCCGCCGAAATGTCCGAAATGCGGGCATCCGAAAATGTCGCGCGCGATCTCGCGCTTCGCGGCCGTCGGGAAGCGAAGCAAGTCGGGCGAAGATGCCGGCGGAGACATGCCGCCCGGGCTGGATGGGTTGGATGAAAATGATCCGCGTTCGCTCGGCCGGATGATGCGACAGATGGCCGCGGAAACCGGTGAGGATATGCCGCCGGAGATGGATGAGATGTGCCGCCGCCTGGAAGCGGGCGAGGATCCGGAAAAGATCGAGGCGGAAATGGGCGATCTGTTGGGTGAGGATGGCCCCGGCGGAATGGGCGGCCCCGGTGGCGCACCGGACAACACGCTGTATGAAGGGTGAGTTGGCTTATTTCCCTCACCTCGGTCCTCTCTCCGAGAGAGAGGAGGTCTTTTTCTCGGTATAAATAATATTCCCTCTCCCTTAGGGAGAGGGCTGGGGTGAGGGGATTCACCGCCCGAACTTGCCCATCAATTCCCCTTGCGCCAGGATGTGCCCCTGCATTGCTTTCAGCAGGTCGCTTTTGCGCGCTTTCGGTGTGAGTGAAAGCTTCGTGTCGAGCGCGAAGACCTTGAACAAATAGCGATGCGGCCGGCCCGGCGGCGGGCAAGGGCCGTCGTAACCGCTGCGACCGTAATCCGTTGTTCCCTGTATCGCGCCGTTCGACAAGGTGGGGGTGGTTGGCATGCCCTTGGGTAATTCGGTGGCGTCCGGTGGCAGATTGAACAGCACCCAGTGGACCCAGTCGCCCGCCGGGGCATCTGGATCGTCGCACAACACCGCGATGCTCTTTGTGCCTTCCGGAACCTGGCTCCAGGACAGCGGTGGTGAAATACGGCTGCAGCAGAACTCGGCAGGTATGACAGCCCCCGCCGTGAACGCCGCACTGATGATTGTCAGTTCAGCAATCATGGCTTCCCCTCCTGTTTTTCCAATGCTTGGAAAAAACGCCGAAAGATTTTCCAATCCCGCCAAGGCGGGACAAGTGCCTGAGAAAATCATACAACGGGATGCGTGAGCGGCAAGACCGGATATCACGCACACGATTGCGTTCCGCAACAGAAATTGATATCCATAAGCCATGAAGCGACGGGTCACCATCAAGGATATCGCGGCGGAAGCGGGGGTGTCGCATCCCACCGTATCGCGCGTGATCAATGACGATCCGCAGATCGGCGAAGCGACAAAGCGGCGCGTCCGCGAAATCATGGCCAAGCTGGGATATCGTCCGAATCTCGTCGCGCGCAGTCTCGTGCGGCGGCGCACGAAAGTGCTCGCGCTCGTAGTTCCTGATTTCAACCCACACGTGCAGCCGATCGTAAGGGGCATCATAGACGAGTGCCGCCGCCGCGATTACGGCCTCATGCTTTTCTCGACCGATTACTGGAGCGAGGAGGCGGACACTTACACGCGGGTCGTGACCCATTGGCCCGTGGACGGAGTGTTGA